>JBAZSE010000003.1:0-217244 GCA_041662565.1 Patescibacteria group bacterium
TACCATAACGGTACCATGGTCACTAATACCTATGATGCTGATCAGGCCTACAAATTAACCCAAAAAGACACTATTAATAGCTTAGATGACGTCCTTCAAGATATATCATATAATTACGATAATGTAGGCAACATTACCCAATTAGTTGATAGTTCAGAGAATGACTTAGCTAAAACCTTAAACTATACTTACGATGACCTGTACAGGTTAACCGTGGCTTCTAGCACGTTAGCAGTCCAAGGCAGTAACTACCATCAAACCTATAGTTATGACCCCATAGGAAATATGACCAATAAATCAGATATAGGGGATTACGAATACGCCAATACCAATCCCTACCAGGCAACAGAGATTAACAACATCAATCAGACCTATGATGCCAATGGCAATTTAACCAATGATAATAATTTAATCTACAACTTTAACTGGCAAGACAGATTTGCCAGTACTACTCTTGATGCCTCAACCACTCTATCAATGCTCTATGATTATTCGGGCCTAAGAACAATGAAGCAAAAGGCCTTTGATACCATAGATACCCAGTTTAACCCGATTACCTTCCTAAATACCACGTATTACCCAACCAAGCTCTATGAGGAAGAACTATCAAGCATACAGGGCTCCACTTCAACTCCTTCGTCTATAGAAATCAGGCATATTATGTTTGGCAATCAAACCATTGCCAATGTTAAAAGAACTAATTACGCCAATCCTGCCCTAACCCTTGTTTTCTCCGACCACCTTGGATCTTCTGGCATAGTTACCAACTCTTCAGGCGTTCTTAAGTCTATCTACGACTATTACCCTTACGGTGGAGAACGAAATACAGATGAAACCTATGGTTATGCCACTGATTACCGGTTTACGGGTAAGGAGCTGGATGAGGAAACGAATTTGAGTTATTTTGAGCAGAGGTATTATAATCAAGGTATAGGTAGATTTACTCAAGTTGATCCGCTCTCTTTTAGTGTGCCGGTCGATTACTTACTAGACCCACAACAGTTGAATAATTATTCCTATGCTAGGAATAATCCACTAACGTTAATTGATCCTAGTGGCGAAAAGGTATATGCAGTTTCAAAGGCAATTGAATCCCAAGAGTCCGGCACACATGTATTTTTATACATGGTCCCGGATAATCCTGGTGATTTTGGGATAGAAGAGGGGCAGGGTTGGATTGTAGGGGCTTATTATGAAGATGAGAATGATAGTTTAAAGAAACAAATTAATGCCGAATCTGACGTTTCGGTAATTCAAAATGGCTATTCAGATGTAAATAATAAAAAGGGTGCATTAAAGGATAAAGTAGAAGTTCCAACACCTGATGGTAAAACCGATACGGAATTCATTAAGGATATAATGGTACAATATAACGCCTATCAAAACGATGCTGCGTATGACCCATTTGCAGTTAATGGTTATAATTCCAACAATTTTACGACCACGCTTTTGGTTAATGCTGGCGTTAAAAATTTATCGTGGAATGGCAATGCGCCTGGCATTGATCCTGGTTACGGCGATGTTATGCCAAGTAATTATAAAAGGGCTGATGGGAATTCAGTGCCTTCTGGTCGAGGTCAAAATCTAAGCGCTTTGGGTAGTTATGGTTCAAATAGATCTGGCCAAAATATTGGCGCAAAAATTAAAAGCGCAACTAATTCAATATCTAATTCAATAAGTAACGGTTCCAAAGTCATTTGGAACTGGCTGAAAGGATCAAAACAATGAAAAATGCTACAAAAATCGCCATAGTTTTAATTTTGTTTGTATTAGAAAATTTGCTTCTCTGGTATATTGCTGATTCAAATTTTCAAAATAAACAATATCAAAAAAAACTGGCGTCTAATCAAGGTTTAACAAAGGCCTGTAAAGAATTAGCATTATCAGAGAATCTGTTTTCAATTTTACAGAAGATGAAAGGTTATTGGCCTACTGCAGACATACTTTTTGATAAAGTTCATTTGAGCTACGGCGATGAATGGTTTGAAAATCCGGGAGTTGGATTATTGTTTAATAAGGATTATAAGTTAGAGTTTAAAACTTGCAATGATAATTGGGAACCAGAAGATCCTGTATTAGGTACATAATGGCAATGATTATTAAATTAATCATACATTCCTACGATAAATGGGGCCGAACAACCCAGGAAAGCAAAACCATCAATAATAAATATTACAGTACTTCTTGGGAGTATGGCTACAATTCTTTACCCACTAAAATAACCTATCCAGGCAGTTTTAAGGTTTGGTATTCTTACAATAACAATAATCTTCCTGAAACAGTTAGATATGGCGAATCAGCTCAAACCATAGTTAATAGTACGCCTTTAGTTGATGATGTTAGCTATTCACCGTTAAAGCAAATGTCAGCCATTGACTACCACAATGGCACTACTGCCAGTAATACCTATGATGCAAATCAGGCCTATAGATTAACTCAAAAAGATACTGTTAACAGTTTGGATGATGTACTTCAAGATATATCGTATAATTACGATAATGTAGGTAATATTACCCAATTAGTTGATAGTTCAGATAATGATATAGCTAAAACCCTAAACTACGCCTACGATGACCTCTACCGCTTAACTAGCGCTTCCTCAACCTTAGCAGTTCAAGGCAGTAACTACCTTCAAACCTACAATTACGACCCCATAGGTAATATGACTAACAAGTCGGATATAGGGGATTATGAATACGCCAACGCCAATCCCTACCAAGCAACAGAGATCAACAACATAGCCCAAACCTACGATTTAAATGGCAATTTAACCAATGATGGTTCTTTAACATTCAACTTTAACAGGCAAGATAGGTTTGCTAGCACTACTCTTGATGCTTCAACCACTCTGGCCATGCTCTACGACTATACAGGCATACGAACAATGAAACAAAAGGCCTTTGATACCATAGATACTCAATTTAACCTTATTACTTTGCTATATACTGATTACTACCCCAACAAGCTGTACGAAGAAAACCTTTCTTCAATACAGGGCTCAACTTCCACCCCTTCATCGGTAGAAATTAGGCATATTATGCTTGGCAATCAGACCATTGCCAACATTAAAAGAACAAATTATGCCAATCCTGTTTTAACATTAGTTTTCTCCGACCATCTTGGCTCAAGTGCCATAGTTACCAACTCTTCAGGTGTTCTTAAAACTATCTATGATTACTATCCCTATGGCGGAGAACGAAACACTGATGAAACCTACGGTTATGCCACGGATTACCGGTTTACAGGGAAAGAGCTGGATGAGGAAACCAATCTTAGCTATTTTGAACAGAGGTACCTTAATCAGGATACAGGGAGGTTTAATAGGGTGGATCCACTTACGTTTAATATCGCGTTTAACAATTTTGAAGATATTTCTGGCTATAGTTTAGCAAGTTTCCTTGCTAATCCTCAAAAATTAAATACTTACGCTTATGTAAACAATAATCCCATTGTTTACATAGATCCATTCGGCTTAGACAGCTATGTTTTTTACGATCCTGATGATTTCTCCAGTCAAGCTGGCAGGGAAGAGCAACGATTGACAGATAAATATAACGAACCCGTGCATTTAGTGCCTATTTCAACTAATGAACAATTCGCTGATGAATGGTCCAAGATGGATGATGAAAATTCTGATATTGACGAGGTTACAATGTTATTTCATGGTGGATCAGATCATGTAACAATAAATTATGATGCAAACAATAGAGTAGCCGAGTATCTAGTTATTTATCAGGATGGTAAAACTAAAGAAAGTAAAACGCAAGGAACTTACTTAGGAGATCTTGATAAAAAGAAAATCGGATCTATAAATTTGTTTGTTTGTCAAAGTGGCAATATAACATCTGACGAAAACTTAGCATCATTTTTGTCTAAAAATCAAAACACAACAGTATATGGTTGGGATGGTTACATGGCTTATACTAATAACTTTCCACGGCCAGGTAGATTATCAAATGTAGGGTTCTGGTTTACACATATCAGGCCTGTTTATGGTTTGGTAAAATATACACCTGATGGGATTAGAGCGCCTTATATAAATTCTAGAGATTATTATCGCTAATTATTAATGAGAAAATATTATGATCAAAAATAATATCAAAACTATGTTATTTGTTTTCGCCTTAATTGCTATTATAATTAATATTTATTTATTTTGGCCCAACAAAGTTAAAGTATATTCTGAAAATTTTTTTATTACTGAACAAAATATTGAAAATAATAATAGGATTGATAAAAGCTGGTGGCATTTTTTAGGAAAAGAAAGAAAAATTGAAGATGAAAAAGAATTTAATATTAGTTTACCCGACTTGGAACTTAATAATTTTGACTATATTTTAACAGGTGGTAGAAAAATACTATCGTTGGAATATAACAAATTCGGAAGGTTAACAAGTGAATTTGGATGGGAAAAAAATATTTATAACGGTAGAATCTATTTAAGTAAAGATTGGCAACCTAATACACTATTTCTTTACAAGGTTGAAAAGAATAAAATTTATGATGAAGGTTCAAGTATAAAATTAAAATAAATCAAGATCTGTTCACACACGATTCATGATTACTTACGATAAATGGGGCAGAACCACTCAAGAGACAAAAACCATCAACAGTAAATATTACAGCACTTCTTGGGAATACGGCTACAACTCTTTACCCACCAAAATAACCTACCCTGGCAGTTTTAAGGTGTGGTACAGTTACAACAACAATAATCTCCCTGAAACCGTCAGATACGGCGAATCAGCCCAAACAATAGTCACCAGTGATCCCTTAATTGATGATGTTAGTTACTCGCCCTTAAAGCAAATGTCAGCCATTGAATACCATAACGGTACCATGGTCACTAATACCTATGATGCTGATCAGGCCTACAAATTAACCCAAAAAGACACTATTAATAGCTTAGATGACGTCCTTCAAGATATATCATATAATAATGATTTCCCAAATTAGACAATACAACTCCTCCCTATATACAGTAATAGGTTTTTTTAGCACTATATAACATTTCTCCCTTGTTGTTTTGCAATTAGTTCTTTTAATGAATAGACGATTAATTACGTCGGTTAGAGTTTAGCCTCGGGCGGGCATACTCACTTTGTTTTTCACATTAAAGCAGAGCCACTGGTGATCGCGTTCCGATATTTCCTGGCGCGGGACCCTTACCCCCGAGCAAAACAAAAGGATTGAAAATTTGTCTTATCAACCTTAACAAGCATTTATAAAATGTCAAGATTAGATTATATTTGATGATCCAACTATATTAAATAAGAGGGTTATTTTACAATTGGCGCTGATATGATAGAATATTGTTGGGATAATTAAAAATTAATTAATTAAACAACAAAATGAAATACGACGTCAAGAATCTCAAACTGGCCGAGGCCGGTAAAAAAAGAATTTTGTGGGCGGAAAAGCAAATGGATGTTTTGCGGGAAATTGGTTTAAGATTTTCCAAAACCAAGCCCTTAAAAGGCGTGAAATTGGCTGCTTGCTTGCATGTTACGGCCGAAACCGCCAATTTAATGAGAACCTTAAAAATGGGCGGAGCTAGCGTTGTTTTGTGCGCCTCCAATCCTTTATCAACCCAGGATGAAGTGGCTGCCAGCTTAGTGAAGGACTTTGGCATCCCTGTTTTTGCTAAAAATAATATTGACCGCAATGGTTATTACAGACACTTAAACGCGGCCTTGGATACTAAGCCAAATATTACCATGGATGATGGTGCGGATTTGGTTTCTATTATTCATACCAAAAGAAAAGATTTGGTAAAAAATATCTTTGGCGGTTCGGAAGAAACAACTACCGGCGTTATTCGTTTAAAAGCGTTGGCGGCCGAAAAAAAATTACTTTACCCGATTGTCGCGGTTAATGATGCGGCTACCAAGCATTTTTTTGATAACCGTTACGGTACCGGTCAATCTACTTTAGATGGCATTATTCGGGCGACCAACATTTTACTTGCCGGCAAAACAGTGGTAGTGGCTGGTTATGGCTGGTGTGGCCGAGGATTTGCCCTTAAAGCCAAAGGAATGGGCGCTAAGGTTATTGTTACCGAGGTTGATCCGGTTAAGGCCTTAGAAGCGGTTATGGACGGTTTAGAGGTTAAAACAATGTTACAGGCAGCTCCTATTGGCGATATTTTCTGCACCTTAACCGGTGATATCCATGTTATTAGAAAAGAGCACTTTGTAAAGATGAAAAATAGCGCGATTGTTTGTAATTCCGGCCATTTTGATGTTGAGTTAGATTTAGTTGCTTTAAAAAAGGTTTCTAAAAAAGTGGAAACAGTACGCCCGTTTGTTCAAAGTTATTACTTAAAGAATGGCAAGGTAGTTAATGTTTTAGCCGAAGGCCGTTTGATTAATTTGGCTTCAGCCGAAGGCCATCCCGCCTCCGTAATGGATATGAGTTTTGCCAACCAATCAATGGCCGCCGAATTCGTTGTTAAAAATTATAAGAAATTGGAAAAACGGGTTTACGATGTAACCGATAAAACCGATCAATACATTGCCCGCACCAAGCTTAAAGCGATCGGTGTGAGTGTTGATAAATTAACTCCCGAACAGGTTAAATATCTTTCCAGTTGGGAAATGGGTACTTAATGTTCGCTCGGCCAAGTAAAAATTTATTTGCGGGACACTCGAGTACTCGTGAAAGCAAATAAATTTTTCTTGCCTCGCTCACATTTATTACAAATTATAATATGAATTTACTAATTACCGGCGGAGCTGGTTTTGCCGGCTCAAATTTCATTAGGCATATCTTAAAAAAATATCCAAATTATAAAATCATTAATTTGGATAAATTAACGTACGCCGGAAATTTGGACAATTTAAAGGATATTGAAGGCAATGCGAATTATAAATTCGTTAAAGGCGATATTGTTGATCAGCGAACTGTTTTTAAGATTTGCCGGAATAATAAAATAGACGCAATTATCAATTACGCGGCCGAAACCCATGTGGATCGGTCCATTTTGGATCCCGATGCCTTTGTTAAAACCGATGTTATTGGTACGTATAATATCATGGAAGCGGTTAAGGAATTTAAGATAAGCAGGTTTATCCAAATTTCTACCGATGAGGTTTTTGGCAGTATTAGCAAAGGCTTATTTACCGAAGATTCGCCTTTTTTACCCAATTCGCCTTATAGCGCTTCTAAAGCCAGCGCTGATTTACTTTGCCGTTCTTACATTAAAACTTACAATTTACCGGTTATCGTTACCCATAGCTGTAATTTTTACGGACCGTACCAGTATCCGGAAAAGTTAATACCCTTGTTTATTACTAATTTATTGGAAAATAAAAAAGTGCCTTTGTACGGCGATGGCAAAAACATCAGGGAATGGATTTACGTACTTGATCATTGCTGGGCGATCGATTTTTTACTGCATAAAGGCGTCGTTGGCGAAGTGTATAATATTGGTACAGGCGTTGAAAAAAAGAATTATCAAACCACTGATATTATTTTAAAGGAATTAGGCTTGAGTAAGGATAAAATTGAATTGATTAAAGATCGCCCAGGTCATGATAGGCGTTACGCCGTTGATTGGTCCAAGTTAAAAAAATTGGGCTGGCAACCGGAGTATGATTTTAATGATGCTATTCATGAAACAATCCGTTGGTATAAGCAGAATGAATGGTGGTGGAAAAAGCTGAAATCAGGGCAGTATTTGGAGTATTATAAAAAACAGTACGGAATATACTAAAGTCAGTGAGGACAAGAAAAATTTATTTGCTTTCACGTGTACTGTGACGTGTCCCGCGGACAAATTTTTCTTGCCCTCGCTCGCTAATGACAGGTCATTATGAAAATATTACTATTAGGTGCCGGGGGAATGTTGGGGCATGCTTTATGCAACGCTTTGGCCGAGTATGATTTGGTGCCCGCTGATCTGCCTGATTATGATTTAACCAAATTTGAGGATTTACAGGCAAAAATTAATGATATCAAACCCGATTTTGTCATTAACGCAGCCGCTTTTACCGATGTTGATGGTTGCGAAGCAAGCGAAGAAATCTGTGATTTGGTTAACGGCCAAGCAGTGGGTAATTTAGCCCAGGCATGTAAAAAAATTGGCTGTATTTTGGTGCATTATTCTACGGATTATGTTTTTAACGATGAAAACAGTCAAGGTTATTTGGAAAATGACCAAATAAATCCTCTTAACGCTTATGGCAAAAGCAAGGCCTTGGGTGAGGAATTAATTTTAAAATCCGGCTGTGATTTTTACCTCATTAGAACCGCTTGGCTTTACGGGGCTAACGGAAAAAATTTTGTTGATACTATTTTGGATTTAGCAACCAAGCAAGAGGAGATCAAAGTAGTTAACGATCAAGTGGGAAATCCTACCTACGCTTTGGATTTAGCCCAAAGCACTAAAAAAATTTTGGTTGACAAACCGTCATTTGGCATTTATCATCAAACTAATGCCGGCAGCTGCAGCTGGTACGAATTCGCCTTAAAGATAAAAGAATTAACCGGCTTTAAAGCCGCAATTCTGCCCGTTACTTCGGCTGAATTTATCCGTCCGGCCAAACGGCCTAAGTTTTCCATATTACTTAATACAAAATTACCGCTTTTAAGGCCCTGGGAAAACTCCTTAAAAGATTATTTAAAATAATTTTATGAAAGGTGTCATTTTAGCCGGTGGTACAGCCACCAGATTGCGGCCGTTAACATTAGTCACTAATAAGCATTTATTGCCGATTTTTGATAGGCCGATGATTTATTTTCCCTTGGAGGCCATGAGCAAAGCGGGGATTAAGGAAGTTTTGTTAATTACCGGCGCCGGCCATTTGCAATCATTTAAGGATTTAATGGCAAAAGGGGATAATTTTGGTTTAAAAATATCATACAAAATCCAAAAACAGGCCGGCGGACTTTCGCAGGCAGTTCAGCTGGCCAGCAGTTTTGCCGGCAACCAAAAGATTTTGGTGATTTTGGGCGATAATATATTTAAGTATAATCTTAAACAAGCGGTTAAGGATTTTAGCGGGCAAAAAAAAGGCGCTAAAATTTTTGCCAAACAAATGCCCAATTGCAACCAATACGGCGTGGTGCAAATAAATAAGTTGGGCAAAGTAATTTCTATTGAGGAAAAACCCAAAAAACCCAAGTCCAATTTGGCCCAAACCGGTATTTATATGTACGATAGTCAGGTTTTTAAGCTGATTAAAAAATTAAAACCCTCCTCTAGGGGAGAGTTGGAAATTACCGATTTGAATAATATGTATGTAAAGCAGGGCACAATGACCTGTCAGGTGATGACTGATTGGTGGGTGGATGCCGGTACTTCGTTTGAAGAATTATTGCGCGCCAATCAATTGGTGGCCAAAGAACTTAACAAATCAAAAAAATAATCAGGCGCGTATTAGGGCTGAAGAATAAATTTATAAAATCCTGGTGTATTATCAATTGTGGTGATTGCAAAAAACGCGTCGCCTTTTTTATTTGGAGCAATAAAATTTTCTTCGCCGGGTAAAACGCTCAAAATATCGTAAATATTTCTTTGGTCACGGCTATCCAGTTCATAAAGCTTTAATTTATTACCGATAACGGCATAAATATAAACGATATTGGGATGCCAAAATGCCTTGCTGATTTTTTGCACTGTTCTTTCTAAAAGTATTTTTTGATTGGAAACAGGGTAAAAAGCCCATAATTCCGAATTATCCCAATAAATCAGAGCTTGATCGTGCCAACTAAAGCCACTAGCGTTTTTTAAGATGGAGCTAATTGGTTGGCTGGAAGAGTTGGGATTGATAATGTAAAGTTGTTTTTGATTTTGGTCATTAAGAGCTATTTGCTGTCCATCAAGATTGCTAAATTGATAATTTTCGCCGCTGGGTAATGTAAAAATTAATCGTTCTTCATTCGGTAAATAAATTTTTAAGTATAAATTTTCAAAAGTTTTGTTCAAACACAGCACTCCGTTTTTATAGGGTAAAAAATCAATGATTTTATCTGTAGTAATAGTTGTGTAATTTTTTTGGTTTAAATTTATCAGTCCTAACTGTTGATTTTTTAAACCATAAAGTAAATTATCATTAAGCGCATCCCACTTAAGTTGATCAAAAGTTGTTTTGTATATTTTATTAAGATTATAAACAAGATCCGGCTGATTTTTGTTAACAACCAGGTAGTCGCTATTTTCTTGCAATAGGATTTTTTGTCCGCTATCCGACCAAGATAACAACTGAAGATTTTTGGTTGATTCGTAAAGTTTGGAAAAAGATTCATTGTTTGGATTGTAAAACCAAAGGATGTATTTGTTATCTTTCCCTTTTTCAATTAAAGCGATATTTTCCAAATTTTGGCTTGTTAAAAAATCGGTAAAAGAGCCCTTGGCAAGTGTTTTAATTTCGGGTTGCTGGTAAAATAATGAAACATCTTCAATAAAGGTAGTTATTTGCGGTTCAATAGCCAAATTTTTTAACCAAGGCCTAAAACCCTCTTGAGCTATTTTTACTTCATAGGTTTTTGGCAAAAGCCGGGTAATTTGATTGGGAGTTTTTTTCTTTAGCTTTATTCCTTCCAAATAAATATCCGCTCCTTTGGGAAAAGATTTTATAAAAAAAACGCCGGTTTTTTCCAAACGTTTTTTAGCCCAATCATACTTGTAGCCCAAGCCGTATAAAATCAGGGTTGGGGCGATAATCACAAAAATCAGGGTCAAAATTATTACTAAGTAGCGACGTGAATTTAGATTCATATATGGCGGTTGTTTTTTTTATAAAAAACTGATAAAATATTTAACGTGTATGGCGGGTGGTTTTTATCGTATAAAGCTATCCCAACCCCTTAAATTAAACGATTTTTGAAGCATAACAGTAATTATACATACACGAATATAATCTATCATACAATGTCATATTATATTATTCAAGGGAAAAAACGCCTTTCCGGCGAAGTTAAGGTAAATTCCACTAAAAATTCAACTTTGGCGCTTTTATGCGCCTCTTTATTAAATCAGGGTGAAACCCATTTTTTTAATTTTCCCAGCTTAGAGGAAAATAAACGGATTATTGAAGTTTTGGAAAGCATTGGCGTTAAATTTACTTGGACCAGTGCCAGAAGCGTAAAAGTTAAGGCGACTAAAAAAATTAATTTAAGTAACATAAATCAGCAATCTGCTTTAAAAACCAGGGCGGTTTTAATGCTTTTTGGCCCTTTAATCCATCGTTTTAAATCGTTTAGATTGCCAAAATCCGGCGGCTGCAAGCTTGGTTTAAGGACTATTACCCCGTATATTTTTGCTTTGGAAAATTTTGGCGTTGCTATAACTTCACACGATGGCTACTATCAAGTTGTTAAAAAAACTGGGGCTCATCAATCGGAGATTATCATGTACGAATCAGGAGATACGGCAACCGAAGCGGTTTTAATGGCCGCCTCACTGGTTCCCAAAACAACCGTCATCAAATACGCCTCGGCTAATTATCAAATTCAAGAACTTTGTTTTTACTTGGAACTTTTAGGGGTAAAAATCGAAGGCATTGGTACCACCACTTTAATCATTCATGGCGTTGGTTCAATAAATAAAAACGTGACATATCATTTGGCAGAAGATCCGATTGAAGCCATGTTGTTTATTTCGCTTGCCGCTACTACTAACTCAACTATAACTATAAAGGGTTGTCCAATTGATTTTTTGGAATTAGAGCTTTTTAAAATGCAAAAAATGGGTTTTAAATTCAAGATTTTAAAAAAATATCTATCGGCTAACAAACGCACGAAATTGATGGATATTAAAACCTTTCCTTCCAAACTCGTTGCTTTAAAAGAAAAAATTTATGCTCGTCCTTATCCCGGTTTAAATATTGATAATTTGCCGTTTTTTGTGCCCATTGCTACACAAGCCAAAGGCAGGACTTTGATTCATGATTGGGTTTATGAAAACCGAGCAATATATTATAATGAATTCAACCGTTTGGGCGCTAAGGTAACATTGGCTGATCCGCATCGGGTTTATATTGATGGTCCCTCCAAGCTTTTAAGTAACGAAATCATTTCACCACCTTCACTAAGGCCCTCGGTTATTATTTTAATAGCTATGTTGGCGGCTTCCGGCACATCCATTTTAAGAAACACATACAACATAGATCGGGGTTACGAAAATCTTCATGAACGGTTGGCCACTTTAGGAGCTAAAATTACCAGAGTTGAAGAAAAAGAATAAATATCAAATAATGCTAATTTAAATTAATTATGACGGAAATAACCAATCAACCTTTAAATTATCCACTAACGCCATCAGCCAAACGCCCCAATGTTGCCATTATTGCAGGCGTGGTAATTTTATTGATTGTCGCTTTTTTTATTGGCATGACTATTGGCTTAAACAAGCAAGTTTCGGCCAATTCTCCCGAAAGTAATTCCGTAAATGGCGGCCAGGTTTTAAATACCGATAATTTACCTGATTATCTTGCTAAAGACGTTAATTTTAAAAATTTTTGGAAAGTTTGGGATATTATTAAAACAAAGTATATTGATCGGGATAAAATTACCGACACTCAGCTTTTTTATGGAGCGCTTAGGGGCTCGGTTGAAGCCCTAGGCGACCCTTATTCGGTCTTTTTAAACCCAGAGGGCTCAAAAGAGTTTAATGACGAATTGCAGGGCAAATTTGAAGGCATTGGCGCGGAAATCGGCATTAGGGATGAGCGGTTAACTGTTATTTCACCTTTGGCAGATTCGCCAGCCGAAAAAGCAGGGCTTAAGCCTTTGGATAAAGTTATGGCAATTGATGATAAAGACACTACCAATATGCCATTGGATCAAGCTATTAAATTGATAAGAGGCGATAAGGGCACCGATGTTACCTTAAGCATTGCTCACCAGGGATCTGATGAAATTAAGAAAATAACCATTACCCGCGATACCATTAAAATTAAAAGCGTGACTTATCAGGATAAAAACGGTTTTGCTTTGATTAAAATCAGCAATTTTAACGCCGATACCAATAGTTTGTTTTTGGAAGCAATAAATCAGGCGATCAAAACATCTCCTAAGGGTGTAATTTTGGATTTGCGCAATAATCCGGGTGGATATTTGGATACGGCGGTGGCTATTTCGGGCTACTGGTTAAGCAAAGGCGAGGTGGTAGTTAAAGAGGATTTTGGGGATCCTGAATTAAATCAAGATTACAGCTCCTCAGGCTTAGCGCAGTTATCCAACTATAAAACCGTAATTTTAGTAAATGGCGGATCTGCTTCTGCTTCCGAAATTGTGGCTGGCGCTTTGCAGGATTATAAATTGGCAACTGTTGTTGGCGAACAAACATTCGGTAAGGGCTCGGTGCAAGAGTTGGAAAAATTAAGCGATGGCTCGTCTGTTAAAGTAACTATTGCCCGTTGGCTAACTCCATTAGGAAGAACAATCGATAAAAACGGCATTACGCCCGATGAAGTTGTTAAATTAACCGAAGAGGATTACAAGGCCAACAAGGATCCGCAAATGGATAAAGCTTTGGAAATATTAAGCGCGATGAAATAAATATCTGTTGTTTTTTTACAGATTATTATCGATAAATCATATGCAAGTTCTGTTATTAAAAAATATCCCCAAACTGGGATCAGCAGGCGAAGTTAAAAACGTTAATGACGGTTACGCCCGAAATTATTTATTTCCAACTAAACTGGCCGAACCGATTACCGGCGGAAAAATCGTCCAATTAGGCATTAGCAAAACGGCCCAAGCCAAAAAAATCGCTCAAGTAAAGCTTAAGGCAATTTCCGCTTTAGGCAAAATTAATAACCAAAAAATTACCATCAAAGCCAAGGCATCGCCAAAGGGCACTTTATTTAAAGCTATCTCTGCAACCGATATAGCTACGGCTGTTTTAGAGCAGCTCGGTCAAACATTAAAACCAGAGCAAATTGTTTTACAACACCATCTTAAAGAAGTGGGTTTAAGCAAGGTGGCGCTGAAATTTCATAATGAACAAGCCAATTTAACAATTGAGATTTTACAAAACAATGAACAAGAAAAATAAAACCAGATATATTTTCGTCACCGGCGGCGTTTGCTCCGGTTTGGGTAAAGGCACTTCATCCGCCTCCATCGGCGTAATTTTAAAGGCGGCCGGTTATAAAGTTTTTACCTTAAAACTGGATCCTTATTTAAATGTTGATCCCGGTACCATGAGCCCGTATCAGCATGGCGAGGTTTACGTAACCGATGACGGTACCGAAACGGACTTGGATTTAGGGCATTACGAGCGTTTTATTGATGAGGATTTAAGCAAGCTTTCCAATTTAACAACCGGACAAGTGTATCAGGCAGTGTTAAAAAAGGAGCGACAAGGAGATTATTTGGGCAAAACAATCCAAATCATTCCCCATATTACCGATACTATTAAAGATTATATTTACCAAACAGCCGAAAAAACCCAAGCAGATTTTTTGATGATTGAAATAGGGGGAACAGTGGGCGATATAGAAGGCGAGCCGTATCTGGAAAGCGCCAGACAAATTCACCATGAATTAGGCCATCAAGCAGTTATGTTTGTTCATGTAACCTTGGTGCCTTATATTGCCGCTTCCAATGAACTAAAAACCAAGCCAACTCAAAGTTCGGTTAGGGAGCTTCAACACTTGGGTATTAATCCGGATATTATTATAGCTCGAACCGATTATCCTTTAAGCGCGGCTGAAAATGAAAAAATCGCCCTATTTTGCAATTTAAAAAAAGAAGCCGTAATTTCGGCCATGACCGTTAAAACAATTTATGAAATTCCGGTTAATTTTGAAAAGCATAAAATATCCCAGTTGATTTTTGATCATTTTGGCCTGCCCCGCAAAAAAATAAGTTTATTGCCTTGGGAAAACTTACTAAATCGAATTAAATCAGCCAAAGCCAGGGTTAAAATAGGGTTAGTCGGCAAGTATGTAGAAAATAACGATGCTTATTTAAGCGTTACCGAGGCCTTAAAATCGGCTTGTTATAATAATAATGCTAAATTGGAATTATCTTGGATTAATGCCGATAAGCTGGAAAAAGGCGATAAAAAAGAACTTAATTTTATGAAATCAATGGACGGCCTGTTAATTCCCGGTGGCTTTGGTAAACGCGGCACAGAAGGCAAGATTTTGGCTGCCAAGTATTCTCGCGAGAGTAAGACCCCATATTTTGGCTTGTGCTTGGGAGCTCAATTAATGACCATAGAATTTGCCCGCAATGTAATTGGTTTAAATAATGCTACTTCCGAAGAATTTAATCCTAAAGCCGAACATTTAGTTGTTCATTTTTTACCTGGCCAATCCGAAGGCCGGGCTAAAGGTGGTACTATGCGTCTTGGCGCTTATCCCTGTTTGGTTAAAAAGGGAACTTTGGCTTATAAGGCCTATGGTCAAGCTAAAATATCCGAACGCCATCGCCATCGCTACGAATTTAATAATAAATACCGTTCTTCGTTTGAAAAATCAGGTTTGATAATTTCGGGCGATTCTCCTAAAGGCGATTTGATGGAAATTGTAGAGATCAAGGATCATCCGTTTATGTTAGGCACTCAATTCCATCCAGAATTTAAATCTCGTCCGCTTAGGCCGCATCCGCTATTCAATGCATTCATTAAGTCCTGCTTGAATAAAAAGAAATAATCCAAGTAAACAAAAATCCGTTCGAATGTTAATCCGACGGATTTTTTGATTTGTTATTATTTGCCCTTTTTCTTGTTCTTCTTGGCTTTGGCTTCCAACATCAATTTTTTAATTTCCAACCGCTTTTTGGTTTTATCGGAACTGGACTTTTGCCTTCTACCAAAGGCCTTGCGTCTTTTTGACATATTAGTAATCGGATATTTATAATAGAATTATTTTATCATTTTTATATAATATAATCAAGCACATTTTGTAGCTTAATCGTTTACAAGATACTTATTTTTTGTAATAACTGGCTCGGGGACAGGGAATCGAACCCCGATTGACAGGACCAAAACCTGCTGTCCTACCATTAGACGATCCCCGAATGTCATTAAAACTCTAAAATTTTACTACATATTAATATAATTGTCAACTAAAATAAGCCAAAATTGTTAAATTTTAGAAAATAAGCCGGAATTAATAAAATTAAATACCAGTGCTTGTAGCAACTGTTGTTTCGTCTTTTATAAACGTTTTAAAAGGGTCGGTGGAGATTTTTAAAGATGGGGTAGTGGTAGCGGAAAAACTATTAATCAATTCCGTTCCCTTAGTAGTGTCTATTTGATCCAAAGAAACATATTCCAGCATATTTTGGATTTTACCGGATAACTCCTGTGAATTTTTGTATTTTTGAAAAGAGCTCCAGGCAATAATAAAACACATTGCGGCCAAAAGTAAAATTATGGCGGAATAAATTATTTTTAAATTTATTTTTAATTTAAGCATAATTATTTTAACCAATAGGTGTTAAGAAGCAATTGGATTTCCAGGCCTTTATCGTTCTCGCTTTTAATTAAAGAAACAGAATCAACGCTTAAGCGGTATTTGATTTTTTCCAATTCTTGCAAGTAAGCCAGTAAATCCGCAAACGAGCCGGCAAGTTTAATGTTTAAACCCAAAGATTCGATATTTTCGTTAAAATTTGTTTTGCTTTCGCTTAAGTTAAGCTCTTGTTTTAAATGATTATTTTTGGCTATTTTTTCCAAATCGGTTATTAAAACAAGCTCCTGGCCGGCAGTAGAAAAAACAGATTTAAAATCCGGTATTTGTTCGTTAAATTTTTGATAATCCAATAGGGAGTTGGCAAAATTATGCCCCTGGTTGGATTGCTGGGTAAGTGTGGCTTGCTCGGCTTTAAGCAAATTAAAAAGTTTATTGATGTTATTTGCGGGTGGTAAATTAAAAAATATTAAAATTGACAAAAAAATCAATAAAAAAGAGCCAATTTTTAAGTATTCCGATTGAAAAAATATTTTTTTCATTTAATTGAGCCGGTTATTTCAAAAGTAACATCACTCTCTTGCAAATAATTTGTCAAAGGCGAGTTTACTTTTTTAAAAAATGAGGAAGCGGTTAATTTGTCTTTAAAATTCAACAAACTTTCTCTGGTTGGTGAATAGCCCTTGATTATAAAGTTACCCTCCAGATTATTGGCTGTAAATTCCGTTAAATAAATATCTGGTTCGGCCAATGCACCAAGTTCGTTTAATGTTTGGCTCCATGAATAATATCGTTCGTTTACCTGGCTTAACGAAGCAATTCTTTGGTTAAGCAATTTAATTTTTGAAGTAACGGTTTGGCTATTGCTGATAATTGTTTCTTTTCGCCTGGTATTGCTTGTTTTTAAATCTTCTATTTTATCGTTTAAGGGAGCTAAAAAAATAGCCAAAATGGTTGATAAAACCACCAAAGCGCCGGCGCAGTTTTTAATCAGAATATGCAAATACCTGATTTTTAAATGAGTTTGTTGTTCGGGTGAAATTAAATTTAACGATATCATAAAAATCAATTGAATTGCCTTAAAGCCAAGCCAATAGCGGTATTAAATGATTGGATTTTATTTTCTGGGAAATTTAGGCTACCCATAGATAAATTAACAAGCGGATTAGCTACCTCTACTTTAATTTGGGTGAGTTCGCTTAAAACCTCGGGTAATTGTTTTAAATTACTACCCCCGCCAGTTAAAAGCACTTTATTAATGGGTTCTTGATGATCCAAGTGCTCGTTATAAAAATATTTTGCCTCTCTAATGCTAACAGCCAGTTTTTTTATCGGTTCAAGTAAAACCTGTTTTATACCACCTTTGGCTAAGGTAGGGTCCAAACCGATTTTTCTTTTGGCTTCTTCGGCTTCTGGCGCACTTAGGTTAAGAGTCGTCATAATTGATTTGGTCAGCAAGTCGGATGAAAAATTAAGGGATAAACTGGAGCCAACGCAGTTTTTTTCGTAAACAAACAAGCCGGTACGAGAAAATCCCAAATCAATAACCATAATCGGTTCTGCGGATAAAAAGTCGGAAGGAAAAATTGCTCGGGCAATCGAGGTAGCTTCAATTTCCAAAACAATCGGCATCAAACCAGCTGAACTTAGGGTAGTTTGAAAATTATCGACAATTTCTTTAGGGCAAACGCCTATCACTGCTTTGGTTTTATTCTCGTCTACAAATTGCCAATCCAGGTAAGTTTTTTCCAAAGGATAGGGAATGTGGTTTTTGGCTTCATTAATCACTTCTTCCAGAATATTTTTATTTTTTGGATATGTGATATTGATGATTTTAATAAAGGTTTCCGTTTCCGGCAAACTTACGGAAACATAATGGGTGTTTAGGTGTCCACCTGTTAAATTTTCCAGCAATGTTTTAAAAAGTTTGATGGCCTGATCTTGATCAGAAAATTTACCGTTTTTTAAAACACCCACTGGCACCGCAATTTCTCCAAATGCAGCAATGCTGATCTGACGGCCGTTTTTTTTAAGCTGAACCAAGCGCCAGGCACGTTCGGAAATATCCAAGCCAAATGAGTTTTGAACAAAATTATCAAACATAAGTTAATTTATTTCAACCTAATTATAGCACATTTGGAATTAATATTCCTCTTCCCAGTGGTTGATATTTATAACGGGGGATTGATTGGAAATTCCCAAGGTTCTAAATATTAAATCCTCGTTATAGTTGATTGTTAGGGAATTCCATAAGCTGTTGATGGATAGATCTCTGGCTACAATCCCTCCGGTTAAGCTAAAAGTCAATCCGCTGGCATCTATGTTAAGGTTGTTATTGGAGTAAATTAAACCTTGGATATTTAATGAATTCGTGTAGCTGCCAACGCTAAAGTTTCCGGCGGCAAATAAGCCAACTTGGCCGCTGCCAGGATCAATAACCGTTACATTGGGTTTTGCCAGCCACAGCGGCATAAAATCGGTCCCAATGCTAATGTTGCCATTAGCAGCCAAAGCTCCGTTAACGGTGATATTTTTGCCTCTAGGAATTGATATATGCCCGTCCACATAAGTTAAGCCGTTCAAAACAATGTTGGATGAATCACTTATCAAATTTCTAAACTGCTGGTATGTATAATAATTATCTGCCTGATTGCGCAATGAGGCGGGATCGCTGGAATTAAAATCCAACTGCGGCATGTCTTCGCCAGCTGGAGCCGGTGGATAGTTTAAAGACATTTTATTGGCGGAATTTAAAGCAGATAACCAAGAAATTTCAATTCTTCTGGCGGCTAAAGCGATTTTATCAACATTTAAGGTGGTAAAAAAATTTAGGCCAATATCTCTGTTGGCAAAAACGCTGGCGTTAATAATATTTAAATTAACGCCCGAAAGATTAATATCTCTGTCGCTGAAAATGGCTAAACTGGAAGTTGGTGATTGGCCCTGGGCCTGAAAAATTGTAGTTTGGACAACTCTTCTTGATGGTGAAATTAAAGCTGTAACAGTGCCGGTAGCGCTAATGGTGGCTTGGCCAAGGGCGCTATTTTTTATGGCAACTTGATACGATTGATTTGGGGCAAAAGGATTGGGCCTGATAATACTTGATTCCCAAGTCGGGTTTGATTTAAAATTATTATTCCAGGTAGCATCATTATTTACTTTCCAAATAGCTTCTTGGATGCCCGCTTCGGTTAAATAATAGGTTTGGGTGGCTAAAGTGTGGCTTTGGGCGATTTTTTTTTCGGTAATTACAAAACTAAAAAAATAATTGATTAATAAAACCAAGGCACTAACAATGACCATAACCAAAATTAAAATAGTGCCCTCGGAGCGATAAACCAACTTTGATGTTGTAGCTGAAATATTTTTCATTTTAATTGCCTATATTTCTTCCCCAAATACTGGTAAAAAAACGGCTTGTGCTTTGATTTTTAATCAAGCTTAAATCTATATTGATCAAATTATCGCCATAAAATTGCATTTGGCTAACATATTCGGCAATATCTTTTTCATCAATTACTGATTGGTTGGGTGGTTGGCCGAATTGGTCAAGTGCGTTCCATTTTACATAATTATCCGGTTCGGCTGAAAAAAAATAAACAATTTTTTGCCTCTTAATTAAAGCTCCAATTGCATAATATCTTAAATATTGGATATTTTGCTCATCATGGCCATCCTGAAACATAATTTCTGCAGCCGGGGGAAAGCCAACTTGGTCTTTATCAGAAGGTAGTGCCGTGGTGATTTCTTGTGTTTGCCTTAATTCACGGCTAAGCCGATCCAGTAAAATTCTGGCATTTTGGGTGATTTCCATTTTTTCGTCACCCTTGATAAATGATTTTTGTGAAATTAAAAAAACATTGTAAATTAAAACCATAATCATTACCGTTAGGCCCAAAACACTAACCACTTCGGTTAAAGTAAAACCAAAACAATTTTGCCAAGGCCTGATGGTTTTTTTTAAGTAATTTTGAAACAAAGCCATTAGTAATTGGTAATTAAGGTCATTAAAGCGGTGGTAGAAGTTGCTTGAGTTAATTTATTCCGCCAAAAAACTGAAACGTTAATTTTTTTAAGCCCTAAATCCTGGGCACTTGGAGCCAAGTTGCCATCTACATAAGTAACGGTTGTAATTCTGGAAAAACCCGCAAAAGCCGGATCAATGCTAGTAAGAGAATTTTCGGTATTAACGCTTGTTGGCACATCGCTGTATTTTGAGCCGATTATTTCTTCAATTTTGGATTGGGCTAAATTTATAGCTATTGTTTCCTGTTCTGCCATACCGGCTGATTTTAAGCCAAAAGGAAATAAGCTGACCAAATAAGTGGCTGCTAAAGTAAAAATAGCCAAGGCAAGTAAGGTTTCTACCAAGGTTAAGCCAGATTGTTCAGTAAATTTAAATTTTTTCCCAAGAAACATAGCCGGATGGCTTAATAATTATTTTTGTCTGTTGCAGTGTTTGTAAATTTTGCAAAAAAATTTCTCCGCTGTTTTCAACGGCACCGGCAGAATTAAAAATAACTTCTTGGGCCACAATGCCGGTAGTTGAAGCTACCACAATAGGTGTGGGCAAAATGTAATTTTCCACAGTTACCGGCGATTGGCTTTTTTTAATCATCGAATAATCAGCACTTAAAGCAGTAACTTGAAGAGAATATTTAATTTGCTCGGTGACAGATTTTTGTTGGGCCAATTTTAAATCACCAATCATTTTTTCGGTGCTGTTTTTTAAATCCTGGTAAGAACTGTAGCTTTTTAAGCTGGGAAAAGAAATAGTTACAATCAAAAAAATAATTGCCATGGCAACTACTAATTCCAGCAAGGTTACGCCTCGGTGATTAACGGGCATTATTTTGTAATAAATTAAACATGTTCGGATAAGCTGTACATCGGCATAATAATAGCTACAGCCATCGCGCCTACTCCTGTGCCTAAAATCAATAAGAGTACGGGTTCGATTATGGACGGCAGAGTTTTCATAACTTGGTCAATTTCATCTTCATAAAAACTGGCCATTTCTCCTAAAATTTCATCAATAGTGCCGGTTTCTTCGCCGGCAGAACACATTTGAATTATCACCGGTGGGTATAATTTGGGATATTTTTGTAAAACCGCTGTTAAAGAAGTGCCTTCTTTTAATTCCTTTTGCGAATCCAATAATGATTGGCGATAAACAACATTGCTTAAAATTTCAGCACTGATTTCAAATGATTTAACTAAAGAAATATCCGTTTTTAAAAGCGAACTTAAGGTTCGGCAAAATTTGGCCAAATTGATTTTTTTAACAATGGTGCCGATCATGGGTAATTTAATAAACAATGAATGATAATACCATTTGGTTTCTTTGTATTTTAAGGTAAAAACGATTATAGCTATAAACAGCAATCCAGATAAACCGGTTAGCCAGCCGTTATTAACGATAAAATTGGAAATGCCGATTAAGATTTTTGTCGCCAATGGCAATTCGGCTTTCATTTCCACAAAAACCGCGGTAATTTTGGGTACCACAAAAACCATCATGCCGATGGAAATAAAAATCATGGCCGTAATGACGATAATCGGATAAATCATGGCCGCCATGATTTTGCTTTTTAGTTCATGGCTTTTTTTGATCTGCAAGTAAATTTGTTTTAAAACGTCTTCTAAGCGGCCGGAAATTTCACCCGCTGCCACCATACTAACAAACAAATGGCCAAATGTTTTTTCGTGAGCTGTTAAACTGTCGGTAAACGAAATGCCTTTTTCGGTATTGGCGGCCAGTTCGGCAATAATAAGTTTGAATCTTTTATTTTCCATTTGATCGGCCAAAGTTTTAAGCGACCTATCCAACGCTAAACCGCTCCTGATCATGACTTGCAAATTTTGAACGAAAAAAATCTTATCCTTGGCGCTAATGGTGGAAATGGAACCTAATTTGTTAATCATTTTTGAAAACCAAGGCGCTGGACGGTTTTGTTCCAACTCCTCGTGTCCTGATTTGATTTTGCCTAAATCAACTACCATAATTTTTTTATTTAAAATTATTCCTGGGTAACCCTTAAAACCTCTTCTACCGTAGTTATACCTTTAATGGCTTTAATAAACCCGTCTTGGGTTAAGCTAACCATACCTTCTTCTTCGGCTTGGGTAAATACTTTTTCCACTTCGGCTTCGGCGGTGATTAATTCGGATATTTTAGGGCTTATTTCCATTAATTCATAAATGCCCAAGCGTCCTTTATAACCGCTAAGGCCGCATTTTTTACATCCTTTGCCACGATAAAATAAAATAGATTCCAAAGCGGCTTTTTCTTTGGCTAACAAACCTTGTTTAACTAAAAATTCCAAAACCTTTTTCAAATTAAAATGCTTATCAAGCTGTTTAATCATTTCTTTATCCAAATTGTAGCTGTAGATGCAGTTTTTGCAGATTTTACGGGTTAAACGCTGGGCAATAATCAAATTGGTGGTAGAAGAAACCAAAAAAGAGGGGATGCCCATGTTAATCAAGCGTTGGGGGCTGGAGGCCGCATCATTGGTATGCAAAGTGGATAAAACCAAATGACCGGTCATAGCAGCGTGGGCGGCAATTTCGGCTGTTTCTTTATCTCTGATTTCACCAACCATAATGATATTTGGATCTTGTCTTAAAAGCGCACGTAAACCTTTGGCAAAAGTAAATTCTATTTTTGGGTTTACCTGGCTTTGGTTAATGTGAGGCATGCGGTATTCAATAGGATCTTCAATTGTGGAAATGTTAACTTCCGGCTTGTTTAAAACATTCATCACGGTATAAAGAGTGGTGGTTTTTCCGCTACCCGTTGGTCCGGTAACCAAAATAATTCCGTGTGGTTTGGCAATGTTATTTTTTAAAATTTCCAATGATCCTTTTTGCAAACCCAAATCTTCCAAAGATAAGGCCTTGGCTGATTCGTTAAGCAAGCGCAAAACAACTTTTTCCCCGTCAAATACCGGAATAATGGAAACTCTAAAAGCTACTTTGTATTGAGTAGAGCTTATTTTAAAGCGACCATCCTGAGGCAAGCGATGTTCATCCAATTTTAAGTTGGCTAAAACCTTGATTCTGGCAATTAAGCCGGCTTGGACATTTTTAGGCAAGCTCATTACTTCCTTTAAAATTCCGTCAATTCGATAGCGGATAATAACATTTTTTTCCGTTGGTTCGATGTGAATATCGGAAGCGTCTTCAAAAATAGCATATTCCAAAAGCGTATCAACTACCCTAACAATAGGTAAATCTTGGGCCAATTCTTTTAACTGCTGGTCATTTTTAGTATCTTCTTCGCCTTCCTTGCTAATATTTTGAAATTCCGCTTCCAAACTTTGATGATATTGCTTAAGAGTATCTTGGATAGTGGTCGGAGTTGCCAAATGAATAATAAGGTTTTGATCCAATCTTTTTTTGATAAATTCCAAGGTTTCCAAATCACTTGGATCGGTGGTGGCGATAAAAACTCCTTCATCAGTTTGGTTAAAAGCAATTAATTCATGGGTTTGGGCAATGGGTTCCGGGATGGAAAAAAGCACATCACGGCGAATGTTTTCATCTTTTAAATCTACCAGGGGGATTTGAAAATAACCGGCAAGCAAAGGGTAAAGAGCGGTATCCGGCACAACATTTTTTTGCCTGACGTATTCAAACAGGGTACTTTTTTGGTTTTTGCACTCCTTTAGTACTTCTGTTAATTTTTGTTCATCGATTAACTCGTTTTTTAACAAAAGCTCTTGGAGTTTTTTGTCTTCTATCATATTTTTCCGCTTTCTTAATTAAAGCGTGTCTAAATTATACCATAAAATTCAAAGAATCGTAAGGATAGCCAAGGGAATAAATATTTGTTATAATAATTTTGCAAATGTGCCTATGAAAAAAATCGCATTTTTTTTAAACAAAGCCGTATCACAACCCCAGCTTTACCTTCCGATTTTGGCCAATTTACTGGTTAATGCCTTTATTTGGTTTTTGATTATTTGGCGTTTACCAGCTCAAACAGATTGGATACCCTTATACTACAATGTTTACTTTGGCATCGGCTGGATCGGGCCTTGGCTTTGGGTTATTTATTATCCCGGAGTATGCTTGATTATTTTAATATTAAATATTGTTTTTTCTGCATATTTGGAAGAAGGTTGGCCGATTTTGGCCAGATGGCTGATTTGGTCGGTTTTTTGCGCCCAAATTTTTACTTTAATCAGTATTTTATCTTTAATAATCAATTATTTTAGCTAGTTATGATAGACAATTTTGAAGTTATCAAAATATTTTTTTTGGCTACGCTGGCTTTTATTTCGGCCATGGCTCTAACCCCGTTATTAACTCATTTTTTGTTTAAATATAAATTTGGTAAGCAAATCAGAAATTTAAAAAGTGCGCCCATTTTTTTCAATTTACATCAAAAAAAAGCCGGTACTCCAACCATGGGAGGTATAATCATCTGGTTATCTGCGGCAATTTTGGCAATAGTCTTTTACTATATCCACAAATTTTGGCCAAATTCTTTAATTGGCCAGCTTAATTTTTTAACCAGATCCGAAACTTTACTTCCGCTAGGCGCTTTAATCGCCTCGGCTTTGGTCGGCTTGATTGATGATATTTTAGGAGTAAAAAATATCGGTCCAAATGGCGGTGGCTTAAGAGTAAAGCATCGTTTAATTATTTTTTCGTTAATTGCCGCTGTTGGCGCTTATTGGTTTTACTATAAGTTGGGCTGGGATGTTTTGCATTTGCCTTTTTGGGGAAATTTACAAATCGGCTGGTGGTATATTCCCATATTTATTTTTACTATCGTAGCCACTGCTTTTTCGGTTAATGAAACCGATGGTTTAGATGGCCTGGCCGGTGGCGTTTGTTTAAGCGCTTTTGGCGCCATGGCTGTGATTAGTTTTGCTTTAGGAAAATATGATTTAGCGGCTTTTTGCGCCGTTATTATTGGCGCATTATTGGCATTTTTATGGTTTAACATCAATCCTGCTCGTTTTATTATGGGCGATACGGGTTCTATGTCTTTGGGTATTACTTTGGGTATTATCGCCATGCTTACAAATTCCATGTTTTTATTACCCGTGATTGGCGGAGTTTTGGTAATAGAATCTTTGTCGGTCATTATTCAACTTATTTCAAAAAAATTGCGCCACGGCAAAAAAATATTTTTATCTTCGCCAATTCATCATCATTTTGAAGCCGTTGGCTGGTCGGAACCAAAAATCGTCATGCGTTTTTGGGTGATTTCGGGAGTAACAGCGGTGGTCGGACTTATTTTATTTTTGCTGGATAAAAGCTGGTAAGCAAAAGTTATGGATTTAAACGATTTAAAAAATAAAACCATCCACGTGGTGGGATTATCCGGAACAGAGGGCAGTAGTTTGGCCTTATTTTTAATTTTGCTTGGTGGCAAAAATTTAATCGGCCATGAAATTAAATCCGCCAAAGATTTTAAAAAAAACTTTTTTTCTTATCAGGATAATTTATCCAAAAAACAAAAAGAGAAAACCTTTCAACTTATTGTCAAATCTTTTTCTAAAATAAATTTTGACAAAAAGTATCTTCAGGGATTATCCAAAAACGATATCATTTTTGCCCCTTCTTCTTGGTTTAGATATCCTGTTAACGGTAAATTAAAAAAATACCGTTTGTGGAATTGGTATAATCTTTTACTGGAATTTTTTCCCGGCAAAGTAGTTGGCGTAACCGGAACGGCCGGCAAGGGCACGGTTACCAATTTGGTTTATCAAATGCTTGTTGCCAGCAAAAAAAAGGCATTTTTAGTCGGTGAAAGCTGGCATTTTGTTGATTTTTACAAAATTATTAAATCAGGTTCTGATGCTATAGTCGTAGCCGAAGTAAATAATCGGACTTTAACATTCGCTAGATACGTTAAAAAATCACCGGCCATAGCTTTAATTACCAATATTTTTCCTCATCATTTGGATGATCATGGCCACTCGTTTGCTAATTATAAAAAAGTTAAATTGAATTTGTGCAAATATCAAAGTGAACACGATACATTGATTATTAATGCCGATGATTTGGTGTTAAAAAAAATAACTTGGCCCAATCGAACAATTTTTTACGGTGAGAAAAAAAATAGTTTGCCAAAAATTACTAATCCTTATTTTTCCAGTACTCATTTAAAAAGTGATGCTTTAGCTGCAATGCAGTTGGCAAAAATTTTAAAAATCAAGGCAAACGTTGTTAAAAAAACTTTAAATAATTTTGCCCCAAGAAGCGGGAGAATGGAATTTGTTCGGAGCGTTAAGGGTGTTAGGTATATAAATGATAGCGCGGCCACTAGGCCAAAAGCAACTTTGTTGGCAGTTAAGAGTTTGCCATTAAACAAAGGTATTTTGATTCTTGAAGGTTCCAGAATTAATCCTGATGAATTAAAGGGAGAATATCAGGCCTTGATTAATACAATTAAAACCATGAAGGTAAGATTGGTTTTGACTAGCGGACTTATTACTCCTTATTTATCAAAATTGTTTAAATTACATGGTCTTGAGCTTGTGGCAGTAGAAAATTTGCAGACATCAGTAAAACGCGCTTTTAAATCAACCAATGCGGGCGATGTTGTTTTATTGTCTCCAGCAAACGAAAGTTTTGGCGAATTTAAAGATTACCGCGAACGGGGTGCCAAATTTATTAAGTTGGTAAATAAATTATCGTTATGAAACATAATTGGCGAATCATGCCATGGCTAAAAAAAATAGCAAAAAGTCCTTTTGCTTTTGAGCATTCCCATCATCAGCCGGATTTTATTTTAATTGGCAGTTTGGGTTTAATTATTGTTTTTGGCTTAATGTTACTTTCGTCTGCCAGCTCTGTGGATGCTTATCAAAAATTCGGCGACAGTTATTATTATTTTAAACACCAATTAACCAATGGCTTGTTGCCTGGTTTATTATTTTTTTATTTGGCTTCACAGTTTGACTACAAAAAATATCGCAAAATTGCTTCTTTTGCCTTGTTGGCTTCGCTTTTTTTACTAGTCATTGTTTTAATTCCGGGTATTGGTCAAACTTACGGTAAAGAAGCTCAAAGCTGGCTTAAAATAGGGCCGTTAAGCTTTCAACCGACCGAGATAGTTAAACTGGCATTTTTAATTTATTTGGCCGCCTGGTTGGAAAAAAAAGGCGAACATGCCATTAAGGATTTTAAAATGGGTTTCATGCCTTTTATTTTTTTGCTAGGCATTATTTCTCTTTTGGTTATGGCTCAACCGGACTTTGGTACATTAGTGGTTATCATCGCTATCAGCGCCATAGTTTATTTTGTAGCAGGTGGCGCTTTAAAGCATTTGGGTGGTTTGGTTGTCGGATGCTTGATTTTGGTAATGCTGGCTGTTCAGATAGCGCCTTACCGTTTGTCCAGAATAACTACTTTTTTAAATCCCTCGGCAGATTTACAGGGCGTTGGCTATCATATTAATCAAGCCAAAATTGCTGTTGGTTCCGGTGGTCTATTTGGCTTAGGTATCGGCAAATCAAGGCAAAAATTTAATTACTTGCCGGAGGTATACGGCGATTCCATATTTGCTGTTATTGCCGAAGAAATGGGTTTTATCTTTTGCACCATTTTATTGCTGTTGTATGTAACGGTGATTGTTAGGGGTTTAAAAATTTCCAGGGCATCACCCGATGATTTTGGCAAATATTTAAGTTTAGGTATTGCATCCTGGATTGCCTTTCAGGCCTTCATTAATATTTCCACTATGATAGGCCTTTCTCCCTTAACCGGCTTACCGTTGCCATTTATCAGTTATGGCGGTACAGCTTTGGTAATTTTAATGATTGCCAGTGGTATTTTGGTTAATATTTCTAAACAAACAAGAACATGAAAATTGTTTTAACCGGCGGCGGCACATTGGGCTCGGTTAGCCCGCTGATAGCAATTTGGCAGTCCTTATTATTAAAAAAAGGGGAGCCACAAGTTCTTTTTATCGGCACAAAACATGGACCGGAAAAAGAATTTTTATTGCAATACCCCTCTATCAAATTTAATTATATTCCGGTTGGAAAATTAAGACGTTATTTTAGCTGGCAAAATTTATTAACTCCGTTTTTTTTGCTGGCGGCATTTTTAAAGTCCTACTTTATTTTAAGCCAATTTAAACCAGATGTGATAATTTCTGCCGGTGGTTTTGTGGCCGTACCGGTGATTTGGGCCGGCAAGATCCTTAAAATAAAAATCATGATCCATCAACTGGATTTAGAGCCAACTTTAAGTAATATTCTGGTAAAAAAAATCGCCGATACGATAACGGTAACTTTTGCCAAATCTTTAGCTGATTTTAAAAATCAAAATCCGGTGCTAGTTGGTTCCTTAATCAGGGAAGAAGTTGCGCTAACAAATAATATCGTTAAAAATAATCGCCCGACAGTTTTGTTTTTGGGTGGAGGTACAGGTGCAGCGGCTTTAAACGAGTTATCGGTTAAAACAACAACCATACTAAACCAAATAGAATTTTGGCAAGTCACTGGTAAAAATAAATTTAACCCAGAGGCCAATCAGCTTGATAATTTTCTAGCATTTGAATTTTTAAATCAAGATTATTACAGCCGTTTAAAACAAGCAGATCTAATTATTTCCAGGGCCGGCTTATCAACGCTAATGGAATTGTCATATTTGGGCAAACCAACTATTATTATTCCCATTCCAGCAAGCCAGCAAGTAGAAAATGCCGTTTATTTTAGCGATCGTGGAGCAGCTGTTTATCTTAATCAAGATGGATTGACGCCGGAGTTATTGGCTGATAAAATCAAAGCCCTGATTAATAACCAAGTTGAGCTTGATAAATTATCAGACAAGATTGAAAAAATTATGATGCACGGCGGTGAGCAAAAAATAGCTGATTTAATTTAAACTATGGATTTTTCAAAAATTAATAAGGTTCACATTATCGGTATAGGCGGAATTGGCGTATCGGCAGTTGCCAAGATTTTTTTGGCTTTAGGCAAGCAAGTTAGCGGTTCTGATATTCAAGAGAGTGATTTAACTTTAAATCTCGCCAAAAGAGGTGTGGCCATCACCTACGGCCACCAAGCTGGCAATATAACGCCCGATGTTGATCTGGTTGTTTATTCTCCAGCAGTGGAAGAAACAAACCCCGAACGCGAACAGACAGTATTATTTAATATTGAACAAAAAAGCTATCCGGAATTTTTAGGTGTTTATTCTCATGATAAAAAAACCATTGCCATATCCGGCACTAACGGCAAATCAACAACCACTGCCATGTTAGGAAAAATTTTTGAAAAAGCCGGCCTTGATCCGACCATTATAGTAGGTACTCAAGTGCAGGGTTTTGACGGAAATTTTAGGCAAGGCAGTTCGGAGTGGTTAATACTTGAGGCCTGCGAATGGAAGGGTCATATGCTTAATTTGCTTCCTCAAACTATTATTTTAACCAATTTAGAACCCGATCATTTGGATTATTACAAGGATTTGGACGATTTAAAGCATGCTTTTCAAAAATATATCAATTCTTTACCCATTAACGGAGGATTTTTGGCCTTTAATGCCGATGACCCGGCTTTGCAATCATTAACCAAATCTAAGGGCTACAAAGTTAAAACCTGGTCCATCCACAATAACGCCGATTTTGTAGCCACAGAGTTGGCCAATAAAAAGCAGAAGCAGTTATTTAAAATTTTAAATCACCCATTTTCCTTAAAAATACCAGGTTTATTTAATGTTTATAATGCTTTGGCGGCAATTACCGTAGCCAAAGAAGCGGGGATTGATTGGAAAATAATTAAAGAATCACTGGCAGAATTTTCCGGTTCTTGGCGCAGATTTGAGCTGGTGGGCAAACTAAAGGGCCAAAAAGATATTTTAGTAGTTTCGGATTATGCTCATCATCCAACAGCCCTTAAAGGCACGCTTAAGGCGGCAAAAGAATTTTATCCAGAACGACGGCTAGTGGCTCTTTTTCAACCTCATCATTTTGACCGCACTGCCAAGCTTTTTGATGATTTTGTGAAAAGTTTTGATTATGTTGATCAGTTGATTATCAGTGAAGTTTATGATGTGGCAGGTAGACAATCCGATGGCGTCAGAAGTGTTGGCTCAACAGAAATGGTAGCGGCCATTAAAGCCAGGCATCCTTTTAAAGAAATAACTTACGCGGCTGATTTACCAATTGCCCAAAAATATCTATTGGATCAAGTTAAACCGAATGATTTGGTTTTAATTATGGGCGCGGGAGATGTTGATCAGGTGGCAAGAAATATAGTTCATTAAACCGTCCGTGTAATTATCATTTTTTTGGCCTTCCGGAACTCGCCTTTCAATTTTATTCTTGTTACGTTTTTTAGCCACAGCCGAATGTAATTGTTTAAATAAATTTTTTACTGCTCGCACAAGCCGTCCGGCCTCAAAAATAATAATTACACTGCCGGTTTGTAAATAACAAAATTAAATATATGCATTTAATTCAACAGCTTAATAACTTTGCCAGCGTGGTTAGGGAAAATGAACCTCTTAAAAACCATACTACTTTTCAAATTGGCGGACCGGCCAAAATTTATCTGGAAATAAACGATCCTGATAACTTAGCCGAAGCGATTAAATTACTTAAGCAAGAAGGCATTACCTATATGTTGCTTGGCGGCGGCAGTAATATGCTGGTAAGCGATGCTGGTTTTGACGGAGCCGTAATTAAAGTAAAGCCCAGGGATATTATTATCAATGATACACAAGTTAAGGTTGATTCCGGCTATAATTTAGCAGGTTTAATTATGAAAACTTTGGCCGCAGGATTAACTGGTTTGGAATTTGAAGCCGGCGTACCTGGTTCGGTTGGCGGAGCTGTTAAAGGCAACGCAGGAACCTATGGCGAGGCCATGGATAAAGTTGTTTTAACCGTTGATTATCTGGATGATGATTTAACAATTAAAACCATCAATAATGCCGAATGTTGTTTTGCTTACCGCCATAGCATTTTTAAAGAACATGATAGTTGGTTGATTTTATCTACAAACATTGCCTTAAGCAATGGCGATTCAGCTAAAAGCAAAGAATTAATAGATCAACGCATTAAATATAGAATGGATAGCCAACCGTACGGCCAGCCCAGCGCCGGCTGTGCTTTTAAAAATATTATTTATACACCCGAAATAGAACAAAAATTAGTTGCCATGGGTTGGGAATTTTCTCCAAAATTCAAGGAATATAAAAAAATACCCACTTCTTGGGTAATTGAAAATTTGGGTTTAAAGGGGAAAGAAATAGGCAATGCCAAGATTTCTGAAAAACATGCGAACTATATTGTAAACCAGGGCGGTGCCAAGGCCGACGAGGTTGTCCAATTGATTAGCTTAATTAAACAGCAAACTCGTGATACGGCAGGAATTCAATTACAGGAAGAAATAAGATACGTTGGATTTTAAATCATCAATCAAAAAAGAACCAATACACTATTGGTTCTTTTGTTTTTAAATTTAAATTCTGCTTTAGATGTCGTCAAAGTAAGATGATGTTGATTCGCCTTTGATGATGGAACGGATCACATCCGAAACAAAACCCGAAACATCAAGTACCTCAAATTTATCTTTACCAAAACCTAAAAACTTTTCATCAATGACGTTCGAATTGGTGGTGGTAAAACGGGTTAACCAACCATTTTCAAAACATTCTTTTAAGTTCTCATAAGTTGTTGAGGTTGGATCAAAGTGCGGAGCGGCCGCGTAAACTTCTTTAACACCCATTTTTTTTAACGATTCAGCCGATCTTTTGATAGTTGATAAGCTTAAGGCCATATCGTCAAATAAACAAACCTTGTCGGCTAAAATTTCTCCGCTCATTTTATGAAAGTTTACCTGGCTGTTTTCGGATTTATGATCATGATCTTTTGTAGCCACAATGTAGGGCTTGTTGGTTTTTAAAAATTCCTCAACTTTACGGGCTCGTTTGCTGGAGCTGTCATCGGTTGCGGCAATCTGGCCAATCCCTAATTTTTTGGCATTTTCAATAAGCAAACGCAAAAAATAAAAACGCCTGCGCCTAATGGGGTAAAAAAATTCCAAGTGGCTGGATTGATGCAGATCAAAACAGTTAACCGATTTCGGTCCTAGATTTTTAATACGATTGGCTATCCAGGTGGTGGTTGGGGTGTGGCCGGAATTGTGCGAAATATCATCTTTGGTGCAAAACCATGTTAAAATGATATGGATTTCCGAAGCACTACCGCAGGCATCAAACATCAATTCCAATTCATCAACCGGCGAACCTAATTCATGATAGCGCAAACTGGTAACAATAAATACCTTTTTATGCAAAAAAGTCACGTCATCGGGCCTAATGCACCTGGGATAACCATTGCCCCAGGGCTTGGTATCAATAAAAATGGGCTCTACATTTAGGCCTTTAGCCACGCTTTTAACCAGTTCCGGGTTAGATCTGCCGGAAACAATTTCAAAACCATTGCCATTTAAACCGTTTGTGTTATTCATATGAGGATATTATTAAGTTTTTTAAACAAATTGTCAAAGTGGATAAACGACCATAGTAAATGCTTATTGATAAATTGAATTGTCAAGCTACCGAATATCTGATATTATAAAAGTATGAAATACCAATTATACGTTAAAAATTTTGAAATTACCCCCAGTTTGCGTGAATATTTGGCTGATAAATTAAAGAAAATGGAGCATTTTTCGGATAAAATTATCAGTTTTAATATTGATTTAAGCCGAGATGCTCATCATCATAAAGGCCAGGTTTATAGAGCTGAATTTAATATCGCTGTTGGTAAAAAATTGGTCAGAGTAGTAGAAACTGATTTTGATATCCACGCCGCCATTGATAAAGCCCGCGATAACGCAGCCAGACAATTAACTAAAATCAAAGAAAAAGAAACAGACGACGAACAACTTGCCGTATGACATTTTTGGAGAAAATTTTTGGCAACGGCAATGACCGTTACCTTAAAACCTTACAGCCAATAGTTGAACAAATCAACGCTCTCGAGCCCGGCTTCGAGAGTTTTTCTAACGATCAACTTAAAAGCAAAACAACCGAACTTAAAGAAGTTTTAAAAAACGGCAAAACTTTAGAAGATATTTTGCCGGAGGCCTTTGCTTTGGTGCGCGAGGCCTCTAAAAGAACTTTAAAGCAAAGGCATTATAACGTGCAGCTGATCGGCGGGATTGTTTTGCATCACGGCCAAATTGCCGAAATGAAAACCGGTGAAGGCAAAACTTTGGTGGCAACTTTGCCCGTTTATTTAAACGCTCTTTCCGGCATGGGCGTGCATGTGGTTACGGTTAATGATTATTTGGCCAGGCGCGATTGCGTTTGGATGGGCCAAATTTACGGTTTACTGGGTTTAAGCGTGGCTTGCATCCAGCATGAATCTGCTTTTATTTACGATGCTACCTATCAGGCGCCCGCAGAAATTGAACAAGAACGAGATTTGGGAGTAGTAGTTAATGAAAACTTTTTACGACCAATTTCCAGACGCGAGGCCTATTTGTGTGATATTACTTATGGCACCAATAATGAATTTGGCTTTGATTATTTAAAAGACAATATGGTGCAGTCCTCCGGCCAAATGGTCATGCGGGGCCTCAATTTTGCCATTGTAGACGAAGTTGACTCTATTTTAATTGATGAAGCTCGAACGCCTTTGATTATTTCGGGCGCGGCAGAGGAATCAACAGAACAGTATCGTTTGTTTGCCAAATTAGTTAAAAATTTAACCGCCAACGAAGATTTTAATATTGATGAAAAAATGCGAGCCGTAACACTTACGGAAGAGGGGATAGAAAAAATCGAAAAAGCCCTTAATGTAAAAAATATTTACGAGGTTTCGGGTATTTCCACTGTTCACCATTTGGAATCCGCCTTAAAGGCCGAAACTTTATTTAAGCGCGACAAGGATTACGTGGTTAAAGAAGGCGAAGTTTTGATTGTTGATGAATTTACCGGGCGTTTAATGTACGGCCGCAGATACAGCGAAGGTTTGCATCAAGCCATCGAAGCCAAGGAAGGCGTTAAAGTCCAGCGCGAAAGCGTAACCCTGGCTACTATTACTTTTCAAAATTATTTTAGGATGTATAAAAAACTTTCGGGCATGACAGGTACGGCTTCAACCGAAGCGGAAGAATTTTCCAAGATCTATAAATTGGACGTAACAGAAATTCCCACTAATAATCCATTAATCAGAAAAGATAGCAATGATTTGATTTACAAAAGCGAAGAAGGCAAGTTTAAGGCGGTTATCGAGGAAATAAAAAAACTGCAATCAATTGGCCAGCCGGTTTTGGTTGGTTCCATTTCCATTGAAAAAAACGAGCGTTTATCGGAATTATTAAGCAGAGAAGGCGTGAAGCATGAAATTTTAAACGCCAAAAACCATGAGCGCGAAGCGCAAATAATTGCCCAAGCCGGACAAAAAAACTCGGTCACCCTGGCTACGAACATGGCCGGCAGGGGAGTTGATATTATTTTAGGTGGCCATCCTTATAATAAGGAAAAGGCCGAAGAAATAAGATCTTTAGGCGGTTTGCATGTTATCGGCACAGAAAGACACGAATCAAGGCGCATTGATAATCAGTTGCGCGGACGATCCGGCAGGCAAGGCGATCCTGGTTCCAGTAGGTTTTTTGTTTCTTTGGATGATGATTTAATGAGGATTTTTGGCTCCGAACGTTTAAAATCGGTCATGACAACTCTTAAAGTTCCCGAGGACATGCCGATTGAAAACGGTATGATTTCTAAATCAATCGAATCGGCACAAAAAAAGGTAGAAGGCAATAACTTTGATATTCGTAAGCATTTGGTGGAATATGACGATATCATTAATAAGCATCGTGAGGTTATTTACAAAAAACGCAAAGAGATTTTAGATTTGGATAATTTAGGCAAGGAAAAAAACACCAAAGATATCATTATGGGCTATATCACGGAAGAGTTAACTGCTTTGGTAAATTTTCATATTGCTTCGCCAAACCCCGATGATTGGAATTTAACCGAAGTAGCCGAAACAATGAACAGCATTGTGCCTTTATCAGATTCCGAAAAATCCAGTATTCTAAACCAAAAAAACAGCGATAAAATTTTACCAGATCTTTTGGAAATAATTTCTGCTAAATATCAAGTTTTGGAAAACAGCATTAACGCCCTTGAGCAATTTAAAGGCCAGGATCAGCCATTAAGAAAAATTGAAAAATCCTTATTGCTCCAAGCGATTGATACTTTGTGGGTAGAGCACTTAGAAGCGATTGATCATTTGCGAACAGGCATTGGCTTAAGGGGTTATGGCCAGCACGATCCATTGGTTGAATATAAAAAAGAATCCTACATATTATTTAAAACATTGTTGGACGAGATTCAAAATCAGGTTGTTTTTACGATTTTTAAACTAGGCCAATCAGCCGCTATTGCTGTAAACTCGCCCATGGCCAAGCAAAATTTGCAGTTTCAAGCTCCGGCTAAAATTGCTGGCCCTGTTCAAGCTTCAGCCAACCTATCTAATGATAAAGTTGGTCGGAATGATCCTTGCCCTTGTGGCAGCGGACTAAAGTATAAGAAGTGCCATGGAAAATAGTTTATGAATGATTTTCGAGTTCCAAAATCAGTGCAAGATTCATGGATTGCTTTATACGACCATCTTGAATCAATACAAGAGACGCTTGAGCGAGGTGAATCCCATAGTTTAAGAAATCTAACAGGAACAATGAGATTGTTAATTGCTGATAGAAGTACGGGAAGTCGAGGAGGTCTTCTTAGAAGACTAGTCGACCAAATTGAGTATAAGTCTCCGATTACTTGGGGCGCGCACCATGGTAATTCTTTAAATTCTTTTTTAAAATGCCAATTGGGAAAAATTTCAGTTGGAGGTATAGAGATGTCAATGAATATTGAAGAATTTATCAGAGATGAAGCTCAGAGGAGCGGGTCTTCACATGACGACCCCAATAATCAGAATATTTTTGGATATTCCCTTAGACTAGGGAAGTCAGAAAGAGCTGATCCGTACCGCGGAGTTTTGATGAGTTTAGGCCTGGTAATTCTTGTATGGGGTAACGAGTTTTATAATAAATATGCGCCTGGTGATTTAAGACGAAGAAGGCAGGTCTCTTAAATATCCTGATAAGTATCAAATATCATGCGAAATAAAACGAAAGTAGTCTTAATACCATTGATAGTTGTAATATTAATCTCCGTTTTTGGCTTTCGTTTCAAAGAAGAAATTAATTTTGGTTTTTTTTCTTTATTTCATCCTAAAGTAAAAATTGAACCTAGTAAAATTCTTTTTAAAAACAGTGAATGGACTCAAAAGTTACCATTTGTTGTTTATAGCAACTTTAATAAGCACCTTTACGATCTATATCTGCTAGTAGATTTCAAAGCTTTAAAAACTGAAGATATATATCTTAACTTCAAGGATTTTAAAGAAAATAATTTTGAAAAAATTGGCGATATATCCATAAATTATGACGCGTTAATTTTAAACTGTACCGACGAGGTTAGTAATGATTTTATTTTATTAAAAATAAAAGATTTCAATCCAAATTCTTCTTTAAATTTTGATATTCAAACAAAAAAACAAACTCAAGTTGATTTAAGTGTTTTAACCTACTCTTTTGATTCCTCTGGTATTCTTTATAATAAAGGCGCTGTTGCTGCTACACTTGAAATACCGAAAGAATTAAACAAAAAGTGTAAACTTAAAGGAGTTAGTTTACTTTTTAAAAATAATCAGAATGGAAAATAAACGGCGAGCTTCAATTTTATTACCAATGAAACTCAAAGGTGGGGAACTTTTTGTCTATTTACAAAAAAGATCCCTTATGGTTAAGTCAATTCCTGGTTATTTTGGTTTGGTTGGCGGAGGCGTAGAAAATAACGAAACCGAAGAGCAGGGCTTGGTTAGGGAAGTTAAGGAGGAAATAGGCTTAGACTTAGATTTAGCCAAAGTTAAACGATTTAATCGTTATGAGTTTTTAAAAGCCATTAAATATGTTTATTTGTTTGAGCATGAAGAACACTGGGAGGATAAAATTATTTTTGACGAAGAATCCGATTACGGCCAATGGTTTTCTACTCAAGCAGCATTGGCTTTGGAAAAATTTATTTTGGAAGACAAGATTGTGATTAACGATTTAGAAAGAGCTCTGTTAAAAAAACCGATTAAGTAAATATGGACAACAATTTTATTGTTAAACAAAATAACAAGGGTTTTGGGGTTTACACCAAAAGAGCTTACAAAAACAGCCAGATTATTTGCCAAATGTCCGGCCAGGAAAAATCTTTAAAAGATTTAATCCTTAGCAATGGCTATGAATTTGAAAATTCCATTATTGACCCTTTACAGATAGGCGAGCGGGCTTATGTGGCCATGGAAAAACCCTATTCCTTAATTAATCATTCCTGCGACCCTAATTCAGCCATTGTAGGCATTAACACTTTAGTCGCTCTTAAAGATATTAAAAAGGGGGAGGAGCTAACTTACGATTACTCAACAACTATTGATGAAAGCTTTAATTGCAAATGCGGTTCAAAAAAATGTCGTAAAGCCGTTTCAGATTTTTTCGCTTTGTCGGAAAAAATTCAAAAATTTTACATTAGCAAAAAAGCGGTGCCGGATTTTATATTAAGAAAATATAATCGACTTCATGGGTTTTTGCCAAAATCATTAAGGATCGGCATTGTTTCCGGCATGCATAATACCGAAAAGATGATCGAAGTTAAGAGTAAGCTTATTAAGCTGGGGCATGATGCTTTTGTGACCAACTTAGCTAAGGCGTTTATCGGCAAATCAGATAAGCAAAAAGAGAGAATTCAACTGGAGCAAAAATTCAACCAAGATGCCATTAGGGAATTTTGGCGATTAATGCAGGATGCCGACGCTGTTTTGGTTTTAAATCTAGACAAGGGAGGTATTAAAAATTATATTGGTGGCAATACTTTAATGGAAATTGGCTTTGCTCATGTCTTAAATCAAAAAATTTTTTTATACAATCCAATTCCGGAGATTGCCTATTATAAAACAGAGATTCAAGCGGTTAAACCGATTATTATTAACGGTAATTTAAAAAAGATTAAATAAAAAAAACCGAATCAGCCAGGCGGCGATTCGGTATTGAGGCCCTGAAGTCGATCAAGCGGTTGGCGCATTATTGTGCCACCTTCCAGTTGGATGTAGGCACACCACTCGCACGATGAATCCGAAGATCCAAGAGGAGATAGGATAGAAACTTGCGCAATGACGCCACTGAGCGCTTGATCCCCGTTAGTGAAATTGGCTCTTTGGCCAAGGAGTTGATTTTGGAGTTTCACTAAAGACTCTAATCTCGCGGAAGAACCGAGCTTTAATAGCCGGATTAAACAAGAAGCGGTGATGTTTGATGGCGGCGCGATAACGCCTTTACCTTCTAACCAGGCTATTTGCCCTCTTGATGGCGGCCCTGCCAGGACTTTATTAACCCTGTGACTTGAGTTCATTTGTCAGAACTCCCTTTATTTTGAACGTTGAATGTTTGAGCGAGTAATAACTAATTACACTACTTTTTAGCAAAAGTCAAGGTTTGCAATAATTTTACAGTTTTGTCAACCTTGATTTACACACATCATGGGGCTTGATTTAAAATCAGCTTGTGGTAAAATATTCTAGAAAGTTTAATATATGGCAAAACAAATTCGGTTTATCACCAGAAAAAAAGTATGGCTGCATTTTGGCGGCATTTTAGTAATTGCCTTATTTTGTGCGCTTATTGTAGCGCCTAACCTGCCAGCCGGTTTTCCGGGGCAGTCTTTTTTTAGCAAATTTTTTCCACATTTAGGCCTAGATTTGCAAGGCGGTTCGCACTTGGAATATAGAGCGGATTTAACCAGCATTAGCACTACCGAAAAAGATTCTGCCTTGGATGGGGTTAGGGATGTTATTGAAAGGCGGGTTAACGCTTTTGGTGTTTCCGAACCATTGGTCCAACGCAGTGGAGCCGACCGTTTAATTGTAGAACTCGCAGGCATTAAAGATGTTAAAGAAGCCATTAAAAAAATCGGTGAAACTCCGTTGTTGGAATTTAAGGAGCAGGAAGTAAAAGGACCGCAAGAATTAACAACTACGGAAAAAGATTCCGCTAAGCTTTATAACCAAGGCCAATTACAAAAAGCCAAGGAATTGATTGGTCGGTTAAACAAAGGTGAAGATTTTGGCGCTTTAGCCAAGGAATTTTCCGAAGATCCGGCTAGCAAGCAACAAGGCGGTGAACTTGGTTTTGCCAAAAAAGGTACTTATGTTTCGGAATTTGAAACAGCTATTTTTAATAATTTAGCTGTTGGTCAAATATCTCAAACTCCGGTTAAATCAGATTTTGGCTATCACATTATTAAAAAAGAAGAAGTCAAGGGAAGTGGCGATACCTTAGAAGTACGCTCTGCCCATATTTTACTGACAACAAAGGATGAACAATACAATACTTCAGCCGATGCCCAACCAACTTGGCTTAACACCAATCTTTCCGGTAAAAATTTAAAATCCGCTTTAGTTGAATTTGATCCTAATACCGGTAAGCCCACGGTTAGTTTGGAATTTGATGACGAAGGACAAAAATTATTTGCCGAAATCACCAAGCGCAACATTCAAAAGCAAGTAGCCATTTTTTTGGATGGCACGCCAATCAGCGTACCAACCGTTCAAGAAGAAATTACCCAGGGCAAAGCGGTTATTAGCGGTAATTTTAACGTTGCCGAGGCCAAACTTTTGGTTCAACGCTTAAATGCCGGCGCTTTACCGGTACCGATTGAACTGGTTAGTCAGCAAACGGTTGGCCCTTCATTGGGTAAAATTTCTTTACAAAAATCCTTAATGGCCGGTTTAATCGGAATTGTTTTGATTGCCTTGTTTATGATTATTTATTACCGGTTTATGGGATTAATCGCCATTATCGCTTTAATAATTTATGCGGTTATTTCCGTAACCATTTTTGAAATCTGGCCTGTAACCTTAACTCTCTCAGGCATTGCCGGATTTATTTTATCTTTGGGTATGGCTGTTGACGCCAATGTTTTGATTTTTGAAAGAGTTAGGGAAGAACTTTACAATGGTAAACCATTAGGCTCCAGTATAGAAGAGGGTTTTGCCAGGGCCTGGCTCTCCATCAGGGACTCTAACATTTCCAGCTTGATTACTTGTGCCATTTTAACTTGGTTCGGCTCAAGCATGATTAAAGGCTTTGCTATTACTTTGGGCATTGGTATTTTGGTTTCCATGTTTACCGCCATTACCGTTTCCAGAACCTTTTTAAGGTTAACAACCGGAAAATTCTTTAATAATCATCTGGGTTTATTTTCTTTTAAGCATAATCGAGCTCAACTCAATAAAGAAGTTAAAAAGGATTAAGTTATGTATAATATTATTCAAAAAAAGAAAATTTGGTACTCACTGTCCGGCATTGCCGTTATTTTAAGCATTGTTTTTTTATTTTTATGGGGTTTGAATTTAGGAATTGATTTTACCGGCGGCAGCATGGTGGAATTAAAATTTAAAAATTATCCCCCAAGCAATGAACAAGTCCAAAATGCTTTAATTGATTTAAAATTGCCATTTGTTAATTTACAACCGGTCGGTGATAAAGGATTGTTAATCAGAAGCACCTCCTTAACCGAAGAACAACATCAGGAGTTATTGTTAAAAATTGAACAAATAACCAATAAAGAAGCACTGGCAACCGATGGCATTCAGGTTAAGCCCGAAGCCCTTGGTTTAGAAGGCCAGGGTTTGGAAAATGTAAAAATTACTGCTTCTTCAGATGATTTAAGCAAAGTTCCGGAAAATCTAAAAATCTATACCGATAAATATAATTCTTTTGAAGAACAGCGTTTTGATTCCATCGGGCCGATTATTGGCCAAGAGCTTAAAAATAAAGCCATTTATTCTATTATTATCGTTTTGATCGCCATTATTTTGTACATTGCTTACGTTTTTAGAAAAGTTTCCTATCCTGTGGAATCTTGGAAATACGGCGTTTCGGCCATTATTGCCTTAATTCACGATACATTGATTGTGATTGGCGTATTTAGCGCGTTAGGGCATTTTGCCGGAGTGCAGGTAGATTCGTATTTTGTTACTGCTTTACTTACTTTACTTGGTTTTTCGGTTCATGATACCATTGTTACTTTTGATAGAACCAGAGAAAATTTACCTCGGAATCAGGATAAAAGCTTTGAAACCGTAGTAAATATGAGTGTTAACGAAACATTAGTTCGATCAATTAACACCACTTTAACAATCATCTTTGTTTTAGCGGCCATCTTCTTGTTTGGCGGTGAAAGCATCAAATATTTTGCCCTGGCTTTAATGGTTGGTGCATTTGTTGGAACATACTCTTCAATTTTTATTGCCAGTCCTTTGCTGATTTTCTGGTACAAAATCAAAAAATTCTAGTATTGAAAAAACCGACGTGTCGTGGAGTCGGTTTCAAATCATTCGTCTCATGCTTGGGCGGATGATTTTTGTTTTGGAATGGCATCCAACTACTTTTGGCTCAAATGATTTTAAGCTCAAGAGATAGGTGTGGTTCGCGCGTGGCGCGATTGTTGCTAAGTTAATACCTAGCAGAAGAGTGAAGAGAGAAAAGAAGAAGCAGAAGAGTGAAGAGAGAAAAGAAGAAGCAGAAGAGTGAAGAGAGAAAAGAAGAAGCAGAAGAGTGAAGAGAGAAAAGAAGAAGCAGAAGAGGTGGGGAAAAAGCTGAATAATCAGCCGTGATAAAAAAATTGGAATTGGCTAATAGGCATAACTATCATGTTGTCGGGATTGGTGGTTAGGGGATGAACTTCTATCAGCTCTGTCTTTCTTCTCTTTTCGGAATCAAACTGATCCTGGTTTCTTTTCTTGCGGTGGTTGTTTTGGCTGTTTTTTTTGGTGATTGGAGTTGTTGTTCACGGATATATCCCTAAAGAGTATCTGAAAAACCATAAGGTCTTCCAGAAATCACTAAAGATTAGCCGGCAACCGGACAAGAAAAAGAAGAATAGAGGAAAAGAATGATATGAGGATAGGGTATTGGATTGTTAAGGTGCAGATTGAGTGGGATGTTGATTGTTGTTTTGGAAAAAATGAGATAGTTTTGGTTGCTTATGAATAATAAGCACTGTTTGGAACAGTCCAAAAACTTCTATTTTCCAAAATGACAATGTTTTTTAATATCCCGCTCAAGCGAAGGGGGAACCTTCGCGCGGCATAAAAATAGTTAGGGGTTTGAAAAGACAAACCCTCCTTTCCCGTTTTGGGAGGAATATTGTATCTTCCTATGAGTTGACAAATATGTCAAGTATTGACGAAAATTATTATTTATGCTATATTTGTATTAATTACAGAAAATAACGTTAAAATAAGCCAAATTTAACCATATGACTGACTCCATTTTAGATAAAGTTATCGACAGCCAAAAATCCGCTCAAGCCCTGGAATTTAATCCAGAGGAAATTTTGAGCATCTTGCTAAAAAATCTTAAAGACAGGGAAATCGAGGTTTTAGGTTTAAGATACGGTTTTAAGGACAACCACAAAAGAACTTTGGAAGAAATCGGTAGCCAATTTAAAGTTACTCGGGAAAGAATCAGGCAAATAGAAAATTCCGCGTTAAAAAAAATCAAATCCATGGATAACCTTTCGGAAGTTATTAAATCCGTGGAAGAGGTTGTTAATCAGGTTTTGGAAAGCTACGGCGGAATAATGCACGAAAATTCCTTAATCAAAAAAATTCTGGAATTGCCGGGTGAATCTCCTGCCAAATTTTCCGCAGCTCAATTTATTTTATCCCGGTTGCTTAATGAAAAGGTGATGTATTTAAATAACCATGACGATTTGCATAATTCCTGGATTTTACCCATGGTTTCTTTGGATAGCATTAAACGAACATTGGACTTGTTAATCAATTTGATTAAAACTAAAGATAAACCATTATCCGCCGCCGAAATCACTGAAATTGTTAGAGCGGAAAATTTATTAACCGAACTTTCTATTGAACCAGACGAAAACGTTATAGAATCTTTATTGCAAACCAGTAAAAAAATCTCTATTAATCCCTTTAACGAATGGGGGTTAAACCACTGGCAAACAATTTCCTTAAAAAGAATGAGCGATAAAATCTATTTGGTTTTGCAAAAGGCCGGCAAGCCCTTACATTTTACCGAAATTGCCAAAAGGATCAATGAAATCGGTTTTGACAAGAAAAAAGCCAATCCGGCCACTATCCACAACGAACTTATTTTGGATGATAAATACGTTTTAGTTGGCAGGGGAATTTACGCTTTAACCGAATGGGGTTTTAAACCCGGTGTTGTTTCGGATGTTATCGAAGAAGTTATTAAAGATGCTAAAAGGCCTTTAACCAGAGAGGAAATTATTGAACGAGTTTCTATTAAACGTTTGGTTAAACGCAGTACGATTATTTTAGCTTTAATGAACAAAGCTAAATTCAAAAAAAACCAGTCAGGCGAATACGATTTAACTCAAAATGTCGCCTAAGTTTTCTTTTTGATTTTATTTAAAATCGGAACAAAAACAAAATGCAACTTACCATTGATTTAACCGTTTTTAATAAGTTACTGGATTTAAGTCCGGCTGAATTAATTCTTTATTTTTTTACTAAAGGAGGTTGGATAATTGTAGCTATTGCCCTGATTTCCGGTTTAGGGCATCTTTTTTTACACGAAAAACGCAAAAAATACCTGGCCAGCATAGAGCACACTTTATTGGCCATCGATATTCCTAAAGATAACGAACAAAGTTTGGTAGCTGTAGAGCAAATTTTTGCTACCCTAGCCGGCATTAAATCCGGCGCCAATTTAGTTGAAAAATACTGGCACGGCGAAACCCAGCTGTCATTTAGTTTGGAAATAATTTCTTTGGAAGGTTATATTCAATTTTTAATTCGCACACCCGCAAAATTCAAGGATTTAACCGAAGCAGCAATTTACGCCCAATACCCGGAAGCGGAAATTACCGAAGTTAATGATTACGTTAGTTTGATTCCCGAAGATATTCATAAAGTTGAATCAGATTATGATGTTTGGGCTACCGAATTTACTTTGGCTAAACCCAGTGCCTATCCCATAAAAACCTATACGGCATTTGAGCACCAATTGGCTGAAAGTTTTATCGATCCGATGTCGGCTTTGTTGGAAGTAATGAGTAAAATCGGCCAAGGCGAGCAGCTAGGTCTTCAGCTGGTAATTACGCCGGTTGACGACCATTGGAAACACAAAGGCGAAGCCATTGTTGAAGAATTGATTGGCGCCAAGGGCGCCAGCAAAAAGCATTTGGGAGATAAAATGGTAGATAGGATTTTAGGTGTTTTGGAAAAATTCAGTGAAGCCATATATAAAATGTGGGGCGATATTAAGACGGAAAAAGAATCACCCAATCCCAGTTTATACCAATTTTTAACAGTCGGTCAAAAAAACGTAGTTGAAGCGATCGAAAACAAATTGGCCAAAATTTGTTTTTCCGCCAGTTTTAGGGTTTATTACCTGGCTCACAAGGATCATTTTAAAAAAAGCCGGGGTGTTAATACTGTTTTAGGCGCCATTAACCAATTTAATACCAGCAACCTTAACGCCTTTAAAAAATACGGTAAGTTAACCACTCATCGTGATTATTTTTTTGTGGAAAAACGAGTTAATCGGGTTAAAAAGAAATTATTAAAATACTACAAAACCCGTTCTCGCAAGGGCTCAACAGAATTTTATCTTTCAACCGAAGAAATCGCCACATTGTATCACTTTCCTAACATTACTGTTAAGGCCCCATTGCTCAAAAAATCCGATGTTAAAACAGCCGAACCGCCAACCAGTTTGCCTATTGAATATTCCGAAACTCAAAACTTTTTTATGGCCAAAACTGCCCAGCCAAATTTAACCATTGCCGATTTGGGACATAAAAAAGACGACCCTCAAATCTTACCCGAAAAAGAAACCAAACCCGAAGAAAAATTTGTCATTACCGAAAGTTTGCCCGGTTATGATTTTGATAATGATTATTTTGAGCAGCATTTTGCCAAAAACAGAACAATAAGCAATGCAACGCCAATTAAAAAAGAATTAGACAAAACAGTGGAACCGCCGTCTAATTTACCAATTTCTTAATTAAAACAAATGACTACAACCTCATCACAAGTGACAATTTTTGCCAAAACCAATTATCGCCATCAAGAGGTAAAATTTGGCATTAAAACCGATGATCGGCGCAGACACATGTATTTGATCGGTAAAACCGGCATGGGCAAATCCGTTACTCTGGAAAACATGATTATCCAGGATATCCAGCACGGCCGGGGAGTGGCTGTTGTTGATCCGCACGGTGAATTGGTGGAAAAAATCATCAAATTTATACCACCCAACAGGGTTAACGATGTGGTTTATATCAATCCGGCAGATTTGAATTATCCAGTGGCTTTTAACGTACTGGAAAGCGTTTCCGAAGAACATCGTCACTTGGTTGCTTCCGGTTTGCTTGGGGTTTTTCAAAAATTATGGGCTGAATCATGGGGTCCTCGTTTGGAATATGTATTGAACAACGCCATTATGGCTTTATTGGAATATCCTGGCAGTACGCTTTTGGGAGTAATGAGATTATTAATCGATAAATCATTTAGACAAAAGGTAATTAATAACATTACCGATCCGATGATTAAATCATTTTGGGTCGAAGAATATTCAAAATATCCCGATAAATTTCAATCCGAAGCAATTGCTCCGATTCAAAACAAAGTCGGCAGGTTTTTGTCATCGCCGATGATTAGAAATATCGTTGGTCAGGTAAAGTCATCGGTTGATTTGCGAAAAATAATGGATGAGGAAAAAATCCTGTTACTTAATTTATCCAAAGGCCGGATCGGTGAAGACAATTCTGCACTGTTGGGCGCTATGATTATTACCAAAATCCAGTTGGCCGCCATGAGCCGGGTAGAAATTCCGGAAAAAGACCGTAAGGATTTTTATCTATACGTTGATGAATTTCAAAATTTTGCCACAGAAAGTTTTGGCAATATTTTATCCGAGGCTCGCAAATACCGCTTAAATTTAATCATGGCTCATCAATACATGGAGCAATTAAGTGAAACTACCCGTTCGGCCGTATTTGGTAATGTAGGCACCATTGTTTGCTTTAGGGTAGGAGGCGAGGATGCGGAATTTTTGGCCAAAGAATTTACTCCGCGCTTTGAAGAGCAGGATTTGTTAAATTTGGGCAAATACAATATTTATTTAAAATTGATGATAGACGGGGTTGCTTCGGAGCCTTTTTCGGCAACAACTTTACCACCGGTGCCGGAAAGCGAAGAAGCGGATAACATGATGGAAAAAGTTGTTAAGGTTTCACGCGAACGCTACGCCACCAAACGCGAAATTATCGAAGAAAAAATCCTTCGTTGGAGCTCCATGAATGATTCCGGAGACGAGCAAGAAAGAAAACAGGCGGTAAATGTAAAAAACCAAATTAAAACTTTTTCCAAAACCTCACAACCAACCAATCAAGCAAAGAACTCTCCCAAAAAACCTTTGTTTAAAGATACGGGCATTACTCATCCTGCGGTTTGCGATGCCTGCGGTGAAAAAACCGTTTTAAATTTTATACCTGATCCCAAAAAACCGATCTATTGCAAAACTTGCTTAAAAAACTTAAGACAGGTAAAATCAGAAAACAGTCCAAAATCAGCACTTTCTGAAGAGCTTTTAAGCCAAAAACCCTTAACTCTCAACGAAGCCATGGGTAAGGCGCCACAAAGCTTTAAAAATAGCGCCAATAACGTTAATTTAAGCCGGGAATAAATCTTAATGTTAAAATTCTTTTTGGTTTTAAAATCCAAATTTTTTGCTAATCCAAACAGAGTTTGGGAGATTTTACCAGGCAGTATTACCTGGTTGACTTTTATTTTAGCCATAGTATTTTCCATTTGGTTGCCGATTTGGGCAATTTATTTTATTATTGTTTTTGATCTTTTTTGGCTGCTTAAAGTTTTTTATTTGGTCATTAATCAAGTAACCTCGTGGTTTATTTTTAAAAAACAAGTCAAAATCAATTGGCTGGAAAAATTAAAAGGAGTTACCGCTAAAAATTGGCAGGATTATTATCATGTTATTTTTTTACCAACGTATAAAGAGCCCTTTGAAGTTATTGAACGAACTTTTATTTCTTTAGCTAAAGCGGTTTATGAACCGCAAAAATTTATTGTAGTTTTGGCAGGCGAAGAACGTGATCAAGAAAATTTTTTATCCTTTGCCGATAAAATTATCGAAAAATACTCCGGTCTGTTTTTAAAAATTTTGGTTACGGTTCATCCTAAAGATTTACCAGGCGAAATTCAGGGTAAGGCATCAAATATTAATTATGCCGGACATAAAGTTCAAGAGATAATTGACCAATTAAATATTCCTTACGAAAATGTTATTGTTTCGTCTTTTGACATTGATACTTGCCCGCACCCACAATATTTCAGCTATTTGGCTTACAAATATTTAACCCATCCCAAACCAACCAGAGTCAGTTACCAACCCATAGCCATTTACCACAACAATATTTGGCAATCCGATCCTTTAACCAGGGTGGTGGCCAATTCTACCACTTTTTGGCTGATGACCGATTTAGCCAGATCGGACCGTTTGTTTACTTTTTCTTCGCACTCCATGAGTTTTAGAGCTTTGGTTGATGTTGGCTTTTGGGAAAAAGATATTGTTTCCGAGGATTCGCGAATATTTTTGCAATGCTTGCTAAAATATGATGGAGATTATCAGGTCGAACCGATGTATATACCTGTTTCCATGAATACCGTTTCCACTGGTAAATTCTGGAAAGCTATGTCCGATCAATACAAACAAATGCGCCGCTGGGCCTGGGGCGTAGAGCATATCCCATACATGATGAAAAGATTTAAGGATCACCCCAAAATGCCTTTTAAACTTAAATTTAAGCACTTTTTTAACCAAATGGAAGGAATGTGGTCTTGGGCCACCGCTCCTATTTTAATAACGGTAATGGGCCGTTTACCACTCTTAATGGCTCCAAAAGGTATTCAATCAACCGCCATAGCCCAAATGGCCCCCCTAATTTTGGAAAAAATCATGACATTTGCCCTCGTAGGCCTTGCTTTAAACGCTATTTTAAGCACAATTTTAATGCCCGAACGGCCCAAAGGAAACAAATGGTACACCAAACTGGTTATGCTTTTAGAATGGGTATTATTCCCAGTTACCATGATAGTTTTTGGATCAATTCCGGCAACCGAAGCGCAAACCCGCTTAATGCTTGGCGGAAAATACCGCTTGGGTTTTTGGGTAACTGAAAAAAAATAATTTTAATAAAAAATGGCTTGCCAACTCCTGTACGGAATAGGCAAGCCAAGGTGGACTTATTGCTTTGCTCTATCTGAGCTCAAAGCTGACCTCCTGGATCAAGCAGCCACTGTTTTTGAGCAACCTCTCATCAAGAATGCTCGTCAGTTCTAAGAACAATGGCCTTTGATCATCGTAGTTAGGTAAAGCAGTAGCCAAGCGTTGGCGATTTTTTTCCGCCCAGAGAGCGAGATAAAATTGAATCACCCCAGATAGAGAGCCGTAGCTCGCTATCTCTTTTTTAAACCCCCTCCAAAGTAAGTATCTTTCGAGGTCGCCAGACGAGTTCATTTTCAACCGACAGACGATGCGAGCTGATTCATTGACTTGGTTAGAAACTTCACCGAGGTAGAACATGAAGGCGTAATCCTGTTCTTGGTAGGATTCAATCGACCGCCAATCTTTCAACCGGCTGTCCCACTTCCAGAGCAGACCTCCCTTTGGCATGACCGCGTTGACCTGGCCGAAGGAATTGAAGATGATGCTTTCAGAATCAACTGACACTGTCAGGTATTTTCGTGGCGCCATGTAAAGTAGCCACGTGAAAATAAGAAACAATACAGTCAGAAGCATAAGTCCTGCGTTTTCGCCCTGCTGTAGCGCCGCCGATTGCTGTGTTTGCGGTAGAGACACTATGTCCCTGATAAAAACCGCGAAAAAGCAGAGCGGAACAATTAACAAAACCAGCCGAACGTGGTTGCGAAAAAATCCAGAGATGGATTTCATTTGATGATCCTTTCGGAATTTGGATTGTTGGATTGAAGGTGCTTTACAAAAGCAACTTTACCTTATGCTAAAGATAAAATCAATCTCGTAAATAACCGTTAATAAATTCTTTAGCTGTCATTTCTTTTTTTCCTTCCGGTTGCAATTTTTCTATCAATAACGCGCCGTGGCCACATTGAATATATAATTTTCCATTATCTACCTGTAGCTGACCAATTAAATTGGATATACTTTCAACGGCTTGGGCAGATATTATTTTAGCAGTTTTAAGTTTTAAGTTTTTACTTTTTAGCTCTGTATAGCTTCCTGGCCACTGCGCATAAGCCCTAATCTGCCGTTCAATTTGATCTGCACTGTTTTGCCAATCTATTTTGCCGTCTTCCTTATTGATAATTTTACAAAAAGTAGCTTCAGTATTATTTTGAGGTTCTAACCTAATTTTTCCAGCCAAATAATCCGGTAATGTTTCTACCAGCAATTTTGCTCCCAATCCAGCTAATCTTTCGGATAAACTTTGGTAATTATCATCAGCTTTAAGTTTTAAGTTTTGAGTTATAAGTTTTGAACCATGATCCATTTTCTCATCCAATTTAATAATGGATACTCCTGTTTCTTTGTCACCATTTAATATCGCCGACTGAATGGGGGATGGACCGCGGTACTTTGGCAATAACGATGGATGGATATTTAAAACTCCCAATGGAAATAAATCCAAAATTTCCTGGGGAATAATTTTTCCGTAAGCAACCACAATTCCCAGATCAGGTTTTAGTGTTTCAATCTTTAATCTTAAATCTTTTAAATTTTCACAAACTTCTAAACCAAGCATTTTTGCCTCAACCTTAATTGCTGTTGGCGTTAAAATTTGCTTTCTACCGATTAACTGATCAATTTGAGTTATAACCAAAACAACATTATAGTCATTTTGAAGTAGGGCCCTTAATGCAGGAACCGCAAACTCGGGAGTACCAAAAAAAAATATCCTTTGCTTTAAATTATTTTTCGTCATTTTTTGCTCCTTTTATCCATTCTTTAACTTTATGTTCGCCTTTGGTGTATTTAAAAATCTTATCAATAAACAAAATACCGTTAACATGATCTATCTCGTGCTGCAATACTCTGGCGAGTAAACCTTTGGCTCGCAAAAATCTTAAACGGCCATTTTCATCGCGGTAAAACAACCAAACTTTTTCCGGGCGTTTTACCAAGCCGTAAACATTCATAAAAGATAAACAACCCTCTTCCATGACGGTTTTATTCAAAGATTTCCAGCAAATAACCGGATTAATAAAGGCCTTAGGGCCGCCATCATGGTTAACAACCAAAACTTGCCAATCTTTACCCAATTGATTGGCCGCCAATCCCAAACCATCAGCGCTTAACATGGTTTCACCCAATTCTTTAATAAAAGATTGTACCTCGGAAGAGGCGATATTGGTAATTTTTTTTGATTTTTTCCGCAAAATTTTACTTGGATATTTAACAATTTCCAACATAATGTTCTATTAAATTATTGATTATAAATTATACCCCAATTTTACAGTTAAATCAAGCTGTTGCCTTTAAGCTTCATCTGCTATAATTCTACTATAATTAAACAAAAAAGTAATGTCCGAATCAGACAATTTTACCAAACTAGGGGATTTGCTTAAAAACAAGCAAACCGTTAAAGGCCCGGCCTATCCTTGGCAGGATTTGGCTTTAAAAATTATCAGTGATTTAAATGTTCCGGCTTTCAAAAAAAGCGCTGTTTTTAAGGTTTGCAGGGATTTGCCCCAGCAACATATTGTCCAAGCCCTAATTGACACCAAGGAACTCTGCCAAACCGGCCAAAAATGGAAATATTTTTTTAAGATCACTTCTGGTAAGCATGATGAAATAAAAGACCCTTCTTAAACGAAGGGCTTTTTGTTACAACATTATTACTTTTAGATCTCTAAATTTGCCACCAAATAACCAACACCAACGGAATCATCATAACTTAAAATATTGGTTTTAAAATTAATTTCTTCCAAAGCTCCTAGCAAAACCAAAATTGATTGATAACCGCATTGGCCGGAAGATTCCAGTAATTCAGAGCTTAATTCTTTAAATGATTCAATGTTTTTTTCTTTAAGGCAATTAACAACCTTTTGATCAAAAATCTTTCCTTCGGGCGAATATCCGTCGGGTGAACTCTTTTTTAAACGGTGCGAAAGATCAGCCGAGGCAATAATGGCGATTCTTTTGGAACTGGTTTCGGCTATTTTACGGATTGCTCTGCCCAACGACAAATGATTATCTCTGGATAGCAAAGAAAAACTCATTGGTATAACCAAGAGGTTTTTTAAATGAGAAGTTAAATACCACAATGGTATGCCCGAACCATAATCGATTTTTTCTTCACTGTTTAAAACCAAAGGCATACTGCTTTCTAACGATTCCTTTAATTGATAACCTAAAGCCAAATCATTTTTATATTCGGCCTTGGTATCCAAATCGCCGAATTCCGAAAAATCGGTTTTTAAAACCGGCGAATGATTAATCACAAAAGCATCTTTCATCATCGGCCCATGGGGGGAAATAATAATTAAAGTATCGGGTTTGGAAGCGTACAATTCCTGTTCCAACAGCAAAAAGGCCTTTTTGGTTTTGGGACATGACTTAACGGTGCCGGAAATATTTTGAGATAATTTATCTTTACTTAAAGCGGGGATTAAAACAGGTGGATGAGGAGTAATGGCGGCAAAAACTAAAGGCATAAAATAAATGATTTATTGATTAATCGGGATAGTTGTGGTTGATGAGGTGGCTGACAAATTTTTCGGAATGATTAAATCTATTGGAGCTTTATTGGCAGGTGCAGTGATTATTGCCTCCAAGGCCTCTCCGGTAGGATGAATATCTACGGCTACTTGGGATGTTTCAATAATATCCGCCCAGCGATAGCCTCTGGAAATAAAAGCTTCTTCGGTAGCAATTGGCAGCTTTTTACCTCCTGCAACAACATACACAATTGGATTATCTTTGGCTTTAATAAGTGAACCGTCTTTAAATTTAATGGCCTCGCCTTTGGGGTACTTATCAAGCTCCGTTGATCTGCCGGAAAGAATTTTCCGGTCCGGATAATTATTCTTTAAAATTTCTTTAGCCAAAATAGGGAATTTTTCACCCGCTTCAACGTAATAAACCCCGCCGCTCGAACTATCCATAATCAAAGCGCCCGTTGGATAGCTGGAACTAATGGTAATTTCCCGTCCTTTTTTTAAAACGGCTAAATCAGCATCGGCAACGTTTTCCACTTCTTCCGGATTAAAACCCAAGGTTCTAAACACTTCCTGGCTGGAGATTTTTCTTAAGGTGTCATCAACTAGCAAATAAATATTTTTACCCGAATCAGCCAATAATGAGTATTGGGAAAATTTAATCGGTTCGCCTAATTCATATTGATCTATCTCCAATTGATCCACAATTACGATTTTGGATGGATTAAAACGGGTAGCCAGCGCGCTAAAATTGGCAAAGGGTCTTTTTTTGCCGTCTTGAATAAGATAAACCGTATCGTTATTATTTGCTTTAACCAAACTGCCGGTGGGTCTGATGCTAGTTTGATTAAACCAATTATTCCAAATTTTCCAAAAATTATAGTTTGCTCCAATCTTGCCTTGTTCGGTTAAAGTTCCTCCTTGATATGGATTATAAGTATAAAGAGCGGCAGTAATTTTATTTTCAGGCCTAATGGTTTGATCATCTTGAGTCATTTTAGCCACGCCCACGCACCACTTGGTAAATGTGCAATTAAAATTGGCAACGTATTTGCTTTTAATATTTAAATCGGCTAAATAATCATGGATAAATTTCCTAGCCATTGATTGGATTTGTTTGGCAAAACCTCGGTATTTATCCAAACAGATTCCGCCATAACAGCTATAGCCAACAGCCCAATTGTACTGATTAGCCGTAGGCGATGGATCGGTAATCAAGCTTTGCTCCTTTTGCAGCATAATCATGATAAACTTGGGGTTTATCCGGTACTCTTGAGCCGTATTCCAAATTAACCAATAGGCCGGTTGCATGGTTAAAGGATCAATATATCTGCCCAAAGTTCCACCTTTTTCATTCAAAAATTCCCTGATCTGTTCTAAAGTTAATGAACTGTAATCATTTATAAAAGCATCGGAAATAATATGATTAGGGTTAAAATCAGGATCAAGGGGCTGATAAATAACCGCTTGAGCTAAAGAGGTTAGAGGAAGAAAGTTAAAAGTTAAAAGAGAAAAAACACTGATAATTGAGATTATTTTTTGAAATTTATTTGCGATCATATAATTGTTTATATTATATCATTTTGACGTCAGAATTTCAACCAGCTAAGTTGAAAAAAAATCCCATAAATGCTAATATTAAACAGTTAATTATTCATATTTAACTCTACTATATATGTCATATGAATCAAGTAGTCCTGAACAAATTTTACCTCAGGAGGATGCCCTAAAAAAAGCTCACAACGTCCATTTAGCAAACCTAGAGCAGGCCATAAATAATGGCTTTAACCATGAGGCCTATCAATATTTTGGTAATCTTTACCGTCACTTAACCAAATATAAAAAAATATATGATTTTAATGACGAAGAATCCGGTATAGATTTAAAAAGCATTGGTAAAAAGGTTGCTGACTTTCTTTTAAATTGGGGCCGTAAATACAAAAAAAAGTCAGGCGCTGTTGAAAATATTAAATGGCTTAATGAAATTTTAGCCGATATCGGTTTAACTTACCAGGATATCGGCACCACTGAAATTGAAATCGAAACATTTAAACCAGGTTCATGAAAATTGATATTCTGGGGATTAAAATTAACGCTATCACCCAAAATCAAGTTTTAGATCAAGTTGAATCTTTTTTTATTCCTAATGGCCAAACACTGGTCAGTAGCCATCAGCTAATTACGGCCAATCCCGAAATTATTTTAGAATCGCTAAAACACCACAATTATCAAAACTTGATCAACCAATCATCGTTGGTTTTAGCAGATGGCATTGGATTATTATGGGCTGCTAAATTTTTGTCACTAAAAAGCAATAATCTTTTTTTTGCCGTTATTCAGGCATTTGTTGCCGGTGCAAGTTTATTGCTTTATCCGGATTACGTTAAAACAATTATTCCACAAAGAATTACCGGAGTTGATTTAATGGAAAAAATCTGTGAGCTAGCAAGCTCATCTCGAGCGCAGTCGAGAGACGAACTTGCTGGTCAAAAAAATTTAAAAGTTTATCTACTTGGTGGAGAACATGGAATTGCCAAACAGTGTGCTGATAAACTTAAGGAAAAATATTTTAATTTAAAAATTGTTGGTGCAGAAACCGGGCCAACGATACACGGATCGCACTACACGATCGAGAAAAATTTAATAGATAACATCATAAACTCAAAAGCCGATATTTTATTTGTTGCTATGGGAGCTCCCAAACAGGATTTTTTTATTCAACAAATTCTACCCCAATTGCCACAAGTAAAACTGGCTATGGGTGTTGGTGGAGCATTTGATTTTATTTCCGGCAAAGCCAAACGCGCTCCGCTTATTTACCAGGATCTGGGAATAGAGTGGTTATTCCGCCTGATAAACGAACCGTGGCGATTTTTACGCATCTTAAATGCCACTATTAGATTTATGTGGAATGTGATAAAATTCAACCAAATTAGCAACCAATAAACACATGATTAAAACACGTTTTGCGCCATCACCAACCGGCTATTTGCATATCGGAAGTTTGCGGACAGCCCTTTATAACTACCTTTTTGCCAAGCAAAATAAAGGTATTTTTATGTTGCGTATTGAAGATACTGATCAAAAAAGGGAAGTATCGGGCGCCCTTGAATCCCTTATTCAAACCCTTCAAAAAATGGGCCTAAATTGGGATGAAGGCCCGGTTATGGATAAAGACCTTAATTTAACAGAAAAAGGCCAATTTGGGCCATATTTACAGTCAAATCGGCTTAAAATCTATCATGAACAGGCCCTAAAGCTGGTTAAAGAGGGGAAAGCGTATTATTGCACTTGTTCACCCGAAAGATTAGCGCAATTAAGAACTGATCAGGAAGCTAAAAATGAAGCGCCTAGATACGACGGACATTGTAGGGATTTGGAAATAAAAGCTGAAAAGCCGAACGGCAATCAACCATTTGTAATTCGTTTAAAAATTCCCCAAGATAGGGAAGTGGTTTTTAATGATGTGATACGTGGCGAGGTAAAATTTAAATCAACCGAAATAGACGATCAGGTTTTAATAAAATCGGACGGTTATCCAACTTATCATTTGGCCAATGTTGTTGACGATCATTTAATGGAAGTTACCAATGTGGTTAGAGGAGAGGAATGGTTACCTTCAACTCCAAAACATATTTTGTTATATGAAGCTTTTAGTTGGCAAGCTCCGCAATTTGCCCATCTGCCGTTATTATTAAACGCAGATAAATCAAAATTATCCAAGCGCCAAGGTGATGTGGCAGTAGAAGATTACTTGGCCAAGGGCTACCTACCGGAAGCTTTGATCAATTACGTAGCACTTTTGGGCTGGCATCCAAACAATAACAATGAAATTTTTTCTTTAGCCGATTTGGTAAAACATTTTGATTTGAACAAAGTCCAAAAAGGCGGAGCCATTTTTGATGTTAACAAGTTAAATTGGTTTAATTGCTATTATATAAAACAACTGCCGGAAAAAGAATTGCTTCAAAGATGCGCGGAATTTTTACCGAATTTGGATAAAAATATTTTATTAAAAATTCTTAAAGTTGAAAAAGACAGATTAAATAATCTGGGGGATATAGTTGAAAAAGCCAAAATGTTTTTGGATCTACCCGATTATGATGCCAAAATATTGATCTTCAAAAAATCGACTAAAGAAACAACTCTTAATGGCCTGAACCTGGCTTTATCTGCCTTGGAAAGCGTTAATGAAAATGATTGGCAAAAAGAAACCTTGAACAAAATTTTATCAAAAACAGTCATAGATAATGGTTTGACTAACGGTGATATTTTTTGGCCTATCAGAGTAGCCGTTTCCGGGCAAGAAAAAAGCCCGGCTCCGGAAGAGATAATGGAGGTTTTGGGGCAAAAAGACAGTTTAAACAGGATAAACATCGCCATAAACAAGCTTTAAAGTTAATTTAATCTATTAAAGAACTCATTATTATAACAATGGGTTCTTTTTTTAGCTTATTTATGTTATAATTTTGATAATGAACTTAAGGAAAACAGCTAAAAACTTATTTTTTTCCTTTCTTTTGGCGGTTGGTTTAATATTTCCGCAAAATATTTTTTTATTGGCCCAGGAACAAAGCACCATTACTACCGTTGATTCATTGGAGCAAACCGACCCCGAAATTCAGCGCCTAAAAGAAGAAATCAATAAATACCAAAATCAATTAACGGAACTTGATAAACAACGCAAAACCTACGAAAATTCCATTAGAGTCAAACAGCAATCCATTACCACACTTAAAAACCAAACCGAAATTTTAAATGACAGTATCGCCAAATTAGCTTTAGAAGTACAGCAAAGCCAACTTCAAATAGAAAAAACCCAGTTGGAAATAGAAAATAACCAGTTGGAAATAAATCAAAAGGAAAAAGAAATTAAAAACCAGCAAGCAAAAATCGGTGAGGTTATCAGATCCATTGATCAGCATCAGCGCCAAACGAGCTATTTGCAGATATTGATCGTTAAAGGCAACTTAGGCAGCTTTTTTAAGGAAGCCAGCGAGCTTAAGGTTTTGGAACAGGGTTTGCTTTCACAACTGCAAAACCTTAATGATTTAAAAAACCAAGCCAGTCAAAAAAAAATCGCCTTGGAAAGCCGTAAAGCGCAGTTGGTAAAATTAACAGGAGTGTTAAAAGATAAAAACGATTTATTGGAAGGCGACAAATCCGCTAAAACCCAACTATTAAGCAGAACCAAGGGCCAAGAAGCAGAATTTCAAAAATTATTAGCCCAAGTTAAAGCCGAACAAAACAGCATTAACGCCGATATCCAGGATTTGGAATTAAAAGCCAGGCAAAAATTACAGCAAAGCGGACAACTAACCGACGAAGACAGCTTTATTTGGCCCATACCTTCCAGGACCGTAACCACTTATTTTCATGATCCGGATTATCCCTTTAGATATGTTTTTGAACATCCTGCCATTGATGTAGGCAAAACACCGCAAGGCACCCCGTTTAGAGCGGCAAAATCCGGTTATGTAGCCAGGGTTAAAATTAACGGCTCCTCTTACGGCTATATTTTATTGGTTCACAACGGCGGTTTATCTACCGTTTACGGCCATGCCAGCAAATCATACGTTAATGAAGGCGATTATGTTATTCAAGGCCAGGTAGTGGGCCTTACCGGCGGAATGCCTGGAACAACCGGTGCCGGCAATTTAACCACAGGACCGCATTTACATTTTGAGGTGCGACTTAATGGCATACCAGTTGACCCATTGCAATATCTTCCTTAAAAATTATTATTGGTTATAATATATTTTTGCGACACTTAAAATCGGCTATAACAAAAACAGGGTAGGGAACCCTGTTTTTATATTTAGCTTTCTGTAAAACCCACTACGGATAAAATAATTATCAGAGTAAAAATATAAAACCAAACATTGGCGCCATTTTGCATTAACACAAACATCGCCAACATACCCAGCAAAAGAAGTATTATTATTTTATCCATATTTATTTATTGGTTAAAATAGAAAGGGAAGAGGCCTAATTGCTTGATAAATTGAATAGGGTTGTGTCGCACAATATATCTTATACGACGCTATAGCATGGATTTTTGGTGCTATTTATAAATAACCTGATTTGGCACTCGTAGGTTAATATAACTTAAGCCATTTAAATCAATCTTGCCGGTATTTAACGAAGCTTTTAATTTATTAATTTGCTGATCCAAAGTACTTAAATAATTTACATGAATTTCAAAACCTTTTTTTGTAACAATTTTAAGGTAATTGGCCTGGGAACTATCCACTTTAAAATAATCAAGTTCAATTTGCGGCAAAGCATAGTTTTTAAGGTTCAAATATGTTTCCAGAATCAAATTAACCAGCTTATCATTAACTCTGGTTTCGTTGATTGTCGGAATCGCGTTAGAAAGGTCGTAAACAACCGGAATCGTTTGATTGGTTAAATCTGCAACATTAAACTGATTACTAATCAATCCGGAAGCTTCCAAAATATAATTTTGTTCGGCGCTGACCCAAATTAATCGCCCGAGCTTTTGCTGAATATCAACAAGCAAAGTTTTGGGAAATTTTTTGCTTAATTTATAGTCAGCCAATAAATTACCCTGATTAAGTTTGGATTGCAGCCCTTCGGTTGATGCCGTAAAAAAATTGTCACCCTTAAATAGCCAGGATCCGCTCTCTAACAACGATTGTTTTAAGTTTTCTGCCAGTTGTTCGTTAGTTTGCCCCTCAAGCTGGCCATTAATAACAATTTTACTGATTCTAAACGTTCCGGAATAAAAAAACAAATAAACCAGATAGCAAAAAATTAATCCGGCCAATACCAAAAAAACTTTTTTTCGCAACTTAACGGCGTCTCCGCGCGTATATTCATGAGCCCGTTTACTGCGTGGCTGGATAATTTCCCTTTTAGCCCTTAAAGAGCGTTGTTGTGACCAAATAACGTTTCTTTTCATATATCCCTGCCCTACATTAATTGGTTGTTAATTAAGTGTCGTAAAATATTAATACAAAACAATTTTTATTTTGGCTTTATAAAATAATAACCGCGTTTTATTCTTCTAGCTGTTTCAATCAGCCAATTAAAATAATATTTACAACTTAACGGTAAATCATAAGCATGCAATAAATCCACTTCCCTGCCCCCAAAACCCTTCTTAAATAAACTAACGCCTGCCAATGGGTGTTTGGGATTATCATTTGGGCTTACTCCCCAAAAATTGTAAACAGTGCAGCCGTTTTTAATTGCTTCTAAAATCGAATGCCATTGCAGCAAATACGAAGGAGAAAATTTTGGATGTAAAATATTAGTAGCCGCTAAATAATATGATGCTCCTTGGCCGTAAAAAATTATAATTGAAGCCGCCTCTACTACATCGTTATAAACGGCAAACTTTAAGCTTATTTGGTTTGGTAAAAAAAATTTAAAAAGTTTTTGAATAAAAGTTTTGGAAAATGCTTCGTAATTATTTTGTTTTGAATGTTTAAGGTGCAGTTGGTAAAATTTTTCAATATCTTGATCATTGTTATCCGATTTAATAATCTTAACCCCTTCTTTTTGGGCTCGGGTAATTAAATATCTGCTTGTTTTACGCATTTTAACAAATAACTCCTGGGCCGGCTCGTTTAAATCCAAAAGCCAGGTTGTTTCGGCATGAACATGCATTGGAGCAAAAAAGTATCCCAACTTATGTAACATATCTCCGTTGGCTACCGTACTGGGTAAAATAGTGCTAAGACGAATAAAGTCGGCCTGTTCCGTTTTACCTAAATCATGCAAATAACTTGTCCATTGCTTAAAAAATTCTTTGGCAGTTAGGGAATCTAAAAATAATGGTCCGTGCGGACACAATAAATAACATCCCCGGCGAGCGGTGATTTTTATGATTAGTCCGACTCCCACCAATTCATTATCCAGATAACATCCGATTCTAAAAATTTTCTGACCAAATGATTGTTGCAGATTCCCCCATTCCCAACTATGCAAAAAAGTATACCAAGAAGAACTGCAAACAAAATTTTGCCAGATTTGGGAATCAGTAATTAGCGAAAATTTTAATTCAACTTCTGCCATATATTTATCAAAGCGGTTATCTTTTGGGCATCATCAAGAGATATTCCCCGATGATTAGGTAAATTAAGTGTTTGTCGGGCCGCTTGTTCGGCCACCGGGCAATTTCCCAAAATATAACCGGCCGAACTTAAATTTGCTTTTTGGGGAGCAATTGTTTGATCATACCAGTTGCCGGCAATCACGCCATGTTGCTTTAAAAAACCAACAAGCGATTTTTTATCCTCAACCAAAATTGTAAAACGAAGGTAAATGTTCTCGCTTAATGCTTCAAGTGGATAAATTATTTTAATTTTTTCGGTATTTAAATTATGAGCATAATAATAAGCAATTTTTTGACGGTGAAAATTAACAACCGTTAATTTTTTAAGCTCTGCTAATGCCAATACTGCCAAGCAGTTGGGCAGGGCATAATTTAAAATTGACAAATCACGGCAATTATTTTCATTTGCCGAGGTAATTTTAGGTATAAAATTAAATTTCTTAGCTAAGGTGATTATAATTTTACCTAATGACAAAAAATCATACAGACAATAGCTTTTTAGGGCAATAACTGGATAAAAAATATTCTGCCAAACTTTAATCAACGGCAAATCAGCCAATTTTGTCGGCAAATTATTAAACAAATCTTGATTATTGGTGCAAAGCATTCCCCCATTGACCGCAGAAATAACTTTATCCCGGCCAAAACTAAAAACCGAAAATTCACCGAAAGTTCCAACCAATTGGTTTTGATACTTAGCTCCTAATGAATGAGCACAATCTTCCACTAATTTAAGGTTATACTTGGCACAAAGGTGCAAAATTTTACTCAAATCAATGGGCTGGCCAAAAGTGTGTTGAACAATAATAACCTTAGCACGCGGACTAATTAATTTTTCCAATTTTTCCAGATCAAAATTTAAATCTGAAAGATTAATATCGCCGTAAACAATTTTAGCGCCACAAGCCAAAACCGCATTAGCCACCGAAACGCAAGTATAGGCCTGAACAATCACCTCATCACCCTCCCCTATTTTTAGCGCGCGCAGCCCGTGATACAAAGCTCCTCGAGCATTGTAAAAAGATCGAGCGTATTTTATTTTAAAATTTTCGATAAAATACTTTTCCAAGTTCTTTGCACCTTGCCCATGCCTTATTTTAAACAAACGCCAGGGCAATAAAAAACTTAAAGCTAGCCAAGCCTGGGCCCAAGAAATCGTGGTAAAAAATGATGCAGTAAGAGTTTTCATAAGCAACGTAGAGCAAATCCCGCTAAGCAAAACGAGCCAACCCGCTTCGCCAGAGCTTCAGCGAGGCGAGGGAGTTTACATGTAATCATATAAATTTTAAATATTTCTGCGATCTTCTGCCTTCAAACAAAACAACCGCGTTCGAGTTTATTATAGAACTTAAATAATTAACAATCGCACTCTCGCCCTCTTTTTCCAATAAAATTACTTGGTGCTTAATGCCCAAAGCAATCAATTGGCTTTTAATTATGTTACAGTAATTTTTTCCAACCAAAATTATTTTTTCCAAATCGACTTTTGCCAAAGCAGAAGCTACTTGTTTGTGTATTTTAACGGAATCTTTTCCAAGCTCTAAGATATCATCCAAAATAACAACTCTGGGAGAGGAAAAATTTGTTAATGATTCCAGGGCGCTTAATACCCCGCTGGGATTGGCATTGTAACTGTCGTCAAGTAAAAATAAATTTTGCTTTTTTACCAACTTTAAAGTTTGATCCAGTTGTTTGATTTCAGCAACTTGTTGGGCTAAATCTTGAAAATCCAAACCCAATGCCAAACCAACAGACATGCCGGCTAAAATATTTAAAATATTATGGGAACCGATTAATGATGTTTGGCAATTAATACTTTGATTTTTATATTCTACCGTAAAATTTTGAACTCCATTAACAAAACTTATTTTTACTGCCCTTAAATCAACAACGGGGTGATTGATGCCGTATCTGATAACAGGATGATTTTGAGGCAAAGCAATATCTCTGATAAATTCATTATCGTAATTTAAAACCAAACAAGCATTTGGCTTGGCATAATGGATAATTTCCGATTTGGCTTTAATAATGTTATTAAGGCCGCCAAATAAGGCGCTATGCTGTAAATCAAGGCCGGTAATAACCGCCACATCCGGAGGAGCAATCTGGCAGCTTTTTTTTATTTCTCCTATTTTATAGGCCGCCATTTCGGCCACAAAAACCTTAAAATTTTGCAAACTGTGATTTAAAATAGTTTGGGCCAAACCAATCTCGCTATTTTGATTTTTAAATGTTTTAAGCGTGGGCAAATGTTTACTTAAAAACTGATAGGAAATTTCTTTAACGCTGGTTTTGCCGTAACTACCCGTAATGCCTACAATTTTTAAATTCGATTGATTGGCAATACGCGATTTTGCTCGTTTAATTAAAATATTCTTTACAAAATATGCAAACGGATAAATAATCCCCACGCAACTTGAAACTACTAAAGGCAACACAATTAAAATAAATACTAAAAAAATCAAAGAAAAATTGGATATTAAAGAAAAATAATAACAAGTTAAAAATGAAAATAAAATAATCAACCGCGCTTTTAAAGTCCATTTAGGCAATACCAATGATTTATTAACAAAAACTTTAAAAAGCAAAAATAGTTCGGCAAAAATAAAAATAAGGAATAAAAACTTAAAAAGCAATTGATCAGAAGGCAAACAAAAATACAGAATAATAAACGTCAAAATCTCTAAAATGTACGCCTTATTAAAGAAAGATTTTTTTCCATCAAGAGTTGAAAAATAATCAAGCAATCGATCTGTACGATATTCCTTGATTTGCCAAATGGCAACCCAAAAAATTATACTTTTGAGCAAAATAATAAACCAAACAACTAAAATAAATATGTTCAAAAAATTATTGGCCATAGCTATAAATTATTCAAAACAATTTTTTTTAATTGCTGGGGGTGGGTTAAATGCAAACCATGCCGACCATCTTCAATAACATAAGTTTTGGCTAAAGGCATGCTTTGCTTGATTTTTAAAAAATTTTTAAAAGGCGTGTAAGTATCATGTTTGCCCCAAATTATCGTTGTGGGGCATTTAAGATTGGCTAAAACCGAACTTAAATCATCAGCTAAAACATTTTTCATGGTTTGCTTCATCACCGGGTTGGTAAGCGAACCGTAATCAACAGAACCTATTAGGCGGTAAAAAAATTCCCTTAACTTTTGGGCCTTGCCTAACAGCAAAATTTTCATGATTTTAGCGCAAAAGTTTACAATAATTTTATATAAGCTTTGCCTGGGTCTGATAACGGCAGCTCCGACTAAAAACAGCTTATTAAGAACGCCAGGATACTCTGCGGCAAATCTAACGGCAATCTGTCCGCCAAACGAATGTCCTAAAATATCAACTTTAGTTAAACCAAAACAACTACTGACTTTTTTGATAAAATGGGCGTAATCTTTGACTGTCCAGGGAGTTTGTGGGGAATCGCTTTCACCAAAGCCGGGTAAATCAAAAATTAAAACATTAACGGGCTCACCCTTAAGTTGCCCGATGTAATTACTCCAGCTTTGAATACTGCCTCCCCAACCATGGATGATAACCAGATTATTAATTGACCCTTGGTTTAAATAAAGGCAGTTGATTTTTAAGCCGTCAACATTAATAAAACTTGTTTCCATTGGCAAAAAAATTATTTAATAACTTTTAAACCCAAATATTTTTGCAAAACTTTAGGAACTTTAACAGAACCATCGGCTTGTTGATTTTGTTCCAAAATAGCCGGCAACAAACGACTGGTAGCCAAACCGGAGCCGTTTAAAGTATGGACAAACTCCGTTTTACCCGCTAAATTTTTGTATCTAATATTGCCTCGGCGCGCCTGATAATCCATGGCCTGTGAAACGCTGGAAACTTCCTTAAATAAATTCATGCTGGGCAACCAAACTTCGATATCAACGGTTTTAGCCATGGCACTCGAGGCATCTTCGGCTGCCAATTTAACCGTTTGAAAATGCAAATCCAAACCAGCCATTAATTTTTCGGCGTTTGTTACCAATTCGTCAAAAATTTTTGTGGACTCATCAGGTTTGGCAAAAGCGAACATTTCTATTTTATTGAACTGATGCCCCCTAACCATACCCCGTTCTTCGGTACGATAACTCCCCGCTTCCCTTCTAAAACAGGTTGAGAAGGAAAAATATTTTTTTGGCAGATCCTTTTCTTGAAAAATTTCTTCGCGATGATAATTCAAAAGCATCATTTCACTGGTGGCATCCAAACACAGTTTATCCTGGGTCCAAAACAAATCGTCTCTAAATTTAGGCAAATGGCCGGAAGTAAAGGCGGATTGTTCGGTAAGTAAAAATGGTAACAATAAAAATTCGTACTTATTTTGGCGGTGAAAATCGATAAAATAATTCAATAATGCCCATTCCAAAACCGCACCGACACCTGTGTAGGCCCAAAAACCGGAGCCGGACATTTTAACTGCCCTTTCATAATCTATTAACCCAAGCGAGGTAGCTAACTCCACATGATCTTTAATTAAAAATTTTCCAACCGAAAAATTCGGTTTTTTTCCAAATACTTTAAGCACTTGGTTATTTTCTTTACCACCGGCAACCACATCTGAGGCCGGTAAATTGGGTAAAGCGGATAATTTTTCCTGAAGTTCCAAATTAACTTTAGCCAGTTGATCGTCCAACTCTTTAATTTCTTGGCCGACTTTTTTCATAGCAGCAATGACTTCTGGAGTAGGTTTGCTTTTGGAAACCTGATTTCTTTGAGATTTTAAATCATCGCATTTTTTAATCAATTCACGGCGCGCATCATCCAAAGAGATAATTTCATCCAGATTAAAATCATCCGACTTTAATCTTTTTAATAAGGCCTGCTCAATTTCATTTTTATTATTACGAATTTTATTAATATCCAACATATATTTATTTTTGCTAAACCGATTAATTCAGCAGATATTGTTTTAAAGATTCCAAATTTTTTAAACGATGGCTGATTGCTTCTCTTTCTGATTCCGTTAAATCCTGGACATGCTTATTAAAATCCGAACTGACAAAGCAACAGCGATAAGGGAAACCAACCGGATAATCGTCTCTGATATCATTGGTAATATATCCTTCTTTGGTATTTTTAAATAAATGGATTTGTTCCGGATTATTTACTAAACAGCTTACCGCCACAAATCTGGCGCTTCTTTGATCAATGGGTATTGTTGGGATGATTTTTTTTAAATGATTAACCAATTCTTCGTCACTGGCCTCGTATCCCAGCCACCTTTTGCTTTTAACACCCGGTTCACCATTAAAATAATCTATTTCAAATCCGCCATCATCTCCCAGCGTGGGCATTTGTGAAAGATTATAATAAAATAGGGTCTTATCGCGCGCATTTTCTTCAAAAGTGTTGCCAATTTCCTGATATTTTTCTTTTATGCCCAAATCATCAAGAGTACAGAATTCGACCCCGATTTTGCCCAATTTTTGACGGTACGATTGAATTTTAGCAGGATTATGGGTGGCCAATAAAATTTTCATTTATTTGACTTTTCTGCTTTCTTCTTCGGGTTTTAAAATTGGGAATAAAATAACTTCTTTAATGTTATGAGTGTTGGTTAAAATATTAACCAATCTATCTATACCCATACCCAAACCGGCAGTGGGAGGCATGCCGTATTTTAAAGCTGTTACAAAATCATTATCATTACCCATGGCTTCATCATCTCCTTTGGCAGCCAATTCGGATTGAAAAGCAAACCTGGCTTCTTGGTCTAGAGGATCGTTAAGTTCGGTAAAGGCATTCATCAATTCAATCCTTCCGCCAATAATAAGTTGGAACCTTTCCACGTAATTAGGACGATCGGTCATTTTTTTTGCTAAGGGGGAAAGTTCAATCGGATGGTTAATCACAAAAGTCGGGTTAATCAATTTTGGTCGAACGAATTTTTTATAAAGTTCATCGGCTAATTTGCCTTTACCCCAAGAGGACTCAACAGCCAGGCCTTTCTTTTTGGCTTCTTTAGCTAAAGCGGAAGAATCATATTTATCCAAATCGATTCCGGATTCGTTAAGCAGAGCTTCTCTAAAATCAACGCGCTGATAAGGACCGGCAAAATTTATTTTATGGCCGTCGTATTCGATCGTTAAATCCCCGCAAACCTCTCTAACCAAAGCAGGTAAAAATTTTTCCATTTCTCCCATTAAATCGTTATAATTTTTGTAGGCCCAATAAAATTCAATTTGGGTAAATTCGGGGTTATGCGCAAAATCAACGCCTTCATTTCTAAAACAACGGGCAATTTCAAAAACTTTTTCAAATCCACCCACCACTAATTTTTTTAAATACAGTTCCGGTGCTACTCTTAAAAACATTTCCGTATCAAGAGCGTTATGGTGAGTTTTAAACGGCTTGGCAATGGCGCCCGATGCCAGCAATTGCAAAATTGGCGTATCCACTTCGATAAAACCAAGATTGATAAAATAATTTCTGATAAATTGAACAATTTGGCTGCGTTTATTAAAAATTTGCCTGACCTCGGGATTGGCCAATAAATCCAAGTAGCGTTGCCTAAATCTGGTTTCCACGTCATTTAAACCGTGCCATTTTTCCGGCAAAGGTAAAAGGGCCTTTGAGAGCAGGGTAAAACTTTGAACTAATAGCGATTTTTCTCCCCTTTTGGTAGTAAATAATGTACCGGTTATTGAAATAAAATCGCCGATATCAAAACTGTCATTGAAAAATCCGTATTGCTCATCACCCAAAACATCCTGCTTAAAATAGGCCTGCATTTTTGCGGATTCATCTTCAAGATGAATAAAACAGGAACCACCATGCAAACGAATAGATCTGATCCTGCCGGCTAAAGATAATACGGCGGATGATTTTTCAAGTTCTTCAAAATCAGAGATTGCCTCATTAATCAAATGAGAACGTTGAACATTTTTTGGATAAGCATCGATGCCTAAAGCATTGATTTTAGTTAATCTTTGCAAGCGGATTTGATACTCATCCGAAGGATTTATGGGTGTATTCATATAAATTAATATCAATATATTATAGCTAAAAACGTCATTTTTGGCAAATTTTATATTTAATCATGTTTTGGCAAGGATTTATTTCTAAATTTATTAAAATAACTTAACCAACTGGCCAAATGGATGCGGGCCGTTTTGGAAAAAAAGGCCAGCCATAAACCTTTTTCAGCCGAAGTTCGCTGGTGAAAATGGATCACGCAGGCGCCGGCCACATACCAAACCTGCCACTTGTTTTCCCAAAATCTTCGGCACCAATCCAAATCTTCCATGTACAAAAAATATTTTTCATCCAACAAACCAACATTTTCCAAAGCGGATTTTTTAACTATTAAACAGGCGCCAAACAACCAATCGACTTTTTTATTCTCCTCATGGTTCCAATCCAGCATCAAATAACGGTTTAACCATAATTTACCCCTAGATGTCGCGCCTAAAGAAGTTCGCCTGTAAAAGGGCAAACGCCAATCAGGAAAACGCGAACAAGTATACTGCAAACTGTTATCCGGATTTAAAATTTTAGGGCCAGCCAATCCAGCATTTGGATTGGCTTCCATAAAATTATATAAACCCATGATAGCGTTGCTTAAAATTCTGATATCGGGATTTAAAATTAAAATATACTTGCCGCTTGCAGCTTTAATCCCTAAATTATTACCGGCTGCGTATCCCCTATTTTGACCGGCTTGAATAAACTTAACTCTTAAAAATTGCTCGCTGATTAAACGATCCAAGCCATCATGGGAATTATTGTCAACAACAATTATTTCATATTTAAGGGGAATATCCAAAGACAATAAATTTTTTAAGCAATATTTAACCAAGCCCTTTTGTTGATAATTTAAAATAACGATTGATAAATCCATATTAATTAAACCATTTAACCAAATCAAATGACGATATTTTTCTGATATTTTTTATAATATATTTACGTTTAGCTGACATTTTCTTTTTTTGCTTAAAAAATAACGATAAACCCTTAAGCGTTGCTGGCTCGAATATAACCAGATAAATCAGTTTTTTGCATTCATAAAAAAATATCGGCCAAAAATACTTAAATAAATTGGCAACAAACTCATTTTTATAAATGGCCGATAAATGATTTTTATAGGAATAAATTTTAACCTGCCTATCCTTACCCTTGCGGTACAAACGGGTCGCTTTATCGCTTAAATCATTATTGCCTTTTGTTGTTCTATCATGATAAGCTACGGCGCTTGGCAAATAAACGGCAGAATAGCCCGCTAATTGAAAACGATAAGCCAAATCAACATCTTCTTTGTACGAAAAAAAATCTTCATCAAAATATTCTGCCGCTTTACCGTGGATGGCTTCGATCTTAACTTGCTCCAAGGCACTGCGACGATAAATAGGCGCGGCTCCGGAAACGCCAAAAACCTCTTCTGTTTTTTCAAATTGCCCATCATCTTCTTGGCCTTGACCTATTTCTACCACCCGATGATTTTTAAAAATCTTTAAACCTGCCGTATCGATAATTTTTGTCTTTATATTTCCGTTAAAATCCCAATAATAAAGTTTACCCGAAATTGCCGCTGTTTGCGGGTGATTATCCAGATAAGCAACGGCTTGTGATAAATAATTCGGCTCCAAAATAATATCCTGGTTTAAAGGCATGAAATATTCGCTTTTGGTCCAGGCAATGCCCTGATTATGAGCCTTAGCGTAACCCAAATTTTGCGGATGGCGCACTAAGGGCAGATTTGGATAGGATTCTTGAAAAAACTTAACCGTATCATCACTAGAACCGTTATCAATCACTAAAATAATAAAATCTTTAAAATCTTGATTCATCAAAGAATTCAAGCAAAAAGGCAAATATTTACCGGCGTTGCTGGTTACCAAGCAAATGGCTAAACGTGCGCTTTTAATTTCCATGGTTATTCTTTAAAAATAATGAAATAGATGCCGTAAACAGCAAAATGCCTATGCCCAAAGGGTGGTTTAAATATGGGCTAAACATAGATACTATCAACAAGGCAATAAGGCCCCAAAATAAACCCATACCCAAAGGGCCGGATTTTAAGCAATCCATGCCTATCTTAGCAATGAATGCCAAGTAAGCCAAGAGCCCTAATAAACCCAGTTTAAGGCAAATATCCAAATATCCCCATTCAAAAGCATAGGTTAAATAATTTCCGTTGGGATTGTTTTTAAGTACTCTGGGATCTTGAGAAACATAGGTTACGGTTTTACCAAAACCGGCGCCCAAAAAAATATTATCAATAATGTTATTTTTTAAAGGAGTTAGTTGTTGCAAACGACTAATCCCGGCAGCATCAAGATTAATACTGCCAACCCTATTGCCTACAGCCACTTGCCAATAATTTCCGGTAATGATTTGCAAAAAAAATATTTCTCCAAACAAAATTACAACTGCCAAAGCCAAACCCTTAAAAATTATTTTGTAATCAAAGATTTTTTTTACAATTGCGTAAATTGTCAAAATTACCAAAGCACCCGATAGCCCTACCCAAAAACTTCTGGATAAGCTGGCCAAAATCGCCGTGCTGCTTAAAATTAAAGTTAACCACAAAACAATTTTATCAATGCGCCGGTTAAATTGAAAAACCAATAAAGCCAAAGATATAAAAAATCCTGTTAGCAAAAAAATCTGCGATTGCATAAAAATGCGGTAAAAATTTCCGGCAATAAAGGTTACTTCGGCCAAACCGCTTATTCTTAACCATTGGTAAATATCAACGGTCAGGTGTGGCGCGCTATAAGCAAACCAAATCAGTAAAAAAAGTGTTTTTACAGATAAATAAATCACGCAGGCAAAAAAAATGCCCAGAAACTCATTTATTTTCTGTCTGGAATTTATAACAATAAAAAATACTGGCGCCAACAGCCAAAACAGCCAAGCGTTAAAATCCTGGTACCAAGTAAGCCCTTGATTTCTGAGCCAACCCTGTAAAATTGCCAATAAAACAAACACGCCAAAAACTAAAAAATATTTCCAATAATTTGTTGTAAAAAATTCTAACTGTTTTTTTCGCAAAAATTCCCAAAGCCAAATCAATAAAACTATAGCAAATAAAACTAACCGTAAAGAAATTTTAAAATCCTGAATGGTTAAATAAAATAAATACCCTTTAGAGCCAATTAACAACTCGCTCAAAATCAAATACAAACCAAAGCGCAAATCATAAATTGATAAAATAATCGTTGCCAGTGCCAAAAATATAAAAATTACCGGATTAACGTAGGGAAAAATTGATCCCAAAAACGACAAAATTTCAATTGCCAAAAATATTGGCAAAGCAAATTTAAAATATTTAAAATTAAAATTAGCGATCATTTTTTACGGGCATAATTGATAAAAATAAACTGATTGGCGTTAGCAGAAAAATAAGCCAATATGCCAACACGCTTTGGTGTTTTTTAATATAATTTAAGCGGCTAAGGCTAAAAATCCACTGCTTTTTTAAATTGAATTTTTCTTGGTTAAAACTGCGTCCGCCATAATGGATTATTTCGGTTTGAGCAAAATATACTACTTTAAAACCGGCACCTATAGCGCGCTGGCAAAAATCAACTTCTTCAAACCATAGATAATATTTTTCGTCCCAAAAACCTATTTTATTCAAACATTGCCTGCTAACCAAAAAAAGGGCACCCATAACCTGCTCCACGTTTTGCGTTTTATCGTAATTAAAATCAAGAGCTAAGTAGCGTTTTAACAAAAACAAATGATGCAACTTAAACATCATTATTAAATGATCAAAAAGTGCGGGAAAGCGCCTAACCGATGGCTGCAAAGTCAAATCGGCATTTAAAAGTCGAGCACCTAAAATTCCGATTTTCTTATCATGAGCAATAAAATTAATGGCCCGAGTTAATGAAGAATCAAAAAATTCAGTATCAGGGTTTAAAAACAACACAAAATCGCCGCTGGAATTTTTTAGGCCCAAATTGTTGGCTCGGGCAAAACCCAAATTATTCCGGCTGGCTAAGATTTTGGTTTGGGGAAAATTACTTCGGACCATTTCTACCGTGCCATCTGTGGAATTGTTATCAACGACAATTACTTCAAAATTCAAATCCACCAATTTGGCATAAATTGATCGCAAACAATTTTCCAATAAATCTTTAACTTGCCAGGAAACAATAATAATGGATAATTTCATAATTTTTGAAAAATTATCTCCAACATCCTTTCGGATCGCTTGAGCCAACTGTGCTCCTTTACCAAGGCAATCCTTTGTCGTCGCAGTGCATCACTATCGGATCTCAATGCTTCCACTATGGCATCTTGAAATTTTTGATAATCCGTAGTTACGGCAACGAAATCCAAAAATTCCGGCAAACCTAAACTTTGAGTAGAAACCACCGGTTTGCCGCAGGCCAGATAATCGTAAATCTTCATGGGATTAGTTGATTTGATAAACTTATCAATTTTATGAGGAATAATGCCCACTTCAAACTGATGGATGTACATTGGTGATGCTTCATAGCTTTTACGCCCCAAAAAATATACATTTTTAAATTTTGCCAACTGATCTTTAATTTCTTTTTGCCAAACCGGCCCTACTAAAACCAAGGATTTTTCAGGATTGCTAATTGCAAGATATTCAACCAAATCAACATCAAAACGCTCTTGGATCGTGCCAATATAACCAATAATGGGATGAGGAATATGGCCGATATCGCGATTAATTAAAGGAAAATCTTTTTGAAAATGCTTTAAATCAACGCCATTGGGAACCCAATGGATTTTTTCTTTATGCGCGAATAAATTTTCCAATTCGTTGGAAACAGTAAAAATTATATCGGCTTTTTGATCAATAATTTTATAATTGTCTAGTAAGCGGTTTTTAAAGCGAATCAATGAAGGATGCTCAGACCAATTATCCACGGCGTCAAAAACTTTTAATGTTGGCTCCAGCTGATCAAAGTAATTGACAGCTAATGGATAAAACGACCAAATAATAAAATCTTCCTGGTTAAAAAAAGATTTTGCCAAATTAGCGATCTGTTGATAAAGTTTTTTTACGGAAAACAAACTTAAAATGGTGGAATAAATAACCAGCTTATCGCTAATTTTGGTTGTTTGGCCTAAAAATAAACGATTTACTTGTCCGCTTAAATTATTGGTTAATAAATCTTCTTTTAAAACCCTTAAACCTCTTTTAAAGGTGTGTGGCAAAAAATCTACAGCAATAATTTTATTAATTTTTTCATTAACCAATAGCTGTTGTAAAATTTGCCAATTGCGGTTAACTACGCCCCGACGAGCCCAATCGGAATACGAGGACATGTTAAACATTATTACATTTATTTTTTTATCACTTGGCATAGGATTGAATTATTTTATTTAATGCACCAGCTTGTTTACTCCAAATAAATTCTTGTTCCACTCTGGCTTTTGCAGCATTACCCAATCTTTGATGGAATTCCTGATCAGCTAATAATCGACTGATTTTTTCTATCAAATCTTTTGAGTTGCTTGGTTCAACCAATAATCCGGTTTGTTCATTTAAAACCGCCTCCATAACTCCCCCACAACTGGCCGCCACTACCGGTAATCCAAAGGATGCGGCCTCTAAATAAACAATGCCAAAACCTTCCACATCGCCGGCTAAATTTTGTGCCGGCATAACAAATACATCAGCCGTCTGATAATACCATGACAATTCTTCATCACTAACATTTGCTAAAAATATAACTTTATTTTCCAGACCCAGCTTTAAGCTTTGAGTTTTAAGCTTTAAGCTTTCCGGCCCTTCTCCGACTATTAAATAAACCAAATTTGGAAATTTTTGTAATAATTCCGGTAGTGCCTTAATAACCGCGTCCTGACCCTTTCTTTTAACCAAACGTCCGACCGTTAGTAAAACTTTTTTTCCTTGCAAGCTTAAATTTTGTTTTATCTCTTCAAGTTTTGAGCTATCAGCTTTAAGATTTAAGCTAACATGCGGACACGGATAAACCACTACCACTTTATTATCATCATAACCTAAATTTAAAAGTTCATTTTTGGTGAAATTACTGTTTGCCGTAATAAATTCGGCATTATCCAAAACCTGCTTTAGGGCCTTTTCTTTTCTAAGCGATCTTTGCGGCAGCATAATATCCAAGCCGTGCGTAGAAACAAAATACGGAATATGAAAAAACTTTTTAATTAAATAAGTTGCTTCGCCAACCGGCAACACTTGCCCCACCCAAATTAAATCAGGTTTTTCTTTTTTTATCTGGCGCCTGATTTCAAAAAACAATTTCAACCATTTTGGCCAAAAAAATCTATAAAATAACTTTGGCCCTACTTCAAATACCTTAATTTGTTGGCCAGTTAAATTTTTGACCAAATTAAAATAGTAATTCCCTACTCCTCCTTTAAAAGGCGGCCATTCCATGGTTACCAATAAAATTTTCATAATCAAACCCTTTTAAAAACACTTTGTAAAAATATAACAACCTCTTCTTTGCTAATGCCTTTAAATAACCATAGAATCAATAAATAAATAAGCGCGCCGATTGGCACCAGAACGATAAAGCTGATAGCGGGCAAAAGATAAATAATATATAAATACATAGCCAATCCGGCCAGCAAAGAAACTCCTAATTTTTTAAGCAAAAAACTATAGTTGATAACCACAATTTGTTTGGCCACAATCATTTGTAAAACAAACATTAAAACAGTGCTAACACTTGATGCTATGGCCGCGCCGATAAAACTAAAACGCGGAATCAAAATCAAGTTTAAAATAATATTAACTACCATGGTAATGCCGATATTTATAGTGTTGCGCGTTTGCCTATCACAGGCATTTAACAATGCACCCAAAGGAAAATTTAAAAACAAAAACGGCAATGAAGAAATTAAAATCTGCAGAGCCAGTACCGAGGGCAAATATTCGGCCGTATATATTTTAAAAATCAGGGGTTGAGCAATAGCAATAACGCCAAAAGTTACCGGCATGGCGATTAAACCAAGATAAACCATACCTCTGGCAAAATATTTAGCCAGCAGTTGCTTATTGGAAACAAAGTAGCTGGAAAAAGCCGGATACAACGAAGCAATAAAAGCCATAGGAATAAACTGCAAAGAAAAAGTCAGCTTATAGGGCAAGCTGTAATAGCCAACTGCTTCGGGCCCGGCTAATTGATGCAAAAAAACCGTATCAATATAGGCATAGACCTTGGTAAATATCGCTGCCAAGGCAAAAGGAATTGTAAAGATTACCAATGATTTAATAATGCTTTTATCAAAGGCCTTAAAAAATTTCAAACCCAATTTAACTTTTAGTAAAATTCCCGAATAAATAAAATTAAACAAGCTGGCAATAAGAATAGCTAAGATTAAAATTCTTAAATCCTGGGTTAAATTGACGATTATCACGCCGGAAATAAAAACAATCAACTGAAAAATTATTGTACCGATGGCCTCGAACTGTAAATTTTGCCTGCCTCGCAAAAAAGCGTAAAAAGTTAAGGTAAACGAATCAACCAACATAATCAAACCTGATAAATAAACCAATTGCCTAACCAATTCTTTATCCGATAAAAAATTTATGGCAATTATTGTTGCCGTGTAGGTGAGCAAAGCCAACGGAATTTTTAACGCCATTACCGCGCCCAAATATTGCTGACATTTATCTTTAAATTTGGCCGCTTCTCTGATTAACACGTTAGCAAGACCTAGATCAATAAAAACGGCAAAGATAGTTGTAAAGGATAAAGCAAATGTATAACTACCTAAATTACCAGCACCAAGCTTAACGGCAATGTAAGAAAAATAAATAAAGCTGATTAACTTTTGCAACACCAATGCTAAAGTAAATAAGCTGGTATTTCGAGCTATTTTGTTCTCAGAATATTCCATAAACTTCAGCATATTATAACAAAAATATTGCTTTTTGGCAAAAATTTATTTGACCGATATACTTGATTTATTTGAAAAAAACTGTTATAATTATTTTTACTTTAATATGGAAAATTTTTGGACAAAACTAAAAAAACCGATTGTCGCTCTTGCACCCATGTGCGGCGTGACTGATTTGCCGTTCAGATTAATTTGCCATAATTACGGGGCTGATGTTGTTTATTCCGAAATGACCATGGTGCAGGCCTTGGCCCACAAAGGCAAAAAAACCATGGATATGGTAAAAATTTTAGATGCCGAACGACCGGTAATTATCCAGCTTGGCGGCAATGATCCTGAATTATTTTATAAAGCCGCCCAAGTAGTGGCTGATGAAATTGGACCCAATGGTATTGATATCAACTTCGGTTGTCCGGCAAAAAAAGTAGCCGGCCACGGTAGTGGCGTTTCTTTATTAAGAGATCTTGAAAAATCCTATCAAATAATCCAAGCCACAATCGAGGGAGCGCATGGTTTGCCAGTTTCTTTTAAAACCAGAACTCAAATCAAATCAACCGATAAATGCTCTGTGCATTGCAGCTTGGAATTGATTGAAAAAGTTAAAGATTTACCGGTGGCCGCGATTATGATTCATGGTAGGTCATTTGAAGCACCTTGGGTAGAAGAAGTTGATTATGATTATATTAAACAAGTTAGAAAACAGTTTAAAGGAATTTTACTGGCTAATGGCGGACTTTACGACCCGCAAAAAGTTAAAGAAGTTTTGGAATTAACCGGTGCGGATGGGGTGGGTATTGCTCATGGTGTTTACGGTAGGCCATGGATTTTTAATCAAATTAAAGAATACTTAAAAACAGGTCAATTTACCGATTTAAGCTGGCCTCAAAAGCGTAAAATTGCTCTAGAACACGCGCAGGTGGCATTTGAGACAAAAGGTACCCATGGGTTGCTGGAATTGCGCAAACAGCTCTTATGGTACGTTAAAGGGCTTACCAATGCTACAAACTACAGGCAAAGTTTGGTAACATTAAATACTTTGGAAGAAATTGAACAAGCGCTGATGAATATAGAGAGTTAGGCGCGCCGCATAAAAATGACAACAAAAAATCCGTCAATTGATTTCGACGGATTTTTAAATTTATATTAACGTTTGGCAAATTGCGGCGCGCGTCTGGCTCTCTTTAAGCCCGGTTTCTTGCGTTCTTTCTTACGAGAATCTCTGGTTAGCAAGCCATCACCTTTTAAGGTTTTTCTTAAAGTTTCATCAAATTTTAAAATCACTCTGGCTAAGCCGTGTCTAACCGCTTCGGCCTGAGATTTTATGCCGCCACCAGCAAGTTTAACGGTAATAAAGTACTTGCCGAGCATATCCACCTTTTTTAAGGTTTGTTCAACGATCAATTGATATTCGGAGTAAGGAAAGCGTGTTTTATAATCAACTCCATCAACGATAAAATCGGTTCTTTCATCTTTGGGATAAAATCTAACTCTGGCCACGGCGGTTTTACGCTTGCCCACGCTGTAAAGATAAGGCAGCTTTTTGCCTTTTTTGGCCTCTGATTCATCGTGATGAATCGGTTTGCCCTGTTTGGCCTCGGCTTTGATTTCAATTAAAGCCGCTTCTTTAACTTCCGCTTTAACCGGAGCTTTTTTTCTGGCCGGCTTGGCTGTTTTTTCCGTAATACTGGTCATAAAAAATTTATCAGTTTATTTGTTTAAATGCAGCCGTTTAAGCATCTTGGGCCTAAGCTTGTTTTTTGGCAGCATGTTGGAAATAATTCTTTTAAAAACCTTGCAGGGGTCGTTTTCAAAACTTTTAGCTAAAGGCGTTGTTTTAAGGCCCCCTGGATAACCAGAAAAAGTGCGGGTAACATTATCAATCATTTTTTTACCGGTAAACTTTAACTTAGAAACATTGGTAATTTCCACCGTTGCGCCATGATCATAGTTAGGGCGATAGCTAGCCACGTTTTTACCCATCAATAAAATGGCAACCTTGGTGGCTAAGCGTCCGGCAACCTGATCTGTGGCATCCAGTAAATATTTGGCTCTTACTATATTTAACATAAATTTATAAATCTGATATTGCTTAAACAAAACTAAACCAGTTCAATTTGGACCATATCGGCGTTATCGCCCAACCTGTGGCCTAATTTAATAATTCTCAAATAACCTCCGCTGCGTTCTTTATATTTTGGTCCTAAAACTTCAAAAACTTTGCTCACTGCTTTTTTTATAGGCAATTTAGCCAAGAGCAAACGGCGGTTGGACAAATTATCAACTTTGCCTCTGGTAATAACTTTTTCCACCAACGGCTTAATGGCGTGCGCCTTGGCCTGGGTAGTGGTAATTTTTTCGTATAAAATAACCTGGCAAATCAAGCCGTTGAGCAGGGCCTGGCGAGGAGCTTTAGCCCGGCTTAATGTAATTTTTTTCTTGCGGTGTCGCATAATGCTTATTGCTTATTCAATATTCTTTATTCGCTTTTTTTGGTTCTGCCTTTTTTCTTAGCTTTTTTTTCTACTTCAACTTCTTCGCCATCAGCATCAACTGCTATCTTGCTCGGTTTAACAACTTCTTCAGCTTCAGCGGAATTTTCATAAACAAACATAAAATGCTTTAAGAGCAAATCGCTGGCTTCGGCAATTGCCGCTTTTGGAGTAACAGTTCCATCGGTTTCAATTTTTAAGACCAATCTTTCAAAATCAGTTCTTTCGCCTAAACGGATGTTTTCTACGTCAAAACCGACTTTGGTAAGTGGAGAATAAATGGCATCAACCATAATGGTGCCTAAATCTACTTTTTCTTTGATCCTATCTTCCACAGTTACATAGCCGTAACCTTTTTCGGCCACTAATTCCATTTCAAAATTAGCTCCCTTATCCGTTAACGTGGCGATAACTTCATCAGGATTGGCAATTTCTACCAAGGAATTTTTTTCAATATCCCCGGCAGTTACTATTTTTTCACCCTTAACATGTAAATTTAAAATAACCGGTTCGTCGCTAAAAACATGCACGCGGATTTTTTTAACGTTAATGGAAATTTCCACGGCATCTTCTTTAACAAAGGGCAAAGAAGTAAATTCATGCGGCGCGCCTTTAAGTTTATAAGAAGTAATGGCCGAACCCTTAATAGATGAAAGCAAAACCCTTCTTAAAGCGTTGCCAATGGTAACACCGTAACCCGGATAGCACGGTTCAACTACCACAGTTGCCCGATTGCCTTTGGCTTCTTTAAACTCTAATTTTGTGGGAAGTAATATGCTCATATTATTTTGCCCTCTTAATAATATTAAAAACTAACGAGAATAAAATTCAATAATCAATGTGGCGTCAAATGGTGCGATTAAATCCGCCTTGGCCGGCAAACTAATAACTTTACCGGAAAAATCAGTAGGATTTAAAGCTACCCAACCTGGAGTTTCTACTTTAGCCAGCTTGGCAATTCTCTCCTGCCAATATTTTTTGCCTGCTCCGGTGGCGCCTAAGGTAATAATATCCCCTACCTTTAAATCATTACTGGGAATATGAGCTTTTTTGCCATTCAATAAAAAGTGCCCGTGGCTGACCAATTGCCTGGCTTGATCACGGCTATCGGCAAAACCCAAACGGTAAACTATGTTGTCAAATCTGGTTTCCAATAATCTTAACAAATTTTCGGAAGTATCTCCGGCCAATCGATTGGCTTTGACAAAATAATTATGGAATTCTTTTTCCAACAAACGGTAGATTTTTTTAGCTTTCTGCTTTTCACGTAACCTAATACCATAGCCCGATAAACGCTTAGATTTCATGTTAGGGCCGTGCATGCCCGGAGGAAAAGGACGCTTAATAACCGGATTCTTGGGCAATAAATTTTTATCACCCTTTAAAAATAAGCTCATGCCTTCGCGCCTTTCCTGCTTTGATTTTGGACCTAGGTTTCTACCCATACGAGATAATTTAAAATATGAATTTTTAATTTAAAATAAACCTTAAACTCTTCTTGGTTTTGGAGCCCTACAACCGTTATGAGGAATCGGGGTCATATCCTTAATGGAAACAACTTCCAAACCATTGGCGTGCAATGCCCTGATAGCGCCTTCGCGGCCACTGCCAACGCCTTTAACAAAAACATCAACTTGCTGCAAGCCGATTTCTTTAAGCTTTTCCAACAAATTTTTAACTATCACGCCGGCGGCATAAGGAGTGGATTTTTTAGGTCCCTTAAAACCGCAAGCTCCGGCCGAAGAAGCGCCAACAACATTACCCACCGTATCGGTAATGGTAATTATGGTGTTATTGTAAGTTGCCTGAATATGGGCTTGGCCACGTTTAAGAACGCGCTTGATTTTCTTCTTTTTTTTGTTTGCCGCTGCTGGAGCCGCTGATTTTACTTCCGCCATCTTGATAATTGATTAATAAAATAATTAATTGCTAAATTGATTAGGTTTTTTGGTTAGCGTCTTTTCTACCTGAACCCATGGTTCTTCTAACGTTACCTCTGACTGTCCGGGAATTTGTTTTAGTGCGTTGTCCGCGAACCGGTAAATTTCTTTGATGTCTGGTACCTCTAAAGCATTTTATTTCTTTAAGCCGTTTAATATTGGACATAACCTCACGCTTAAGCTCGCCTTCAACTTTAAAGCTTTTTTCAATATGTTCGCGCAAAGAGTTAGCTTCAGCTTCGGTTAAATTCTTGATTCTGGTATCTGGATTGATTTTTAAAGCGGCTAAAATCTTTTGGGAACGCGGTAAACCAATGCCATAAATGGCACGTAAACCGACTTCCACTCTTTTTTCGTTAGGTAAAGTAACGCTTGCAATTCTGATAGCCATACTAAATTAATTTAAATTTATATTTAACCTTGCCTTTGTTTATGCTTAGGCACTTTACATAAGCAAACAACCCGGCCCTTGCGCCTGGTTATTTTACAATCCTTGCAGATTTTTTTAACTGAAGTGCGTACTTTCATATGTTACATTCTAAATGTTATTCTGCCCTTGGTTAAATCGTAAGGAGTCATTTCCACTTTAACTTTATCCCCAGGCACCAAACGAATGTTAAACATCCGCATTTTACCGGAAAGATGAGTTAAAATTTCATGCCCATTATCCAATTTTACCCTAAAACTGGCCGCCGGCAGCAATTCTTCAATGGTGCCGATTGCCTCTATAAACCCCTTTTTATTGGATTTTGATTGTTCGTCTGACATTTATGGTAACAAAAAAGGAATTCTCTATATCTGCCCGCCACTGTTTTAACCGTTTCTCGCGCTTGATAGAGAGATTTCCGCTAAAATAAGCTAATTTTTACTATTTGTAAATATCTAACAGCTTAATGGGTATATTCTACACTATCAAAAAAATATGTCAAGAAGGCGGACCGGCCGGTTAGTTTTGGTCAAAATCAAAGGTAGCCGGATCGGCATTAGGCACCATTTTACCTTCTTTATAAACATAATTTTTATCTTTACCATAAGCAGAATAATCAATTCCTTCAAAAGAGTCGTAATCAGCCCCAGCAACAACCTTATCATCAAAATAAATTACGTCTTTGCCCCTATAATAGCATCCCCTTTTTGCTAATTCTTTAAAATTAGCAAAATCTTCATTTTCATATCTTAAAAGCTTTTGCGTGCCTCCGTTGGGAATGCACAAATAGTTCTGCATAATAAAAATTGCGTTTTTATCTTTATACTTATCATATGCTTCTTTAACAAATGTAACAGTATCCGCAAAAGGTATAATGGTTTTATAAAAAAATACATTATTTTTGTCCTTTGCGAACCCATCACCAACGACTTCAAAGCTGTCATAATCGGCATTAATAATTACTGGCGTTGGCCCTGGTAGGTAATAAATATTCCTTTTTCCTTTGGCATAGACATGGTTGGATCCGAGGATTTTAATATCTTCAAAATTTTCATTATCAAATCTTAATAAACTGATACGCTGCTCGCCGATAAGTAGAAAAATAGAATCTTTGTCCTGATAATACGTTATTTCGTAATCACCGTAGCCCTTCAGCACGCCTTGTTTTTTCTCAAAACTAGTTGCGTCAGCTCCAGCTAAAATTTTTCCATAAGAGTAAATATTGTTATTATCTTTAGCAAGTGAATAATTAAAGATTTTAAAGCTATTTACGTCCGAACCTTCAATTTTTTGCACCTTAAAATAATTAAAATTTTTGTCCTTGGCATATTCCGTCGCTTCACCATTATTATCTTTTATTACTTCAAAAGTTTCAAAATCAACTCCAGGTTGTGCAATCACAACGTCGTTCTCACCCATTCCTCCGCCCATTGTTTTATATAGATTACTGTTATCATTCATATAACATTCTTCGTTGGTTTGTCTAAAACTCTGAACATCGGCGTTATTTATTGCCTGCCAACCCTCAGTGCTGCTATAAAAATAAACAAAATCCTGATCTTTGACAAAGCGGCATTTTTCATAAACAGTTAAAGTGCTTACGTTAAACAATTTTTTATCATGCAAATAGATAAAGTTTTTATCCAAAGCGTAGTCAAGATTATTATCTGTAGTTCTGGCTAATTTATCTAACTCCTCCGACTCGCCTTTGATTAAAAGTTTAAAAGTGAGCAAATCTACGCCATTAATTATTTTAACCTGTGATCCTTTGTTCTTAAAGCCAATGTGGTAAGCATTGTTTTTATCCTTTACATAACCAGTGGTATAACTTTTTGAGTTGTCATTTAAAAGTTCAAAGGTCTCGCCGTCAATTCCGCTAAGTATTTGATCATATTCATAAACATGATTTTTGTCTTTAGCAAAAATATTATTAACCATAACAAAGCTGGCTGGATCAGCTCCTTCGATTTTTTTTACTATATAGCCACGCATTTCTTTAGGCTTGTCTCCATCATATTCAAAATAGTAATAAAAAACATTATTCTTATCTTTAAAATACTCCTTTTCAACTGCCAATCCAGCTTTTAAGCTTATTGTTTTTTCAACTTCGTCAACAAATGAAAAGGTGGTGTAATCAATATTTTCTAGTTTTTTGCCGCCCAAATAGATATTATTTTTATCCTTAGCAAAACCAGCGACGGGCAAGGCCTTAAAAGTTTTAGGATCAGAACCGATAATGGGTTCACCGTATAAAGTAACATAATCGGCGTGCTTTAAATAACCCCTATCAGATCCGTAATAATCGTTTGGTTTACCATCATTAATCGGCTGAAAAAAAATAAGCCAAACAAACCAAATAAAAAGAGGTACAGCTACCACTAAGGCGAAAGCCAAACAAAGGACGGTAAAAGCGTCCAATTTTATGCTGCTAATATATCCTCTGATTTTACACAGAAAGCTGTTTAAAAACTCCATATTTGTAGATTAACAACAAATATTACTCTTTTTTACAAAGATGTCAATAGTTTTAGCTAAGAATAGCCTTAATCCTTCTAACTCCAGCCGAAACGGCTTCTTCTTTGGCTATTTTAAAGTGGCCCATAGTACCCGTATGTTCAACGTGCGGACCGCCACAGATCTCCTTGGAATAATCTCCAATAAAATAAACTTTGACCTTATCGCCATATTTTTCGCCAAACAAACCAACGGCGCCTTTTTGTTTGGCCTCATCAACACTCATTTCTTCAAAATGAACAGATAAATCCGCCTGAATTTGCCGATTAACGATTTCTTCAACCTGTTTAATTTGCTCGGGTGTCATTTTTTCGGGATGAGTAAAATCAAAGCGCAAGCGTTCGGCTGTGATATTTGAACCTTTTTGATTAGCATGAACTCCTAACACATCCTTTAAGGCCTGATGCAATAAATGAGTAGCCGTATGGTATTTAACTACTTGCTCGGAATTATCGGCCAAACCGCCCTTAAACATACCAACCGAGGCCGTGCGGGAAATACCCTGGTGTTCTTTTAATTTTTCGTTAAAATTTTTAATTAACTTTTCTTCATCAAAATTAAGACCCCTTAATCTCGCTTCCTCAATAATCATCTCTAAAGGAAATCCGTGATTTTGAAATAGATCAAAAGCCAATTCCTTATTTTGCAATCTATCAGAAATCTCTTCTTGTAATTCCCAAAATGTTCCGTCAGATTTTGGCCTGCGCGCAATAGCTTCATCTAATTTTCTTAAACCGTTTTCCAAAGATTTCTCAAAAGCATCTTCTTCTCTAATTAAAGCCAATTTTACTTTGTTTATATTTTTTCCAATCTCTGTATAAAATTCTTCGTATGCTTCAAAAATGAATTCAACTAAATTAGAGGTAAGTGGAATTTCTAAAGATATCCCTATTTTACGAGCGTGCCGAACGGCCCTTCTAATGAGTTTTCTGACAACATACCCCTGCTTAAGATTAGATGGGAAAATACCAATGTCATCAGACATAATAAACACAGCGGCCTTTATATGGTCAGCAATAATCCTTCCTGATTGTTCATTATAATCTTTAGCAATAGATTTTAAATAATCTAAAATCGGAACAAACAATTCAATTTCGTAAACCGAATTTTTGCCTTGCAAGGCAGCCGCGGTTCTTTCCAAACCCATACCGGTATCAACGTTTTTTTGCACCAAAGGTTCATAAACACCGGCAGTGGTACGGTTATACTGCATAAAAACATTGTTCCAAATTTCCACCCAGTTTTTATCTGAAGAATCAAATGTGGCCGGCGGCTGAGAAGCGGAAGTCCAATAAAAAATCTCCGTATCCGGACCTTGGGGACCGGGGTTTTTACCGCCTGCCGGCCACCAGTTATCTTCTTTACCTAAACGGACAATTCTTTCTTCAGACACTCCAACCGAACGCCAAAGATCATATGACTCCTGATCAAACGGACAATCTTCATCGCCGGCAAAAACAGTAATAGCCAATTTTTGAGGATCAAGGCCAAGCCACTTAATATCGGTTAAAAACTCCCAACTCCATTTGATTGCCTCTTCTTTCCAATAACTACCTAAACTCCAGTTGCCCAACATTTCAAAAAAAGTTAAATGGGTGGCATCGCCAACTTCATCAATATCCCCTGTTCTAATGCATTTTTGAACTGAAGCCAAAAGCTTGCCCGATGGGTGCTTTTCGCCCAACAAAAAAGGCACCAAAGGATGCATACCGGCGGTGGTAAATAAAACAGAAGGGTCGTTTTCCGGAATTAAAGAAGCCGAAGGAATAATGGTATGCCCTTTTTGTTTAAAAAATTCCAAATATTTTTGACGAATTTCGGAGGCCTTCATAATTTAATTTTATAGCTAACGTTCCTCACTATATAACCATAAAAGCGGGCATAAATCAACCAGCAGGCAAAAGCACCGCCGATAATATCTGCAATCAAATCCTCGCCCGTATCCCACAAAAAACTTTTATTATCTCCGAACATTTTGGAATGCTTAAAAATCAGATCGATAAAACTTTCATAAAATTCCCAGGCCACGGACAAAAAAATAATAATCAAAGCGTTGATGAATAAAGTGATAAAAAGATTGGTTTTTTTAAAAATAATTTTTTGCAATAAGATGGGGATCACCGCGGTTAATGTAAAAATCATCACCGGATTTATAAAATGAACAAAAGTATCGTAATAAGCAGTGTGCGGATTAGTGTAAAAACCTAATGATCCCAAAAGATTTAAAAATCCTGCTAAAGCCAAAACAAACTGAACTCTGATTAAAAACTCGGGGCTAAAAGTTTTTTGAAATCTTAACCAATTATCAAACAGATAATCGGGCAAGATTATAAAAATAATTGTTATGGCGTAACCGGCCAATTTTAAATAATCCCCAATGCCAAAAAAAACCACACAGGAAATTGCGATTATCCAAATAATCAAGCCAATAAGCTTTTTTTCCAATTTTGCCAGCATAACCTTATTATATAATCTTCCCGCCTCCCAGACAAACATCATCGCTGTAAAATACCGCAAACTGCCCCGGTGTTATGGCTCTCTGGGGTTCTTTAAACACAACTTTAAGCAGATGATTGGAAATTTGAAGTTTGGTATTTTTTTGTGAATTGTTAGCGGTAGATGGTTGCTTTTCGATAACGCACTCCTGATCACCTTGCCTGTATCTGATTTTAACCGAACATTTTAAAGGTAGTTTTGGCTCTTGATTGGAAATCCAATGAATTTCGGAAACCAACATCTCTTGTTTAAATAAGGCCTCATCCTGATCTCCACGAGCAACAATTAATCTGTTAGCCGTCAAATCCTTATCAACTACGTAATAAGGCATGCCTCCGCCAACACCAATCCCCTTTCTTTGACCAATCGTGTAAAACCAAACGCCCTCATGCACGCCGATTTTTTTATTTTCAGTAGTAACAATATCTCCTATTTGCGGTTTTATCCTTTGTTGTAAAAATTCTTTCATGGCAACTTCGCCCACAAAACAAATTCCTTGACTATCTGGTTTTTTAGCCGTTGCCAAGCCGTATTTATCAGCCAGTTGTCTGACAGCCGGCTTAGCATACTCGCCTATTGGAAATAAACAATGAGACAGTTGTTCCTGTGTAATTTGATATAAAAAATATGATTGATCTTTATTGGGATCTAAACCTTTTAACAACTGATAACTTACACTTTGTTTTTTGTCGCTTGTTGATTGTTTATTCCTGACATAATGTCCTGTGGCTACAAAATCCGCGCCGCGTTCAAGAGCGTAATTTAAAAACGGCTTAAACTTTACTTGGCTGTTGCACAAAACATCCGGATTGGGCGTTCGTCCCTCTTGATATTCGTTAAATAAATAATCCACCACATCGCGCCTATATTCTTTTTCAAAACTAACCACAGAAAGTTTTATGCCTAATTGCGAAGCCACCAAACGCGCGTCTTTTTCATCAGAATTTAACGGGCACATTAACAAACCTTCGGCTGTTGAACGCGGAGTCCAATTTTTCATAAAAACCGCTTCTACCTGATAACCCTGTTCTAATAACAAAGCACAAGTAACCGAAGAATCTACTCCGCCCGATAGCGCCACAATTACTTTTTCTTTTTTTAATAACATGATTCTATTTTCCTATATTAAATTTAAGATAATGTCCGATTTTGGCCTTGGCCTTAGATGCCTCAAAATTCTTTTTAAACTCCGGATCAACTTCGGTTAATCGTTTATCTTTAACCCAGGGATTGATGACCCTAAATTTATTTGGGTATACTAAATCATAATCATCACGACTCCCTTTTAAATTAATTTTCCTAATTCGCTTGATAAAATTCAGCCTGGAATTTATCCAAGGGTCTTGTATTAAGTTTAATTTGGCTAGTAACTCTTTATCGCCCAACCAAAAATCTTCAATACTGATAATCTTTTTATCAATAGCATGTTTCAAAATTTCTCCCATTAAATAAAAAGATAATTCGCCCCAATCAGAATGCCAAACTTCGGCCTGCATTTTTAACGATAATTTTCCTAATAATTTTGCCGGCGCTAAATTGTTAAAAACAAAACCCCGCTTATCAACACTTAAATCATTTAAAACTTGTTTAATCAATTTTTTACTAGCTAAACCGGCCGCAAAACTATCTCTTAATGTATAATCCAACCGGTCAGCACATAAATTAGGCAGATCATTGTCCAAAAGCGACCAATTGGCAAAATTACCAATTTTTTTTGATGATAAACCTTCGAATTCAAGAATCTTCTCAATTACCCTGTCATTGATAAAATCTTGATGGATTGAATCCTGATGATCGGCTTTGATATTGTTATCATAAAAATAATCAATCACATGAGAAAAAGCCTGGTGGGAAATATCATGCAATAAACCAGCAACCTGTTCTGCTAAACCGGCATTAAACCTTTTTAACAGCAACATAACGCCGATTGAATGCTCAAATCGATTAGTGTTAAATTTTGGCCAAAAATAAAAATAGATGCCATTTTGGTGAACTTTTTTCAACCTTTGCATTTGAGGCAGTTTAAGTAATTTTAAAATAATCGGTTCATTAATTTCGAATCTGCCGTAAACTTTATCGTTGTATTGCATGATTTTTTATGAGTCTTTATTTTTAACTGTTTACATTATATAATGGTAATAATTATAAAAGCAAATATGGAAACAATAAATAGACCAAAAGTAGGTATTGGTGTAATTCTGATAAAAGAAGATAAAATCCTAATGGGCTTAAGAAAAAACTCTCACGGAACAGGCACCTGGGGTTTTCCCGGCGGTCATTTGGAATTAAATGAATCTATTGAAGAATGCTCCATTAGAGAAGTGTTGGAAGAAAGCGGTTTAACCATAAAAAATATTAGGCACTTGGCCTTTACCAATGATATTTTTACCGATGAAAACAAGCACTACGTTACCTTATTTATTTTAGCCGATTACAATTCGGGTGAATTAAAAAACTTGGAACCGCAAAAATTGGAAAAATGGGAATGGTTTAAACCCAGCCAACTCCCCTCACCGTTATTTTTCCCGATTTTAAATTTATTAAAACAAGATATTAAATTATTTAAACAAGAATGAAAAAAATAATTCTAGCTTCAAACTCGCCTCGGCGAAAGCAAATCCTAAAAATTACCGGTTTACCTTTTACAGTTGTAGCCAGCAACTATAAAGAAAATATGGATCTTAAAATGAACCCGCTTAAACTGGCTAAATTTTTATCTCAAGGCAAGGTTAAAGATGTGGCTAAAAAATATTCCAATCATTTGATTATCGGAGCAGATACATTTGTGGTTCTTAAAAATAAACTTTTAGGCAAACCTAAAAATAGTGCCGCAGCCCGAATTATGCTCAAAAAAATCAGCGGCCAAATTGTTGATGTTATTACAGGTTTTAGCGTTTTAGACAGCCAAAGCAAAAAAATAATCTCTCACTCACAAACAAGTAAAATATATATTAAAAAATTAAGTTTGTCTGAAATTAACAACTACATTAAAACCGGCGATCCTTTGGATAAAGCCGGCGCTTTTGCCGTACAAGGGATTGGCGCATTAATCATCAAAAAAATCGAAGGCGATTATTTTAACATTGTGGGCTTGCCTTTATTTGCCTTGTCAAAAACACTAAAAAAATTTGGAATTTCTATTCTTTAATTCGAATTAAAAAAACACCCTGGATTTATCAGGGTGTTTTAATTATTTACAATTTTGGCATATTTTGAGGTGCCACAGGTGGAATAGCGTTAGGTTGCTGCTCTATACCTCTTCTGGCAGGCATTTGCCCCTCTGTACCCTGCCTTAATCCTGGCTTAAGGGGCTGGGTATTGGGTCTTTCATCATTTTTATTTGCTTCATTTTTTGGTTCTGCCGAATCCTCTTTGTCTTTTTCAACTTTTTCGGCTTTTTTAACTTCTGCCATTTTTCTATCCATTTTTTTTAGTAATTCCGGATCAGCTTGCCTAATAACCCTTTGCATAACTGGCGCGGGATTTATTTCTTTCTTTAATTCTTGGATATTTTTCTGATTATCCATTTTTTCCAAACGATTATTAAGGTTTTCCACCTTTCTTTCTTGAACTTGCTGTAAGGCCTCTTTAGCCCGAGCATTTTTAACTTCTTGGCGTAAACGATCAATTACTTCAATAGATTTGGTATCACCGGAATCTTCCAGGGGCTGCAACAAATCTTGTTGCTGTTCGGGAGTTTTGGTTTCTTCTAAAAGCTGTTTTAAATTATTCAAGCGATTTTGCTCAAATTTTTTAAGCGGTACCATTAATGCCTTTAAATTCGGATCAACTTTGCTTTGTTCATCCAAACCCTCTTTAAGAAAATTTATCACCCTTAACTGATCGGCATCTTGGCCGGACAGGCCATCCAATTGGGAATTAAATTCTTTAGCGGATCCGCTGCCCTCTTCTTTCATTTGCTCGAAAAACTTTTCCCTAACAGCTTGATTGGCCTCCCTTACGCCCTGGCGCATTTCTTCATCTTCCATTTTATCGCCTAATTTTTGGATAACTTTTAAATTTAAGAGCTGATCGGAAATTGTTCCGTTTTCGCTAGCAGAAGATTCAGCCGCTTTTTCCAAGCGCTCCTTAATTTTTTCCTGATTCTTTTCAACTCGTTGTAAAAATTGGCCGAATTTTTCCAAAGTTTTTTCTTTGATGGCTTCAAATTTTTGCTTTTGCTCTTCGGTTAAGCCAGCTGTTTTTTCTTCAATCTTATCCATAACCTGCTGTTGCTTGAGCTGGTTATCGGTAATTTTATCCAACAGTTTTTCGGCGCTTGCGCTATTTTTTTCTTTTATGGCCTCAACCCTGGCTTGCACTTTATCCATCATTTCTTGGTATTTTTGCAAACTTTTTTCTACCATGGCCTGGGCCTTGGCATTATCGGGATTTTCTTGAGCAATTTTTTTGGCTTCCAACAATTTTTCATTGGCAATGTTTAACTGTAATTCGGCTTTTTTTTCTGCATTAAAAGTTAAGGTTGTTTTGATTGTTCGGCCTAAATTTTTAAACCAGTAGCCAAAGGCATTGGTTGGTAAAACCGTTGGTTCAGCTACTCCTAAATCGCTCGAAGTAACTTCGGCCGTGGCTGTTGATTCAACAACTGCCTGGTCTTGCGCTAAAACAGGCCCAGCCAAAGATAGGCAAAACAAGGATATTATGAAAAGAAATAATAATTTCCGCATATTTATTTTTGTTTAATGATAAATCTTTTTAATTATATCACAAAATTACTAAAAATCATACTTTAAAAAGCTACTTAATCTCCCCCTTTTTATAAGATATAACAACTGAAACAATAGCCAAAAGCCAAATAACTATTTCCAAATACCAGTACCAATGATGAAAATAATTATCCACCAAAAATCCGCCGGTAAAACCAACATTATAAACTCCAATTAAACCATCGTAAAATGGCCATAGCCACCTTACGCCCACAAAAGCCGTATCCAAGAACAAATGCAAAAATACATTGGCAAAAATGATAATTGTTGAATATTTAAGCCAGGATTTTTTGTAAATTTTGTAGAACAGCCAGCCGATTAACACTAAAACCAGCCAAAACAATGGAATGTAGGTAAAAAAATATCGATGGCTACCAATGGAATTCTTGAATAAAATCGGATAAATAATGTCAAAATCCGGTAAAACAGAGCCCAATAAACCCAACCCCAGCCACAATTTGCTGATTGGCAAACGATTTTTTTTAATCAGCCAGCGGGTTAAAAAGTATCCAGCCGGCAAATGTCCGATAAGCATATTTGAATGGTAGATTATTTATCAGTTGAATTCTATTATACCAAACTTGACAGAAAAACAAAAATCAGTTATTCTATTAATCAAATAAGCTATTAATCTATTATTTCATATGGCTCATAAAAAAGCAGGCGGTTCAACAGAACTAGGCCGCGATTCACAGGCAAAAAGATTAGGAGTTAAAAAACATGCCGGCGAAATAGTTAAAACCGGAATGATTTTGGTTCGCCAAAGAGGCACAAAAATTAGGCCAGGCGTAGGCGTTAAAAAAGGCAAAGATGATACTTTGTTTGCCATTAACCCAGGCGTGGTTAAATACTCAACCAAAAAAATCAAACGGTTTGACGGCAATTTAAAACCCGCTAAATTCGCCAGCGTTGTGTCTAAATAAAATTAAATTGTTTTAAAAAATCCAACCCTTTCTGGGGTTGGATTTTTTTGATCTTTTAAACTATTGAATTAAACCTTAATGTAGCGCCTTACTGCCAAATAACTGCTGGCCATGGTAATAATTACGGCAATTAATAACTGCCCGCCGAAAAACATTAAAAAGTTTTTATTAACCAAAGAAATCAAGTTAACGGTGTAATCGCGGAAAAAACTGTCTACATAGGGCTGAATTAAGGATAACAACGGATAAATTAACAAGCACAACAAAGCAATACTAATTACGCTATACACAGCGCCTTCTATTAAAAACGGCGACCTGACAAAATTATTGGAAGCCCCAACTAATTTCATAATACCTATTTCCTCGCGATGAGTGTAAATGCCCACCTGAATGGTATTAAAAACCACTAAAATGGCAATAATGATAAATATTAAGCTGACTACCAAACCACCTTGCTGAATTTTTCCGGAATATTCTGAAATACCCTGGACCAATGTTTTGGCATCGGCAAATTCTTTATCATCAATTTCCAAATAACTGGCATATTCCTTTTTGGATAATTCGTTTAAAATTATAGGAAAATCTTCGATCTTATAAACATTAATGCGAATACTGCCTCGAAAGGGATTTTCGGCCAAAGCATCAAGCGATTGAATGATTAAAGTGTTATCCTTGTGCCTTTCTCTAAAATTAACCAAAGTTTGATCGGGCGTGATAAATTCTGCTTCTTTAATGGCCGATAATTTTTTAAGCTCGTCAATTAAAGTTTGTGCTTGCCCTGCCGTGGCATCCTGAGTTAAATCCACATATACATCGGTTTTGTTTTCCACCACCGCCAGAACATGCGTGGATACCAAATTAAACAACGATAATATGCTGATGGAAAATAGCGCCAGAACAATAATGGTAATAGTAACAATGGAAAGCCAAATATTTCTGAAAAAACTTTGAAAAGCGAATTTTAAAATTTGATTTAGTTCGGAAAAAAACATAGTTTTAAAAAAATTTATAATTTAAAGTAAGAAACTATAAAACGTATCTACCCTTGCTTTGATCGGAAATAATCTGCCCCTGATCAATGGTAATTACTCTTTTTTTAAGGCCGTTAACAACCTCTCTATCATGTGTAACTAAAACAATGGTTGTACCCAACTCATTGATTTTTTTCAGCAAATCAATAATTTCCAAAGTATTAATAGAATCCAAATTTCCGGTTGGCTCATCGGCCACCAATAATTTTGGCTTATGCACTAGCGAACGGGCAATAACCACTCTTTGCTGTTCCCCGCCCGAAAGCTGGTATGGATAGCGCTCTTCTTTGCCCTCCAAACCCACGATTTTAATAACTTGAGGCACAATGTGGATAATTTTTGACCAAGGTGAACCGCACGTTTGCAAGGCAAAAGCGATATTTTCAAAAACCGTTTTTTTGGGCAATAGCTTAAAATCCTGAAAAACCACACCGATCTGCCTTCTTAAATATGGGATCTCCCGTTCGCGAATATCCGTTATATCCCAGCCGCCAATGGTTACCCTCCCGCTGGTGGGCTTTTCTTCGGCAATTATCAAGCGCATAATGGTTGTTTTGCCGGTGCCCGATTGGCCAACAATAGAAACAAATTCGCCCGGAGCGATTTGCAAATTAACATCCTTAAGCGCCATGGTATTGGGCTTATAAAATTTGGAAACGTTGATAAGTTCAATCATGTAAAACTTCAATCTTAACCGGCATAACGCCGCTTGATAATAAACCTATTTCTTTAAAAGCGACCTTGTCCAAATCAATAATCCTATTGGTCTGAATCTGGGGACCATAATCATTAACCTCTACCACCACCGATTTGCCCCGGTATTTACCGTTGGCCTGATTAGTCACTTTTAATTTGGTGCCCTTGGGGAAATCACGCGATGCCGCGAATAATCCTTTTTTCCAGGAATACCAGCTGGCTTGACCTACCCATTGGCTACTTTCTTGGAACAAGGCAACTTGTGCCAAATCCTTCTCTATTATAGCAGTTACTGTTTTATTTTTGTAGTCATCAAATGATTCTAATTTTTCCCAAGTTTCATTATTAAGCCAATAAGCGCTTTTTGCCTGCTTGGAAGAGGTTTCGTAAGGCAAAATTATTTCATAAGAATAACTGCCGGGATTTTTTTGGCAATTAATTTGATTGATTTTAGCTAAAGTCGCCCCCAAAACCCAGCCAGTACCTTTACTTAAACCGGACGGTTGCAAAATATCGGCCGAATACCTTTCTTGAAATGTCTTAACCGCGCCAAAAGTTACATTGCCGTAATAACCACTAATTGGCAAATCATTAAAACCCTCGGTTTCTTTTAAAAACAATTGGAGTTTTTTTACCTCTGATGTAGGGTTGGATTTATCCGACTTAAAAAAATTTTGCAAATAAGGACGGCAAATTTTACTAAACATTAATTGGCTGGATTCCTCGCCAACGGCAAAAGAAAATGTTTCTGAAATCTTAATCGGTTCCTGATTTTGAGTTGGTGTTTGAGTTAAATTAGAGCCGACAACCACCAATTTATTTTCCTTGCCCTTTAAACTAAAAGTTAAATTATTATTAAAGGCTCGATTACTGGCCATGGCCCATTTTTGAGTCAAGGAATTAAAATAATAAATTGTTTTACCTTTTTCCGGGCCACCCGGATAATTTATTGTTATGGTAAATTCCGATTCTTCAGTTATTGCCGAGGAATAAATATAATAAGAAAACACCTCGCTTAAGGCGTTTAAATCAGCAGGCAACTGTTCTTGGGGATGGCGGTAAAAATAAACATCCAAGGGCTGTTGATATTTTTGGCTAGGAATTTTAATTTGAAATAAATTATCGCTTGAAATAAATTGACCACCTCGCCAGGTTTGGTTTGCTTCAAAATGTAAATTTTCCGCCAGAGCCAGCTTGGGCGAAAAGCTTAAAAAAATTACAATCATCAGTAAAAAAAAACGGCCGAATTGCATATTTCAAAAAAAGTATTATAATATTAATCTATGCAGGTATAGTTTAACGGTAGAATATATCCTTCCCAAGGATAGGGTACGGGTTCAATTCCCGTTACCTGCTCCATTCGACTCGTCCCGACATTCGTCGGGACTCGCTTTAATTCCTGCCGATGTAGCTCAATTGGTAGAGCAACGGTATCGTAAACCGTAGGTTGTCGGTTCAATTCCGACCATCGGCTCCATTAGATTTACTCCGACATTTGTCGGATCTAAAGATATAACTAAATTCTAATTAAAGTCAGTACCTTGGCTTTTTTTATTTGTTCGTTTAAATAATCTTCAAAGGAAGCTTTTTTCAAAAAAAGCTGACTGATATGGTAATAGGGCTGGCCGTTTTTGCTATCCACTACCCTTTCCAATAATTTAATTACGTGGTAACCGGCGCTGCTTTCAAAAACCTGACTTAATTCACCCGGATTTAAACTGATAAATTGCAATTCAAACTCGGGTAAAATTTCTCCCAAATGAAACCAGCCCAAATCACCGACTGTCAATTTGGTTTCATCTTCATTTATTTCACCGGCAACTTGGGAAAAATCATTTTCTTGATTAACCAGCTTGGTGCGATAATCTTCCAATTTGGCTTTAATTTCCTGATTGCCCTGGGTTTGATTGAAATTTTGTTCCACCTTTTGGGCTAAAATTAAAGGTCTGATTATTTTTTCGCTATACTGGTTTAAATCCCAGCCGTACAAATTTTTAATCGCCTGGGCGAGTTGTTCCAAAGTGCCGGAATTGGCAACCATAAAATCAATTTCATTTTGCACTTCATCATCTTGCACTTTAAACTGCTGTTTTTTAGCCATTTCGGCAATAACTTCTTTTTGCAGCAAACTTTGCAAAACCTGCTTTTGAGCGGAAATTTTACTATTGGAACTTGTTAAAACTTTAAAGCGTTTTTGATATGCCAAAAAAGCATCCGTATCTTCGTAAAAAACTTTTAAGCTGATAAAATGGCCGTTAACATAAACAGCCGGCAAAGGAATTATAGCTGCTGTTTTTCTAATTAAAGTATTATCCCAGTTGGCAAAATAAATTCCTGCTAACGAAACAACGGCAAAAATCATCACACCGGTTAAGATGCTGGATAAAGGCAGCCAAAGCTTGGCCCAATGCTTTTTTAGAGGCAAAGAAGGTAATTCTTTAACTAACGGCTTTAATTTTTGGACTAAAGGAACCGGATCAATCAGCGGCTTAACCAAGTTTTTTATTACCGCAACCGGTGCCGGCTTATTTTTTATTAAATTTGAAAAATCGGTTGAGGCGTTGCTGCCGGCTAATTGTTCTAAAACAGCCGAACGGATTGCAGCAAGAGGCAAATTATTTTTAGCTTCTGCTCTAATTGGACCAGGCAAGGGCTTGATTTCTTTTTTAACGGTGGTTGAATTACTTGGTTCTGCTTCCGGTTTGGCTGGAGCAACACTAACAACATTATCCACAGGCAGCTCCGCAATAGCTTGAGTGATCTTTTCCTTATAACCTTCTTCAATAATTTTTTTGGTTTTTAGAGAAATCTTTTCTTTGTTAACGGGCGTTAAAACAGGCGTTGTTTTTTTTGTTTTTTTATTCGCCACAACCTTGGTTTTAACTGCGGGTTTTTTAACCCTGGCAACTTTCTTTATCACCTTAATGGGCTTTACCACCTTAATCGGTTTTTTTTCTTTAATTGCCTTAGCCGGCTTGGCTGGAGCTAAGGGTTGTTGAGGTTCTTGGGCAATAGAAAAATCTTTTTTAAAGCTATTAATAACCATCTTTTTATTTTAGTTTGTTTTAAAAAAATAAATCCACCATTTTACCGGATTGGGCACGTAGTCGGGCAAATTTTGAGCGGCTAGTACCGAAAGCTTGTCCGACATTTTTGAATCATTAATATTTTCCGGCACAATGATTATTTTTTCCCCCGGCTTTTTTAAATTTAATTTTGTTCTGGCAACTTCTTCCACAAAATCGGGAGTTTTATAATAATCTATCAAACTGCCCAACTGTTGATTTTTGCCTTCCAAATCATTTATTTGCCCTTGATAAACGGCTATTTCACCTTCCAATTCGCGACGATTAATAATTTGGCTAACTAAATTAATCGAAAAAAATAGCAAGACCAATAAACTGGCCAAAAAAAGAACTTTTGAACCCAAAATTCTTCCAATTATTGACCTTTGTCCACTCATACGATTACAAAATTATAACACAAAAACAGTATTTCTGCCAATTTAATTCTTAATAACTAATTGCTGGCTTCTTTTTTTAATTCCAATAACAATTGCTGAACTTTATCTGGCCTGGGGATTTTACTAACAACCAGGGCATTTTCCAAACCATGGGCCTGAATTCTTAATGAGCCATATTTACCGATTGTTTGCCAAAAACCCTTCTTTCTATAAGCCACATCTTGAATACTTGGATAATCGGTTTCTGCTACCAAACGGTCAAAAAAACCCTTTTGTTTGATTAAAATCAACCGCTGGTTGGTAATTAAAAAAACATTATATGACCAAATCAAGTAAACTCTGATAATGGCCAAAATGCCAATAATTGTCAAAAAAAGAAAAATTCCCAAACCCAATTTTTGCCATCTAAAAAGCAAAAACATTAAAAAAAACGGCAAAACAATTAACAATAAAGCCAGTAGACCTGGCTTAAAAAAAACCAGAACATGCTGATGGATAACTCTCAACAGCACTTCATTATTTTTTAAAAATCTGCTAAAATTAAGCATGTTGCTATTAATATTTAACCCATTTGCCTTATGAACCGCAAAACCATCAAAATAATTTGGATCGTCTTAAGCTTTATTATGATCCTATCCATGCTCAGTTGGAGCTTAAGTTCTCTGTTCTACTAATATTTAGTTTACAATAAAAAGGTCTTTTTCAAAAGCTGAGAATTTCAGCTTTTTAATTTTCTGATAATCCCCTTGTTGGCGTCAACCTCAACCAAATCCCCGTCATGCAAAACCTGCGTGGCGATTTTGGTGCCGATAATGCATGGTATTCCTAATTCCCTGGCCACAATAGCGGCATGACAGGTGATACCTCCTTCATCGGTAATAATAGCACCAGCCTTTTTCATAGCGGAAATAAAGTCGGGCGTGGTCATAGGTGAAACTAAAATTTCATCGGACAATAAAGAGCCGACTTGATTTTTTCTCTTAATAATTCTAACCCGGCCTGTGACATGTCCAGGCCTAGCAACTTGACCTTTCAAATAATTTGAATTACCGACTTTATGAAGAAAAAAATGATACTTTTGGTTGTGCCTGACAAAATTTTCTATTGAAGTTATCTTTGGCTTGCTACTAATGATCATTAGGCAATTTTTGAATCTCCCTTTTAATACCTTTTCATTTGGCGGCGCTTCAATCTCGTTTATTAAAATTGATATAGCCATGCCTTTAACGCGCGGATATAAGTATTCAAGAGTATTTTTAATCAAACAATCCATGCGATCATAAAATTCGTCTTTGCTTCTGGCACGGATAGCCGTATTCCTAATTGGTTTAGGTGTTTTATCATCAAGACCCGAATAATAAAACGCGACAAATGTACGTGTGCCGCGCTTTAACAATTCAATTAACTTTTTTAATTGGCCCACTGAAGTTAAACGATTTTTTTTAACAATCGGCTTAAGTTCACTTAATACTTTAGCGTGTTCATTAATAATGACATTTAAAAATTCTTTATCCTGAATATTTTTCTTAAGCAGTTGTGATGAGAACCATTTCATGGCTCGCTTATTCTCCCATATTTCAACGATCCCGTCATTAACGTAATTGACGATGGGAGGAAAATTAGGATTAACATTGCCAAAATAATCATACAAGTGGGCCTCACCCCAAACTTCCTGGATAATTAAACAGTTATCGCGGGTGTACTTTTTTTCTAAAAAAATTTTTTCCATAATCATCTTTTTAACACAGCCATAAACGCTTCTTGGGGAATATCAACTTTGCCAGTGCCCATAGCCATCATTTTCTTTTTGCCTTTCTTTTGTTTTTCCAATAACTTGCGTTTACGGGTAACATCACCGCCATAAAGTTTGGCAGTTACGTCTTTTTTCATAGCGCTAATGCGTTCTCCGGCAATAATTTTTCCGCCCACCGCGGCTTGAATTTTAACTACAAACATCTGCTTGGGCAAAATATCTTTTAAGGCAGTAACAATCCTTTTACCGGCTTTAAAAGCATCATCTTCATAAACAATGGTGGAAAGCGCGTCTACCAAATCATCAGCTACTAAAATATCCATTCTCACAACTCGAGCCGGACGGTAATCCAATAATTCGTAGTTCATGGAAGCATAGCCCGATGATAAACTTTTTAAATTATCGTAAAAATCAGTCAGAATTGCAGAAAGTGGAATATGGTAATGCAAAATTGTCCGGTTCTCATCCAGATATTCGGTTGTTTGGTATTCTCCCCTGCTTTCCTGAATCAGCTTCATTAAACCGCCTAAATAATCTTTAGGTGTAATAATATCCAGCTTAACATAAGGTTCTTCCACCTCGGCCACTTGCCCCGAATCGGGCAACTCTTGAGGAGAGTGAATGATTGTATTTTTGCCGTTTGAAAGCTTAACTTTGTAAGCTACCGAAGGCGTGGTAATCACTAGATCCAAGCCGTATTCCCGGCGCAAGCGTTCTTGGAAGATTTCCAAATGCAACATGCCCAAAAAACCGCACCTAAAACCGTAACCCAAAGCCGGGGAATTTTCCGGCTCATAAAACAGGGCGGAATCGTTTAATTTTAATTTATCAATGCCTTCGCGCAAACGCTGGTAATCATCCCCTTCTTTGCAAAAAACGCCTGCAAACACCATTGGTTTTACTTCTTTATAGCCGTGAAGCAATTGCGCCGGATCAGAAGCCAAGGTAATCGTATCGCCCACTCTGGCTTTATCCAATTGTTTTAAACCGGTAACGATATATCCGATTTCCCCTGATTCCAATTTATCGGCTTTTTGAAATTCCGGCTTAAAATAACCTACTTCCAAAATTTCACTGGTTTCATTTGCGGCTAGAAAACGAATTTTTTGGCCGGCTGTTAACGAACCGTTCTTAAGCCGAACATATGCCACAACGCCTTTATAGTCATTAAATTCCGAATCAAAAATCAAGGCCTGGACTTGAGCCGAACTATTGCCTTGCGGTGGCGGAGTTTTTGCTATTACCTCCTCCAAAACTTGCGCGACATTTTGGCCGGTTTTGGCGGAAACTTCAATAATATCATCAGGTGCGCAACCTAATAAATTTACTATTTCTTTACGCACTTTTTCCGGATGAGCGGCCGGCAAATCAATCTTATTCATCACCGGGATAATGGTTAAATTTTGCTCCAAAGCCAGATATAAATTAGCTACGGTTTGGGCTTCTATGCCCTGCGAAGCATCAACCAGCAAAATAGCCGATTCCACGGCCGCCAAAGATCGTGAGACCTCGTAGGTAAAATCAGCATGGCCCGGAGTATCAATTAAATTTAAAATATATCCCTGATAATCCATGCGCACGGGCTGAAGTTTTATGGTAATGCCCCGTTCGCGTTCCAGATCCATCCGATCCAATAGCTGATTTTTCATTTTCCGGCTTTCCACGGTTTTAGTGATTTCCAAAAAACGATCAGCCAAAGTTGATTTACCATGATCAATATGCGCGATGATACAAAAGTTACGGATATTATTCATATTATCTAAACAACGGCCTTAAATATTTAGCCAGCCAAATTCTGATTATTTGAATTTCTTCACAGCGGGTTAGCAAACTGATTAACAGATAAAAACTTAATCCGGCCAAACCGGCTACCAGGCCTTGGGTAAAAATTCCCAAAAAGCTCCTCATATCCACTGCACTGGCCATAATTCTTAAAACCACATAAACAACTAAGCCGGAAATAACGGAATTAAAGGAAATTTTAAGCGTTGACCAGATGATTTTTTTATCGTCCAAATACCCAACTCTTAAACGCAAAACCATTAGTAAAATTATCATATTAACAATGGAGGAAATGGAAAAAGCCATGGCCAGGCCTGCCACTCCGAAAAGCTTGCCCAAAAAAACAGTGCCGATAATATTTAAAACAATAGCCAAACTGCTGATATAAACCGGGGTTTTAGTATCTTCCAGGGCGTAAAAACTCCTGGCAAGCATAGGAATCAAACTTTGGGCCAAAAGTGAAATTGTAAACCAACCTAAGGTTTGGGCGGTATCATAAGTGTTCTGCCAATCAAAATTTCCTGAACCCAAAATTACCCTAACCAATTGTGCCCGAAGCAACAAAATAAAAACGGAAATCGGAATCAGCAAAAAAACCACCCGCCTAAAGTGCAAAGAAAAAACCTGAACAAATCTGCCTGATTCATTTTGTGCCAAGGTCTCCGAAAAAACCGGAAAAACAGCAATAGCCAAGGAAACGCCAAAAATGGAAATAGGAAACGATTGCAAATTATTGGCCAAATTAAAAATAGCCAAGCTGCCGGTAGCGAGTGTTGAAGCTACAACGGTAATGACGATTAAATTAAACTGATTGGCAGCCAAGCCAATTGTCCGAGGAATCATCAGTTTAAAAACTTTTACTGCTTCCGGATTTGGGCGCCAACTCCATTGATAGCGCCAGCCGGATTTTATAACTTCAGGCAGTTGAATTAATAAATGCAAAATAGAACCAAAAACAACGCCCCAAGCCAATCCACTTAAGCCAAAAATCGGGTAAAAAGTAGTTACGCCCAAAATAATACCCAAATTATAAAAAACCGGAGCCAAAGAAAAGGTAAAAAACTTTTTTAAGGAATTTAAAATTCCACCCACCACATTGCTGATACCGAAAAAAATAATGCTCAACAACATGATTCTGGTTAATAAAACGGTTTGCTCAAGCTGATCGCCGGAAAAACCAGGGACAATTAAGGGAACCAAATTTGAGGCAAAAATTATCATGCCTCCTGCCAAAACAATTAAAGCCACTAATAAATAATTTAAAATTATATTGGATAAAATTAAAGCTTTTTCTTTATCCTTAAACCAGGCCTTGGTAAAAACCGGAATAAAGGCCGAAGCCAAAGCGCCTAAAACCAAAGTATTAAATATAATATCCGGCAGCTTAAAAGCCGCGTAGTAACTATCCAAAATACTGCCCGCGCCAAAATACGAAGCCAAAAGCCGATCGCGCACTAAACCCAAAAGCCGGCTGATTACCGAAAAAAACGCGATTAATACCGCGCCCCCGCTAACTGTTGTGATTAATTTTTGCCAAAAATTCCTCATAAAACAAACCAGCTTCTTATAACATCAGAAACTGGTTAAACTATACTATAAACAAGGGCTTTTTTCAATCCCACCCTTCTTATTTCTTTAACAAAACACTGTACAAATAATCTTGATCTAACTTGACCGAAAAATCTGCTCCCTGGGGGTTGGCCTTAACCTGTTGACCGTTACTTGCGCCGGACCAAACAATGCCCCAGTTATTTGGCAAAACCAGGTGGCTACTTAGATTGGTTTGGGTAGCGCCAGACTGTTTTTGAACCAATAAACTGTAGCCGGCCTTGGCAGAAGCGCGATTGAATCCGACAAATGACAAAATTTGATTAAGCTTGCTTGATTTAAAATCAAGCTTAAACGGCAAAAGGTAAGAAAAAGTTAAGGTTTGGCTTTCTCCTGGATTTAATTGCAGCCAAGCGGCCATAACTGATTTATTCAACTCATCATAAGTAACTACCCCTCCATCAGAGCCAAAATTTTGTTGATTAGAAACAAGAGCAGATAAATCAGGATCTTCCATATAACCTTCGTAAGGTTCTTTAAACAAAGATTGATCTAAAATACTGTAACCACTGGCCTCTTGGAGTTTTGCGCCTTGGGGGACGTAAACCCTAATATAAGCATTGTTTTGAACCCGCTCAAAAACATCATTTTTATTGCCATAATGGTTTAAAGTAACGGATACGGTATCAATTATCGAACCGTCGGCCAAAACATGAGCGTAATGATCAATTTGCTCGCTTAACACGCTATTGGATTTTCCTCCGCCGATATTGGTGTTAATAACGGCCAAATAATCTTGATTTGCTTGTTTAATTTCACCAGCCCAATTAAAGGCCTTAGCGCGCTGTTCCATAGCCGAATCGGTAAAATAAAGCTGAACATCTTTGCTGTTTAACCCCTGGCCAAAAACAGCCAGCAATCCGGGCAAAGAAGAAGCTGAACCCGAAGTTAATCGTTCCAAGACAACTTTAAACAGATCACCAATAATCTTTTTGGGTTGATTGGAAATTTTATCGTATTCAAATTCCGTTTCATGTTGCAGGGCTAAAATAACATTTTCGGGAGTTAATACCTGATCGTATTGGGGCAAAATTACATTGCCGGAAATTTTTAAAATCTCAGGCATTAAATTTGAATTGATTAAAATAACGCCGTCAACTGTTGGGCCACCTGATTTGTAATAAAACCATAACAGCTTATTCATGGAAGTTGGCACATCAGGCGACCAATTGGCATCCCAGGGCATCCAAGGAGTCCCTAGTAAGTGCATTGGCTTAGGTGAGAGCACTTTTTCGCCCGAGGCCTGAAAATCCTGCTTTAAATCATACAAACCGCCTGGAGGCACCTCTAAATTTGAAATCTTGCCCGAAACAATATCAGCTAAAGCATAACTGCCCATAAAACCTCCGGTGGCCTTGCGTTCATTTGTATTTTGAAACACTAGTAAATAGCGCTTGGCTGTTTGATAACCCAAAACATCGTAAGTAAAGTTTAACAATTCATTGGCCTGATCCAAGCTGGCAAACAAAACCGGCAACTGGCTTTTAATTTCGGTAAATGCCGGTCGATAATTTTTAGGCAAAGCATGTGCATCCACTTGGTCTAAATTATTCAAGGCCTCTTTTAAATGCTCTAAGCCCATAGCCAAACCTTGTTTTAAAATTGCAAAATTTTGATCCAACGGAGAATTAACATCGGTCGTTCCTCCGGCTAAAGCCACGGTTTGAGAAATTTCCGAACCTGCCTGGGTTAATAGCTGGCCAGCAGCGATTAAATGCTTGCCACCATTAATTTTGCCGCTTGCTACCGGAATATTTTCCAAAAAATTCAAAATTGATTGGTTGTAACTGTTTAAAACTTCGGCGGCTTGGGAAAAATAATCGTTGGCCAAATTAAAATTAAAACCGGCTTTTTGCCAATCTTGCGCGCCAACTGCCAATAAGCCGTCTTTGACTTGCTGGATAGCCTCTTCTGTTGCGCCTAAAACTTTAACCTGGCTTTTATTAACTTGGCTGTAAATAAAATAACTGCGCATTGGTACAATAAACAGCAAAGCAATTAAGGCAAAATATAAAGTATTTTTTAAATTAAACCAATAAAAAGAAGTGGTGGTAATTGGTTGAGAACTTAATTTTTTATAAGATGGCTTGAATCGAAAAGTGGGAAAAATTCCTCGTGAAAACTTAACAAAATCCGCAACAATTTCTACAAAAGTCCGTTTCTTTAACAAGGTTGGGGCATCGAGCAGAGGTAATTCTTCAAAATTATTTTGGCCAAAAACCAAACTCGGTTTAAACTTAGCCGGTTTGGTAAATTGGGCACTAGCGGATTTTTTAAGATTTAAAGTATGGGCGGAATTTTTGGGTAAGGCCTTAGGGCTAACGCCGGATAAACCGCCTTTTTTATCCAAAAAAACGCTAAAACTTTTTTTATTTAAGAATGATTTTAAAGAATTTTGGAGTTCCTGTCTGTGAGTCGGTATTGATTCAACCGTTGGTTGATTTGATAAAAAATCTTTTTGAAAAGTTTGCTGGGTTTTGTTTGATTCCAAATTCTGTATTTCTTTATATATTTGCACTTGCTCATCAACTAAAAAATGATCCAAATTGAAATCAATTTTGGTTTCAACAGGTTGGTTTAAGAGCTGTTTAGCTTTCTTTTCGGCTTTGGTTCGCTGGCTTTTAACCAAACTTTTTTTAGTTTTTTGGCGAACCGTTTTTTTTACCGGTAGTTCTAAAAAATCACCCTCAAGGTTATTTTCTAGATTTGATTTTTGTTTTTCTTCCATGTTAACAAATTAAACAGTAAAATTACAAATAAATGATTCTTTTATTTGATCAAAAAGGAAAAAATTCTCCTCTCCCTTGTTGCCAATTATAACATAATCTGGCCTAAAGCGACAAGTACAATGCCCTGGTTTCTTTAATCATCTTATCCCAACTAAACCTTTGGACATTTTTTAGGCCATTAGCAATGATTTGTTGGCGCAAATGCCTATCATTTAATGCGTTATTAATAACATTAAACATCTCGGATTCATTGCTTGGATCAAAATAAACAGCCCCTTGGCCTAGCACTTCAGGCAAGCATGATGAATTAGCCGAAACTACCGCTAAACCATGGGCTTGGGCCTCTACCGGCGGCAAACCAAACCCTTCATATAAAGAAGGAAAAACATATAAAATTGCTGATTGATACAAAGCGGCAAGTTCGCTATCGGCCACAAAACCCGTAAAAATTACACTGGCATCTGCTGCAAAAGCTTGTTTAAGCTGTTGATAAAAATAATCAATCCGGCCGGCTAAAACCAGTTGATAATTTTTACTGCTATTTATTTTTGGCCAAACTTTTAACAATTGTTCCAAATTTTTATGGGGGTAGGCCGCGCCAACATAAAACAAAAACGGCTTGGTTATTTTAAAACGACTGATATCAACGGCCTGTTGTTGGTTTGACAAAAAATAGCTTTCATAAATCACCTTAACTTTTTCGGGCTTAAGAGAAAAAGTTTTGACTAAATCGTTTTTAACAAATTCCGAAGGCGCAATAATTTTTTTTGCCTTTTTAGCCGCCTGAGCAATAATTTTTTTATAAAACCATAATTTAATGGCATACAGCCATTTTGGCAAAGTGCTGGCGCGAGAATCGGGAAAATGATTGATAATTAAATCATGGATCGTAACTACAAATGGGCCACGATAAAAATATGGCACATTAAAATGAGGCCAATGCATTAAATCCAAATTCTCCCGAGCTATAACCCTTTGTCCAAATAATTGTTCTCGCCAACCGTACCAAGGCATATTAAAAAGAACCTTTTTGACTCTTGGCGAATCTGTTTTAAAATCATCAAAATTATCAGCGGATAAAAAAATAACAAAAGAATTTTTTTTATCATCGGTTACCAGGCCGTCAACCAATTTTTTAACATAACGGCCTATCCCCCGCTGTTTTGTGCCGTAAAAACGCGCGTCAATGCCAATACGCATAGTTACTGATTATTAATTACTAATTAAATCTTCCATTAAAAATTATTTCATCCAAATTCTTTCTGGTTCTTTCGGCTAATTCCGACTGCTTTTGTTCCGACGTTAATTTTTCCAAATCAGTCAAAGTTGCCGGGTAGCCAACGGCAATCATTGAACCGGCCTGATATTCCTGCGGATCCACACCTAATGCTGTAACTGCTTTATCTTTATCAAAACCCGCCATTTGATGAGCTACTAAACCAAGATGCACCGCTTCCAAAACTAAACTCATCGAAGCCGCTCCAGTATCGTGCAGAGCATGATAATTAGGTAAGTTGTTTTTTGTTTGATTTTTTTTGGCAAACGAAACTGCCAATAAATAGGCCTTGCCCGCCCAACCCTGGTTAAATTCTCCCATTAACGAAAATAGAATTTTAAATTTTTCGGGCTCATTTGCTGTTGCATAAACATAACGCCAGGGCTGTTCATTATTAGATGAAGGTGCCCAGCGGGCTGCTTCAAATAAACTCATTATTTTTTCATTTTCAATAGGTTGACCTGAAAAAACTCTAGGGCTCCAGCGGTTTTTAGCTAAATCGTTAATGGGATAAACAACCTTTGCCGGTTTATTTGGATATGTCATATGGGTTTATTATTTATGTGAACGAGGGTAAGTAAAATTTTTTTCGGTCCGAGCCGGGTCCCCCCGAACGAGCCTGGGCGAGCGATTCGAGCGAGACCCTGGCGAGTTGAGGAAGGGAGGCGCAGGACAAAAAAATTTTACTTACCCGAGGGAACATTCAAATTAAATTCTCTAAAAACTTCCAACATTTGTTTGGCTGATTGTTCCCAAGAATACTTTTTAACCTGCTCAAAACCATTGGCGATAAGTTTGCTTCTTAAATTATTATCGCTTAATGCCAAATGCATGGTTTGGGCGATTTCTTTAATATTATATGGATCAACCAAAATGGCTGCTTGAGCCAAAACCTCGGGCATTGAAGAATTAGCCGAAGCAATTACCGGCACTCCGGCTCGCATGGCTTCGAGCGGTGGAAAGCCAAAGCCCTCGTAAAATGACGGCCAAACAAATAAATCGGCTCGTTGATACAACTCAGATTGTTGGGCGGGCGTAACATAGCCCAAAAATTTAACCCTGTTGCCCAATTTTAATTGACGGACCAGTTGAATTAGCTTGCTATACTGCCAGCCCGCCCCGCCGGCTAAAACCAAATGATACTGGGGATTATTTAACAAATGAAAAGCTTTAATAATCCCAATAATATTTTTGCGCGGTTCCAATGTGCCCAAAAATAAAATATATTTATCCGGTAAATCAAATGGTAATGTTTTAGGCAAATAATTTTTTACCTCAATCGGCCCTGGATAAATCACTTTGATTTTATCTGGAAGTAAATCGTAAGTAGTTATCAAATCATCTTTGGTACTTTGCGATACAGCTACGATTTTAGCGGCATTTTTTAATTTTTGGTTGATTCCTATGGCCTTATGCCATAAGCGCATTTTAGGCGAATAAAGTTCTGAAGTTTTGATAAACGATAAATCATGGACAGTAACTATTGTTGGGCAACCGGGCGAAACGGACCAAAAATTTAAATTGGGAAACCAGAAAATATCAGCTCCCCCAACCAAACGATCAAGATAGGGCTTGCCTAAAAATTTGAGCGAAAAATTAAATAATTTATTGGGAATTTTTTTGGAATAATAAGTTGTATTTTTACCTTTAACCAGCTGCTGAGCGATTTTATTTTCCTTGATTGAATTGGAAAATAAAACGTATTGGTTTTCTTGATCCAATTCAAATAATTTTTCCAACAACTTGTAAGCGTAAAATCCAACTCCGGTTAAATTTCCTCCGCCTAATAATCCCCTTGCATCAATGGCAATTTTCATAATCAAAGGTAAAAAATTCCGGTTTTAAAACAAAAAAATGTTGAAGTATGCAAAACCCCTATGGTAAGGGGTTTTGAGCCGATATTTAAGTTTAACTGTTGCAACCGCATTCACAGCTGGCTGAGCATTGGCAGCAGTTGGAACAATGGTCTCCGCAGGAGCATTTGTTAACATCATTTAAAGGCATATCGCATTTTGAGCAATTCATAGGCATAAAATTAATTATTATTTAAGCAAGTTGATTATACCAATGGCCATAAAATCTTTCAAGACATGGCCAGCCGATTAAAGAGGTAGTTTTTTGCCCGAAAATTCCTGCCAGCTTGAAGCGGCAAAATCCTTGATTTCCCTTTCAAATCTAGAGGCGGAAAATTTTTCGGCATAATCTTTAATTTTATAAGGGTCAAAATCTTTAAGACAAGTTTGAAAATTTATAACCGCATCGGCTAAGGCCTCCCAGGATTGTTCATCAAAAAACTTACCGCTAAAATTATCAATAACTGTTTCCAAAGCCCCGCCTGATTTATAAGCAATAACCGGCCGGCCGCTAGCCATGGCCTCAACCGCGGCAATGCCAAAATCCTCTTCTTGCGGATGGATAAAAGCCAAAGCCCGGCTAAGTAGCGAATTGCGTGTTTTATTATCCACTTCGCCTAAAAATTCTATATTGCTTTTGGCGATTTTTTTTAAACTGGCTTCTTCTTCTCCGCTGCCGATTATTTTTAAAGGCAAATGCAACTGGTTAAAGGCCTTAATAACAATATCCACACGCTTATAGGGCCTAAGACGGGAAACCAAAACGTAATAATCTCCTAAATCGGGATTGATTTTAAATGAGGTGGTATCAACCGGTGGATATATAACTTTGGCTTCGCGCTGATAATATTTTTTTATTCTTTTGGCCACAAACTCGGAATTGGCGATAAATTTATCCACCCGCTGGGCAGCCGTGTAATCCCAAGTTCGCAAACTGTTTAAAATAAAAGGCAGAATTTTTTTGATGATTTTGGGTTGTTTTAATTCTTCCACGTAACGATGAGCATCCGACCACAAATACCTAACCGGCGAATGGCAATAACTGATATGCAATGTGTTGGGCGCCGTTAAAATGCCCTTGGAAAAAGCCGAAGAAGAAGAAATTACAATATCGTATTCGGAAAAATCAAAACGCTCCCAGGCAATGGGCATTAAACTTAAATACCACTTAAAGTGGCTTTTGGCAAAAGGCAACTTATCCAAAAAAGAAGTTCTAACGTCAAAATCCCTAAAAAGTTCCGTTTTTTCCGGATTATTTATTAAGGTATAAACCGGGCTTTGGGGGAAAATTTTATGCAATTCCAAAAGCACATTTTCGGCTCCGCCGATTTGAAATAAATGATCATGAGTTAAAGCTATCTTCATACTGATTGCCTCCGGCTAAAAACCGCTTTAGGGGTTCTTAGCATAATTTGCAAATCAAGCCCTAAGCTCCAATTTTCCACGTAATAAGTATCCAAGCCAACTTCATCTTCCCACAACAAATCGCTCCGGCCGCTAACCTGAGCCATACCGGTTATACCCGGCTTGATGGCTAATAATTTTTTTTCGGCCCCTTGATAGTTTTTAACTTCTTCCGGCTCATGAGGGCGTGGCCCGACCAAGCTCATTTGCCCCAAACAAACATTAACCAATTGAGGTAATTCATCCAAGCTCCACTTTCTGATAACCTTGCCAAATGAGGTTAGGCGAGGATCGTCTGCCATTTTAAACAATGGGCCATCGGCACGCTGGTTATAATCTTTTAATTGATTTTTTAGGGCTTGCGCATTTTTAATCATGGAACGGAATTTATACAACTTAAAAAGTTTGCCCGAACAACCAATCCTTTCCAGTGCTACAAAAACAGGTCCGGAGGAAGTAAGTTTAACCAAGATAGCCAAAACCAAAAAAATCGGGGATAAAATTATCAAACCCGCAACGGATAACAGCAAATCAACCAATCTTTTTAAAATCCTGCCCCAACCGTCAAGCCGAGTGGGCCTGACTTCAATTAAAGGGATTCCCGAAATCGTGCTTAAATCAAAATTAATCAATTTGGTATCCAATAAAGAAGCAACATATTTGTAATTAAGTTGGTGCTCGGTGCAAAAATTAACCAAATCATTTTTTTGGATATTATCAAGCCCCGGATCTGCCAAAATCAGATCATCCAACTTCTCTTGTTTGGCTAAAACCTCCAATGACATTTTGGTTTCCTGGTCAAAAAAAGGATAGCTGGCCATTATTTTAAAACCGTGGCCGGGATTATCCGTAAACGACTTGTTGATTTCGGCCGCGTTTTTATTAGCTCCGATAATAACCACTTGCCTTAAGCCCAATCCTTTTTTATAAAAAAGTTTTTTAACGTAAAAAACAATCAAGCGTTCCGCAGTCACAATCACTACACTTAACAGCCAGCTAGTGATAATAATCAATCTGGAAGAAAAAAGCTGGAAATTAAAAAAGAAAGCCACCACAATAATCAGGGTCGCTGCGCTACAGGCAATAAAAATTTTAAAGAAATTGGCGAAAAAACTTTGTCGTTTAATGGAATAAAGACCGGAAACGGCAAAAACTGCCAGCCAAGCCAAAGCCGCTACTGCTAAAATCTTAAAAAAACTTTCGTAGGAAAGTTCAAAAACTACCGGTCTAATTTCGGTTACAAAGGATTCAAATCGCAATAAATAGGCCAACGTTCCAGCCAGCAATAAAGCCAAATAATCCAATGGCACCAGTATGGCCGCAAAAGCCAATTCCAACTTTTTCATAAACGACGTTAGGCGAGCGAAATACCAAGGCAAAGAATTGGTATTTCCGAGCCGAGGAGTTTGTATTTAATTATATGATTGTATATTAGCAACTTATCCAACTTTTAACAACCTATTAACATACAAAAAAGGCGGGCTATTAACCCACCTTCTCTGATGCTTACTTAAGTTAATAAGCCGAATTCTGTATCCAGACTTTTACATCTGGACAGCGATCATCTATCTAGAGCCGTAAATTGCTCTACGGCTTCGAGCTCTCAACCCGTCGAGCTTAGCTCGACCTATGCGAGATTGCACCGGATAGAGTTTGCCTCTTTTTCCTTGTCGCCAAGGAAACGAGCCAAGTCATTACTTAGCTATTTCACCCTTATTCTAAAACCTTGCGGTTTTAGAAAGGAATATTTTCTGTTGCGCTTGTCCTGATTCGGCGGTTACCCGCCTAATCGGTTGGCGTTACCAATTATCCTCCGAGTTAAACTCGGAAAAACGGTGTTCGGACTTTCCTCCCCGATTTTGCAAAGCAAACACCGGGGCGATCACCTAAACTCAAATAAGTAAAATGATAATAACAGATATTAAACAAATTGTCAACTATTTAAAATTGAAAGGGTTTCTGTGGCGCATTTTTCCCAAGAAAAATCTTGAACCCGACGCATACCTTTGGCAATTAAATCATCGCGCCAGACCTGATCTTCGTTGATTTTAATCATGCTTTTGGCAAAGGCCTCGACATCATGGGTATTATGCATCACGCCCGCATTACCGATAATTTCGGGTAATGAACCGGCATTGCTGGCAATTACCGGTACTCCGCAAGCCATAGCTTCCAAGGCCGGCAAGCCAAATCCTTCATAAATTGAGGGAAACAAAAATGCCCTAGCACCAGACATTAAAACCGGCAACTGCTCTAAATCCAGCCAACCGATTTTTTTAATTTCATCACGATAAGGTGAAGCTTGAATTTCGGCATCAATATCCTGTTGTCCGGGCTCGGGAGAGCCGGCTAAAACCAAGTTAAAAGGCCGTTTTTGCTTTTCTCTAAAACAATTATAAATCCTAATCAAACCGACGATATTTTTCCTTAATGCCAAGCGACCGATAAAAACAAAATAAGGATAATGTATTTTTAACGTTTGCAGTAATTCGGCCACTGCTTCTTTAGGCGCCGGGCGCCAACGCTGATTGTTAATGCCCAAGTGCACCACTTTAATCAAATCCGGCTTAAGACCGTAGTATTCCACTAATTCATTTTTAGTGAATTGAGAAACGGCAATAATTGTATCGGCCATTTTAATCATGCGCCCGGCGCCTTGCTTAAGAGATTGCAGATCCCAGGCAGTATAAGTTTCGGGATATTTTTCATAACCGATATCGTGCCAGGTAATAATATTTTTATGTCCGCCGATAAAAGGAAAAGTATGCGATGGCACGAATAAAACATCCGGTTTGTGAGTAACCATTTCCCAAGTTAGGCGGCCTAGAGTCCACAATTTTTTAAACGGCCACTCCAAAACTTTTTCCTTAAAATTAGACGATCGTGGAATTAATGCACCTGTTAATTTTTGCGGGGTATATAAAAGATATTGGTTTTTTTTATCCAATTTGAAAAACTGATCCAGCAAATGGTAAGCGTACCATTCTACTCCGCTTTTATGAGTTAAGTTTGCTCTGGAAACGTCGATGCCGATAAGCATAAATATGCAAATGACAATTCACAAGTGACAATCAAAAAACATGGGATCTTTTTTGTGAATTGTTTTTGTTGATTGTTACTTAGTAAATAAAATACTGCGCTTATATGACTCTAAGTTATCCAAAGCAATCCCGGTACCCTTGGCCACGCAGAGCAAAGCATCATCAGCCACGTAGGCGGGAACGCCTGTGGCTTGCGAAAGCAAGTTGGCCATATTTCTTAAAAGAGAAGAGCCACCTGTTAAAACCATGCCTTTATCCATTACATCGGCCGAAAGTTCGGGCGGGGTTTTAAAAAGCACGGATTTAACGGCTGCAATAATACCTTGAAGTTCGTTTTGCAGGGCCTCGGTTACATCGTCGGAATTAACTTCAATCGTCCTGGGCAAACCGGAAATCATATCCCGGCCCCTGATATTCATTTTTAATTTTTCTTCATCATCCAAATACATCGCGGAACCGATCTGGATTTTTATCTGTTCGGCCGTGCTTTCGCCAATAGCTAAACCGTATTTTTTTCGGATAAATTCACCAATCGCCGCATCAAACTTGGTGCCGCCGATTCTTATGGAAGTATTAGCCACAATGCCGCCTAAAGAAATAACGGCAATTTCGGAAGTACCGCCACCCATATCCACAATCATATGCCCGGAAGCCGAACCAATAGGGATATTAGCGCCAATGGCTGCAGCAATCGGTTCTTTAATGATATAGGCCGCTTTGGCTCCAGCCGCTACCGTAGCATCAATAACCGCTCTTTTTTCGGTGGAAGTTATGCCAGCCGGAACAGCAATCATTACTTCGGGCCTAAATAGTTTAACTCCCCCAATGGCCTTGTTAATAAAATATCTTAACATGCTTTCGGTGGTTTTATAATCGGCAATCACGCCATCCCTTAACGGCCTTAAAGCAATTATAGTATCTGGGGTTCGGCCCAGCATTTCTTTAGCTTCTTCACCCACGGCTAAAACTTTTTTATCAATAACCGAAATAGCCACAACCGAGGGTTCATTAATAATAATGCCCCTTTTGGGTATATGGACCAGGGTATAAGTAGTACCTAAATCAATGCCTATTTTCTTGGTAAACATAAGGTATTAAGCCAATTTATCCTAACATAAAATTTCTGACCCCACAATACTAAAATTCCTTAAAAATAAGGGGTTTTACAGGCCATTAAACAAAAAAAACCGTCTTTTAGCGCTAAAAAGAGGGCCTCGAATCAAGTCAATTGTTAATTTATGGACTTAATAAGATAGGTGGCCAGGCCTCGGGGAGTTTCTACTGGAACGCGTTCTCCGGCTTTTTTGCCCAAGACCGCTTCGCCAATAGGAGAATCGCAGGATAATAATCCCAAATCAGGATCGCCTTCATGCGAACCTACGATGCTAAATTTAAAATCCTTGCCATTAATCTCTAAAATAATTTCGGAACCGACTTGAACTTTGCTATTGCCTTCGTTTTGGGCAACTACGGCATTTTTTAAAATATTTTCTATTTCAATAATCCGACCCTCGGCAAAGGCCTGCTCTTCCCGGGCATCATGGTATTCGGCATTTTCTCTTAAATCACCGTGCTCTTTGGCCAGTTCGATTCTTTCCACGATCTCCTTGCGTTTAACTGTTTTTAATTCAGCCAACTCTTGCTCTAATTTTTTTTTGCCCTCTGGGGTTAAAATTGAATAATCACTCATGGGGATATGATAAATAATATTAAGTATTCTGTCAAACCGTAAAAAGTTTGCCTCATGGGCTATTTTCGCCTATTGGTAATATACCAGTTTAAGACATCATAGGCAATAGGCACGGCAATATCGGTGCCATCGCCACCATGCTCGATTAAAACAGTTAACACCAGTTCGGGATTATTGGCAGGCAAATATGCGGTAAACCAAGAGTGAGGATTGCCGTTTGAGACCTCGGCAGTACCGGTTTTTCCCGCCACAGGCACGCTTAAAGTTGCCAAACGTCTTCCGCTGCCTCTTTCCACTGTGGCCCGCAAACCTTCATTAACTATGGTAAAAGAGGTTTGATCGGCCTTAATCTGGGTGATAATTTTTGGCTCAATTACGGTTTGGGCGCCTGTTTCAGGATTAATGATTTTTTCTACCAAGGAGGGCTGATATAAAGTTCCGCCATTGGCAATGGCGCTGGTGTATAAAGAAACCTGCAAAGGTGTGGCCAACAAATCCCCCTGGCCGATAGCTAAATGCAAAGTATCGCCTGGGTACCAGGCCTCTTCTTTTGTTTTTAATTTCCATTCCTTGCTAGGTAAAAAGCCGGGCCGCTCGCCGGCTATATCAATGCCGGTAATTTTACCTAAGCCAAAAGAAGAAAAATATGAAAGTATTTTATCCAAACCCAAACCGCGGTGCCCGTCAAAATTTTCTAATGCCAAATAATAAAAAAAGGTGTTAACTGATTCGGCTAAGGCCTTAATAACATTGGTTTGACCGTGCCCGCCCGCTTTCCAATCCGGAAAAAACCATTTATCATACCAAACCCCGCCCGTACTGCTAACTTGGGTATTTTTATCAATCACCCTTTCAGCCAAGCCGGCTAAACTCATTATCAGCTTAATGGTGGAACCGGTAGGATATTCGCCGGTAATAACTCTGTTAAATAAAGGATTAAGCGGATTATTAAGCAATTGCTGATAACTTTCTTGGCTTATGCCTCGGCTAAATTGATTGCTATCATAAGTTGGCCACGAAACAAATGCCCGAATTTTACCCGATCTTGGATCAAGTGCAACTACTGCCCCGGATTTAACCGGAGCCAAACGATTTAAAGCTAAAGTAATGCTTTGCTGTAAACCCAAATCCAGCCCTAAAATCAAATTACTTCCGTTTTGGGGCGCTTCTTTGGCAATAACTTTTTTTTCCCTACCAAAAGCATCAACCTCAATTTGCCGTTTGCCAAATACTCCACGCAAAAATTCCTGATAACTTTCTTCCAAACCCAATCTACCAATTTTTTCGGTTAGTTGGTAACCCAAGGCCAGATATTTGTCTTTTTCTTCTTTAGTAATTCTACTGGTAAAACCCAATAAGTGGGCCAAAGAACTGTTTTCGAGATATTTTCTTTGAGGGTCTATGATGATTTTTAATGAATTAATGCCATTTAACTGCAACATCAAACTAATGGCCTCATCGTATAATAAATTTTCCTTAACCAACACGGGCACATAACCGCCTGTTTTAAGCAATTTGGTTATTTCGATTTCAGCCAAACCGATATTTTGAAAAATTTTTTCTATTTTTTCTTTTTCAGTCGAACTTATTTGGCTGACTGCCGGCTGGAAAAACAATGAAAAAGTGCCTACATTTTCCACCAACGGAACCCCGAAGCGATCAAAAATAATGCCTCTGGAAGGCGGGATTAATTCCAAACGCAAACGGTTGCCTTCGGCAATCGCCCTAAATTCCCCTCCTTTGATAAATTGTAAATAAAACAAGCGCCCGAACAAGCTTAAAAAAAGAAAACAAAAAATTATAAAAAAAAGATTTAACTTGCTTTGGGTTACAATCCTGCCAAGCCACAAAGAACTTTCGCCGACCAAAAAACTTTCGCTAACTTCTTTGGCGTTGCTAAAATTTTCCATGCGGCCGATCTTTTTATCGCTTGCCCGGCCAGGAATAACAAATGGATCATGAGATTTCCACATACTTACTTCTGATGATTTTGTTAAACGGCGGTGTTAACGCAAAAATAAACAAAGCATTAAGGCCTAAATATACCAAAATAGAAAAATCAGCGGGCATAAACAAACTTAAATAATAAGTTTTATCGGTCAACTCAAAACTTAAGCGGGTAATTAAAAATAAACCCAGCAAATTAATAAACAAGCTTCCTAAAATGGTTAAAAATTTGGCAAAATAGCTGTTTAAAGAAACCAAAGAAAAAACCACTTTAACTGTCAAAAAAACCAATAAAAAACCAAATAAAAAAAATCCCGGTGTTCCCCAAAAAATATCCGCCATTACTCCTCCGGCAACAGCTGCCAGCAATCTGCCCGGCAACTGATAAAGGTTAAGAAAAATAACAAACGAACAGAGTAAATCCAAAGGCAGGCGCAAACCGATAAAAAATTGCTGTAGCAAAAAAAACAGCCAAGTTAAAAAAACAATCAATAGAATTTTTGTCCACTTCATGTTTATTTTTGCAGAACCTTAATCACTGTTAAATTGCGCAAGTTTTGGTAGCTAAAAGGAGGTTCGATTCTGGCTTGCTTAAAAATCTGCCCGACTTTTTGGTCGGTTTTGGAAACATTGCCTACCAAAAGGCCTCGCGGCACCATTTCTTCCAAACCGGAGGTAATAACTATTTCCCCATCCGTAACAACTTGATCCTGAGAAATTAAATCAATCACCAGGCTGTTGCCGGCCTGTCCGGTTAATAAGCCATTGGTGTTATTGGATTCTCCAAAACTAATAGCTAATTGGCTCGCTGTATCGGTTAATAATCTGCCATAAGAGCGATTTTCTTCCACTTGGGCTATCTTGCCTATAACTATCCCCTGGTTGACAGTCAGTGGCATGCCTATTTGCAAACCCACATTAGCCCCGGCATTTAAAATGACCATATTGTCGTTTAACGGCAAACGGCCGATGATGCCGACAATCTGGTAATCAAATTTTGATAGTTGTAAAAAATTCAGTTCTTTCCTTAAAGCGTCATTTTCCGCGGCCAAGCCGGCTAATTTGATATAATCCACGCTTAAGCGGGAAAGTTCTTCTTTTAATCTTAAATTTTCTTTGGCTTGAAATTGATAATTTTTTAAATTGCCCAAATATTCGCCTTGCTGATAAAATTTCTCAGCCACCGGTGAAAATAATCTTTGCAGCCAAATTTTGGGATACTTTAACCAACCAAAATAATTAAAAAAAATCAGGAGTAAAATAACTCCCCCGAATAACCAAGCATGTGGTCGGCTCTTTTTCATATTAAATATCTAAATTTGAAAAAATCAATCCGTAGCCGAAGGCAATAAAACTTCCTGCAGATTATCCATATCTTCCAAAATAATGCCCGTGCCTCTTACCACCGCGGTTAAAGGATCATCAACAATATGCACCGGCACTCGGGTTTCTTGAGCAATTAAGGCATCCAAACCTTTTAAATTAGCGCCACCGCCCGAAAGCAACATTCCCCTGGTATAAATATCAGCTACCAATTCCGGCGGGGTTTTTTCCAAAGTATCCCTAACTGCTTCTACAATCTGCCTTACCGATCTGATAATCGCCTCTCTGATCTGCAAACTGTTAACCGCCACTTCTTTAGGCAAACCGGAAATCAAATCACGACCCCGCATGACTGTTTCTTCTTTTTCGTTAGTAAAGCCGGAAACCGAACCGATCTTTATTTTAATTTCTTCAGCAGTTTTTTGCCCTAACAAAAGATTAAAATTCTCGCGGGCATACTGAATAATATTATCATCAAGCTCCTGGCCGGCAATGGTTAATGAATTAAAGGTCACCACACCGCCCAAAGAAATAACCGCCACCTCGGTAGTGCCGCCACCCAGATCCACCATCATAAAACCACTGGGCTCTTGGATAGGAACTCGAGAGCCAATGGCAGCTGCTAAGGGCTGTTCCACTAAATAAACCTCCTTGGCTCCAGCAGATCTAGTTGCATCTTCCACGGCCTTTCTTTCCACTTCGGTAACGTTTAACGGTATGCCAATCACCACTCGCGGTCTGGGCGATAAGCTAAAATTTTCTTGATGGATTTTTTTTAAAAAATGACTGATCATTTTTTCGGTTATTTCAAAATCCGAAATAACGCCATTGGTTAAGGGCTTGGAAATTAAAATATGACCGGGAGTTTTACCCACCATGCGCTTGGCATCTTCGCCAATGGATATAATTTGGTTATTGCGGGTATTAATGGCTACCACCGAGGGTTCATTAATAACAATACCCTTATCTTTAACGTAAACCAAAGTATTGGTGGTTCCTAAATCAATACCGATATCCTGCGAAAATTTTCCAAAAAATTTATTAAACATAAAAAATGATTACTAAGAATGCGGATAAGTTTGAGTTAATAAATTTTCCACTTCATTAATTTTTACTAATCCTTTTTTACTGCCATTGCGCAGGCAATATTCCACGCTGCCTTGGGTGTTTTTACCGATAATCAACTGTAAGCTTATACCCATTAAATCAGCGTCTTTAAGCTTGCTACCTGCGGATTCCTGGCGATCGTCATAAAGAATTTCCCAACCCGTTCTTGTTAAATCACCATACAATTCGTTGGCTACATCTTTTTGGCTTTGATCCAAAAGAACTAAATGAGCATGAAACGGAGTTAAATTTATGGGCCAGCATAAGCCCTTATCGTCATGATGTATTTCCGCCACCGTGCCCATAATCCTGGATGGCCCAATGCCATAACAGCCCATTAAAACCGGTTGTTGTTTACCTTGCTCATTAATATACTTATACTCAAAGGGTTCGGTAAATTTAGTCATTAATTTAAAGATATTGCCCACCTCAATGGCCTTAACCAACACTACTCCTTGAGAACACTTAGGACAAGCTTGATCGGATTTAAGCGAACAAATTTCGGTGTTTTGCGCAAAATCGCAATGATTACAAACAACAATATTATCCTCACCCGACTCTGTTAATACCTGAAATTCATGGGAGTATTTGGAAAAAGTACCGCCGCTCGCTTCCACCAATCTGCTGTCCAGGCCGCACCTGTTAAAAACACTAAAGTAGGCCTGAATCGCTTTTTGATAAAATTCTTCCAAATCCGCTTCGGTAGCGTGAAAGCTGTACAAATCTTTCATGCTAAATTCCCTACCCCTAAGCAAACCGGATTTAGCGCGCGGTTCATTGCGGAACTTATCCTGAATTTGATAAACGGATACGGGTAAATCTTTGTACGAAGCGGCAAATTTTTTAACCAGAGGCGTAACCACTTCTTCGTGAGTTGAACCTAAGGCAAATTCTTTTTCGCCAGCACCAACTAATTTAAAAAGGACATCAATTTCATCCCATCTTCCGGTGGTTTGCCAATTTTCCTTGGGCGTTAAAGCCGGCATTAAAATTTCTTGGGCGCCAAGAAAATTCATTTCTTGCCTAATGATATTTTTTATTTTATTTAAAACTCTAAGACCTAAGGGTAAATAAGAATAAACCCCGGCCATTAATTTATCAACATAACCTGCTCTGGTAAGCAAAATGGCATTTTGGGAAACTTCGTCTTTGGGCGCTTCCCGCAGAGTTTTGGCAACAAGCTGTGATTGCAACATAATTTTATTTGGTTACTTAATTCCGTCAAGGTTAAATTTTTGAAAGCCGAGGACCGTTTAAGCCTTACCTAACATGACCTGGAAAAATTCAGAACGGCGGGCATAACATAAAGGAAAAAATCTCAAGGGTCTGGCGCGTTCCGCAGGCCGAAAAAATTTGACCTTGACGGAATTTTGACAAAAAATTCTTATAAACTCTCAAAAATATTTATAACTCTGGCTGCTTCAATGTGAACTACTTCATCATCATATTCGGCATTATGGGCTTTAGCGCCCTGATAAATTGGTTTTTTTTGATCCAAATGCAAGCTGAAAACGTACGATTCATCGGTTTCCTGATTTAAGTAAATATGAAACCTGGGATAATGCTGGTTTAAAGATAAGCGCCTAACATAGCCAACCTTGCCGTTAAAACTATTATCTATCCCGAAGTAACCGCATTTTCTTAAGGCGTCCCGCAAATTATTCCGCAGTCCGTGTTTGCTGATTTTAAATACCATGGCCGCAGTTAGAATAAATTCTTTATTTTATCAACAAAACCGGTTAACATGTTTATATCACGGTAAGTGATTAAAACAATCAAAATCATTAAAACGCTAAAACCAAGATTATGGACGATGTTTTCCATATTTTGATTATTGGGCTTGCGTCTAATTTTTTCTATGACGGCAAATAGGAAACGCCCGCCATCCAGCGCCGGAAAAGGAAAAAAATTAATCACCGCCAAATTCAAGGAAAGCATGGCGGCAAATTGCAAAACATAGCTAAAGCCCAAATTAACGGCTTGGCCGGTAAGCATAGCCACTCCCACTGGTCCGGATAATTCCGCGGACATACCGGAACCGATAAACAAACCCGCCAACAAACCGTAAAAAGCCATCACAATTCTGGCCAGTAAATTACCCGTTGAAAGCAAACCATGATACCAGCTGGCAAAAAAACCATAGCGCACCAGACCTGTCTGCAAAACATTAACGCCCAAAATTTTATTCTCGCCGGAATCTTTGGTTAAGGCCGGTTGCAGCTGCAAATCCAACACATCTCCTGCCAGTTTTTGTATTTTAAGCGAGATTAGCTGATCCTGATGGTTTTTAATGTACTCGGAAAATTCATCTTGCCTAAAAAAATTATTCCCGTCAACCCCTAAAATCACATCACCTTCAGTAAGAGATGCCGCCTGAGCGACTGATCCATCTTTAACGCCAACAATCCTTAATTGAACATTGCTGACATTAGGACTGTTTAAATCTTCTGAAGCCAAGCCCGTAGGCAAGCCCACCATATAACCGATTGATAATAAAACATAAGCCAAAATAACATTCATAATAACGCCAGCAGCCAAAACCAGACCTTTAACGTAAAACGGCTGATGCCCAAAGCTATCGGGTTCTTCGCGGAGTGAACCGTCTTCACCTTTAATCCTAACAAAGCCACCCAAGGGAATTAAATTAACGGAATACAAGGTTTCACCCTTTTTAATGCCAAATAACCGCGGAGGAAAACCCAAACCGAATTCTTCCACCTTAATCCCCGCTTTTCGAGCAGTTAAAAAATGACCCAGCTCATGAACAAAAACCAAAACACCTAAAATGAGAATAAAAATTATTATTGTAAATAGCATGTATTAAATTAGTTATTGATTATGGCTTTAGGCCTAAATTTTCATAATCTCTTCTTCTTTTTTATCGCCTAATGACCTGATTTTTTCGTTATAGCTTTTTACCAATTCTTCCAATTCATCCAAATTCCTGAATTTTTCATCTTCCGTAATTTCTTTATCTTTTTCTTGAGCTAAAGTTTTTTCCTTAATTTTTTCTCGTACGCTTCTAATGGCCACTTTGGCTTCTTCCAATCTGTGATGAAGTTTTTTAACCACTTCTTTGCGAGTTTCTTCGGTTAGAGAAGGAACGTTTAATATTACCACGCTTTCCCTAACCACCGGATTAATGCCCAAATCGGCTTTGATTAGGGCTTTTTCAATTTCTTTTAATAAAGCTTTATCCCAGGGCTGAATGGTTAAGGTTTTAGGATCGGTAGCTGTGATGCTGGCCAAATGGGGCAAGGGAGTTAAAACGCTGTAAGCATCAACCAAAACATTTTCAACCAAGGATGGACTGGAACGGCCCAAGCGCAAAGTGCCAATTTCTTTATCCAAAAAAACCAAAATTTTATTAAATTCATCCTTATAGCTGTTAACAAAATCGCTCATAAATTTAAGATTATAAAATAAAGTTTATCTAATGATTATTTTGCCGTTGATTTAACTCCTAAATATAAAATTTTCGGATTTTGATAATCCAGCAGCATGAACTTGGGTGCGCGGGCCGTGGGAATGCTCCGGGTAATCCAATTTTTTCCGTTATCTTGGCTACGATACAAGGTTTTGGCCACGCCGTAAAAAATTTCCTGGCCGTTTTTTGGATTAATGCCAATGGAATAAATTTGGGAGGTTTTGGGCGGAGTTAGTAATTTTAATTCCTGCCAACTTGCCCCGCCGTCTGTTGAGCGAATTAAGCCGTAATCGGAAGCGTAAAGCAGGCCATCATCTGTTGTTGGATCAATAACCAAATCTCGATAAACAAATATGTCTCCGCTGTTTTTAAATTTTTCGGCTGTAAACAAATTATGCCAGGTTTTTCCCTGATCCGTTGATTTATACGTTCCCTTACTGGCTGTAACAACATAAATTATGTTGGAATTTTTTGGGCTGATTAAAATCTTAACTATCCGATCATCAAAATAATCAACTACGTGCCAGGAAAAAGCCGCGTCTTCGCTAACAAACAGGCCTTTGCCTGAAGTGCCTGTATAAATTAGCCTGGAATTATTAGGATCAACGGCAATAGTGGTTATTTGATTATTAGGATTATCTCTGGTTTCAATAAGCTGATAATCCCAATGCCGGCTACAATCGGCTGTTTTATAAACCCGATTACCGATAGCCGTGTAAACTACGCAACGATCGGCATGGTCAATGGCAATGGCATTGATCTTACCCGATGTAGCCAATGACTGCTGCCAGCCATTGCCTCCATTATAGCTGTAAAACAAGCCGTCGGTTTCGGTGCCCACATAAATGGCCTGGCGATCGGTGGGATCCATGATCATGGCGCTAACATCCACTGTGCCGAAATTTTTAGCAACCTCGCCGACCCGATAAATGGCTGCTGTTTGCTGCCAATGATCGCCCGCGTCTTCAGTTTTAAAAACTCCGCCATCAACGGATTTTGTGGTTTTTATAGCAATAGCGCAACCGGTTAAAACCAAAATCATTAAAGGCAAAAGGTATAGGATTTTTTTCATATATTTATAAAGATATTTTCTAAAATCAGCCGCGGGCTGACATTAAAGGACAATTGTTCTTTTGATTTTTTTAATAAAGCCAATAAATCCAAAACTTTAGACACCCCCAAATTAGGCGGAGTAAAACTTAAATGAGCTAAATGGCTTAACTGATAGTTGTTTAACAATAAAAACCTGAATAAAATTTCGGCTTGGGCAATTAATAAACGCGCCGATTCCAATTTAGCCGGTGCCTCTTCGTGCTTGGCTAAAAAACTTTCCAAATACCTAATTCGGCCGTTTAAATCCAAATTGAACATTTCACCCAAAGCCGTTTGCTGATCAAGATATTCCTTTAACAAATCTTCGTCTTCGCACATTTGTACTGCCAAACCCGTTCGCCCCCCGCTTAAGCCGATAATTTGTTTGGCTTTAGCAGGATCTCCGGTTTTTTGAACGATGAATTTATAAAGATCCGGCAATGGTAATGGCGCAAATTTTATCAACTGGCTTCTGGAAGCAATAGTGCTAAGTAAAGCTTGGCGATCGGAAGTTAAAATGATGATAACTGTTTTAGACGTTGGCTCTTCCAAGGTTTTTAACAAAGCGCTTGAGGATTCGTTATTAAGCCGTTCAGCTTCGTAAATTATGCCGACTTTAATAGCATCATTAAATCCTTTTAACGTAAGCGATCTACGCCAATCCCTTACCTGCTCTATGCTGATATCTTTTTTATCGGGCAAGCACTCCAGCTTATAAAAATCCACGGCTTGCATCAGGCCTTGCCCCAGCAAGCGTTCGGCAAAGGCCTCGGCTACCTTAGTTTTGCCTAAATTTGGCGGACCGTAAAATAAATAGGCCTGGGCCAATTTATGGCTATCCAAGCTTTGCTGTAAAAATTTGATTATTTGATTGTGCCCGGTAACTCCCCAATTATCCATAAATCGTTTAAATTATAGCAATTTTAAAGGTTTTTTGTCAATCAAAATACAAACTATTGTTTAGCTTGTTTATCCAGCTCTAAATTAACCATTTTGTCCGCTGCTTTGTTTTGCTCTCTGGGAATATGGGTATAAGTAATTTTTTTAAAAGTTTTGCTTAAATTCCAGGCCTTTAAAAATAAAACTTGTAGCCCGGCCTCTTTGACTTTGTATTCCAAACTTAATTGCTTAACCACTAATAAGCTATCCAAATAAAAATCTATTTCCAAAACTCCCAATTTTTGAGCTTCGGCAAAAGCCAATAAAACTCCTTCATACTCGGCCTGATTATTGGTAGCTACGCCCAAATATTTGGAATGTTGGCTAATAACTTTTCCTGTCTCATCTTTGATAACCACTCCACAAGCGGCCGGCCCTGGATTGCCGCGAGCTCCGCCATCAGTATAGATTTTAAGTTTTGCGTATTTAATATTCATAAAAAATTAATCAAATGAAACATATTACATAGATATTTTTATATCAAGCAATGAAAGCTGTATCTCCCTATTGCCGTTCCATTCATTAATACTAAGCTCACAAACAATATCGACTTTTTCTCCGGGCTTAATTTGTTTGGCAATTAAGCCAAAGCCAAAGCAGATAATTTTCCTTTTGATTTGGCCATCTGATACCAACATCCGTAAATGGCTTTTATCCGAGCCGATAATTTCGGCGGAAATAACGGTTAAATTTTTGATTAAAAACCTGGGTTTAAAATTACTCTCGCCGTAGGGGCTAAAAGCTTCCAAAAATTCCACCAATTGCCAGTCGGCTTGCGCCAAAGTAATTTCTTGATCAATTAAAATTGATGGAACAAAGGTGAAACCGGCTAATTTTTCCGCGCCGTAAGCCAAAAATTTTTCCTTAAAATCAGCCAGTTGATCTTTGCTCATGCTGAATCCGGCCGCACCACTATGCCCGCCATAACGCAAAAAATATTGGCTAAACTTATCCATGCCTTCGATTAAATCAAACTCCTTAATACTCCGGCCCGAAGCCACATAGCGATTGCCGTCATCGGATAGCACAAAAGATGGCCTGGCAAAATCCTGAGTTAGCTTGGAGGCCACCAGCCCGATTAAACCGGGATTCCAATTCTCTCCAACCGCAAACAAAATCGGTTTATCAGCGCCAACCTCCCCTAACTGCTCTTTGGCCTCATTAACCAGCTTTTCGGTTAATGATTGGCGTTCCAGATTTCGCTTATTTAATTGAGTGGCTATGGTAATAGCTTCTTCAATATTTTCGGTAGTAACCAGCTGATAGGCATTGTTAGCATGGCTCATGCGGCCGGCAGCATTGATTCTGGGCGCAATTTGAAAACTAATGGAATGGGTATCCAATTTTTCACGGTTAACTGTGGCTACCTGCATCAGCTTATCCAAGCCCAAATTTTTGGTTTTAGCCAAAACAATCAAACCGTATTTAACCAATGTCCTGTTTTCTCCCAGCAAAGGCACCATATCCGCTACCGTACTAATGGCAACCAAATCCAAAAGCCATTTGGCAAAACTCTCACCTTCCGAAGCGTTAAAACCGGACCTGGTATCCAAAATTAATCCTTGAGCCAGTTTAAAAGCCACACCGCCACCGGATAATTTTTTAAAAGGATAAGTTTTATCCCAAGCGGGATGAATAATGGCCAAGGCCTCAGGCGTTTGCTCGGGCACATGGTGATGATCCGTTAAAATAACATCAACGCCCAAGCTATTGGCCAGCGCCACTTCCGCGTTATTAGAAATCCCACAGTCAACGGTAATTATCAGCTTAACTCCTTGATCAGCTAACTCGCCAACCGCTTTATTATTTAAACCATAGCCGTCTTTTTCCCGATCAGGCAGATAGGTGACAAAATCAAAATTTAATTTGGTAAAAATTTTATGCAAAATAGCCGAACCGCAAACGCCATCGGCATCATAATCCCCGTAAATGGCGATTTTTTCCTTTTTATCCCGTGCTTGATATAATCTTTCAACCGCTTGCTTCATTTGGCTGAATAAGAAAGGATCATGGATATCCTGCGAATAATCGGGATGCAAAAACTCATCAATGTTGGCTTGAGTGGTTAAACCGCGATCAAAAAGCAATTGCAAAATTGAAAGAGGCACCTCGGGAAACTGCTGTTTTGCCGACTCATTAATCGCCTCTTTTAAAATCCATTTATACTTATTCATACTCATCTATAATACACATTTACGGTGTTTTTGACAACCAAAAAAACCGTGCATGCATCTGGCAATAAACACGGTTTTTTACTTCTTTTTCATCATTTCCTTTAAATTGATGACATTGTTGGGCAAATCTTGCTTTTTAACTTCAGGTCTTACTGACAATGGTTTAACGAGGCCAACTGGGGTTTGATTTTTTGGCCGAGGCGCAAGAGAAACAAAACTTTTTTCTGGCATCAAAGAGTTTAGCTCACTTGGTTCTTTATCTTTGTATTTTAAATATAAAGCTACTAAAACCGCAATTGCCGAAAATATCGCTACTAAAAGCCATAGCCAAAAATTATTCGGGCTAAAAAAACTTTTGCCTTGGCCCGAAACCTTTTCCACCATATCATCCAATTTAGCTAAAGGTTGATCGTTAATCTTATCCGCGGCCGCTTCGCTGGCAGTTAGATTATTAAGCTGATTCTGTAAATCCTGCAAACTTTGCTCGCTGCCGGGATTTTGCCCTGCGGCCGCGGCCTCATTATCTGTAGAATTTCCTTGATTGGGTTGGTTAGAATTAGCAACCGGCGGCTGAAAAATATTCCTTTCTTTTTCTTGAATGGTTTTTGAAGAATCCAAGGGATAAAAATCCTGCGGGTCATTGGTGCCATCGCCATCGGTATCTTTACGCAACGGATCTGTTCCCTTGGCTTTTTCCTGCTCATCAGACCAGCCGTCATTATCATCATCAACATCGGCATTATTGCCGATCCCATCATTATCACTATCCAACCACTCTTTGGAATCTAAAGGAAAAACATCCGCCTTATCGTTATAACTGTCACCGTCGGTATCGGCTTTTAAAGGATTGGTGCCCAGCTTGGCTTCATCAACATCGCTAACACCATCATTGTCATCATCGGCGTCCAAACGGTCAACAGTATTATCGCCATCAGTATCTTTATCGGGTACGATTAATTTTGTTTGATTGGAATCATTGGCCGCATTCTGGTCTGCAGGTTCCGCGCCACCTATTTTGGCCTGAATGTTAAACGAATCATCCGGTACGGTAAAATCCACAAAAACATCAGCATAGCCCGTTGGCCTAACCGAAATGGACCTGGAATTGCCGATTAAAGTATTGCCTCTTAAAAAAGAAACATAAGCAGTCATGTCTTTATTGCCCACGTTCCTAACTCGGGCGTAAATGCGCACACTTTGTCCGCTGATTAAAACAGTGTTAGAAAATTCCAAATCTTCAGCCGAAAGAGACAAATCATAATCGTACTTGGCGGCTTGAATTTTACTTGTTGCAAAAAAACCCAAAGTTAAAAAAATAAAACCAGCCAGCAGAATAAAATATTTTTTATTGAACATAATTCAAATCTTTAGCTTCTTTTAAAGTCAACAAACCGTTTTGCGCGCCGATTTTTCGGACCACGAAATTGCTCCTAATAATAGCCAAATGCAAGGATTTTTCCACATCACCTTGATAAAGAATTAAACCGCCAATCAAGCTGGATCCAAAGGCGTCACCGGCGCCGGTGGTATTAACGGCTTTAAAAGGCAGGGCTTTTTTAAAATAAACTTGTTTTTGGGAGTAAACATATGCTCCTCTGGGCCCATCGGAAATACTAACAATACTGGGCCCGAGTGAAGCCAAGATTTCCAAAAGTTCGGGCACTTTAGAAACTTTTTTGCCAAAACTAGAAACCAATTCCATGGCTTCCTGTTTATTTAAAATTAAAACATCGCATTTCCGCAGATATTTTTTTAACCATTGGTATCCTTTGGCTAATTGAATCCCGCCGGGATTCCAAGCAACTTTAATTTTTCTTTTTTCGGCCGAATCAAAAATTATCTGCAAATTATCCTGCCAAAATTCGCCAGACAAGGAAGTAACATAATACCACTGTGTTTTAAATGATAACAGATTGCTTATCGATAGTTGAAATCGGTCATTGGCGGCGCGATGAGTAAAAATAACATGATCATTGCCTTGGCCGGCCGTAATAACAAATGATAAACCGGTCCAATAATGAGCAATTTGCTGCAAACCCTTAACATTTATGCCTTCTTTTTTAAAATGCTGGATAATTTTTAAGGAAGAAGGATCAGCTCCAAGAGCGCCAACTAAAGCAACTTTTAGATCCAATCGGGCAAAACCAACAGCACTGTTTCCTCCTCCACCGCCAAAAGTGTAAACAACTTCTTTATCGCTAACAATTTTATCACCGGCTTCAAAAGCAAACAGCTTGTTCGCTCCACCTGTTTGAGGATTTTTTAAAACCTGAAGATCATCCGTGTGGAACATGATATCTTCGGTAATTCCGCCAATTGAGATAACATCGTATTTCATAAATACTGTGTCATTCCGACCGAGCGCAGGCCAGCTGAGCTGGTCGAAGCGAGCAGAGGAATCCCTTATACCTTAGCTTAACCGATAAGGGATTTCTCGACTCGCCCTGCGGACTTGCTCGAAATGACAATAAAATTATTCTTTTGAATACATTTCATCTTTCTTTTCTTTCAAAAAAGCGATCCATTCTTCAATAACTTCCAAAAATATCTTTAATGGCGCTTCAATGATGAAATCCAAGATAAAAACAAAAACGTTGATTTTGGAAAACTTTTCCGAAAGCCAATGACCGGCTTTTAAAAAAGGCAAAGCAAAAAGGTTGACCAAAAAAACCAAAGGATTTTCTTTTTTATCAATGACGGTTAAATCCTTAACTTTCATTCTCATTTTAATGCCAAAAAAGCTGACTAATGATAAAAACAACAAAAAGATCAGCTTACTAAAAATATTAAATTTCAATAAATTCAACAAATACAACAAAACGCTAAATGACAAATAAAATAAAGCCAAATAAAGAGCGTAAAATACAATTACAAAAAATTTACTTCGCTTGATTACCCCGCCAATGGTAGTTTTAACCGATGTTGCCAAGGGCTGTTCCACCACTTCCTGAGCCAAAGCCACTACCCGATTGGTATTTTTTTTGGAAGGAATCCTGATAAATATTCCCAGCAAAAAAATCAAAAAAGGCGGGAACAGGGCGTTAATGGCCAAAGGCAAATACATAACTTTATGGGCAATGTAATAATCATAAGGAAATTCCAAGATCAAAGCCAAAACCATTTTAGTTAAAAACAGATAAATTACCACCCGCACAATGCTGCGCCTAAGCTTTGTCCTGGTGTTTTTATACATTTTATCGCAAGCGGAACGAATGGCCAGCTCCAGTTGAGCGGGATTTTTAAACAACCGATCCGCGTCATCAGGATTTTCGGAAATAATATCCCGCAGGACATAAAAAACAAAAGCGGATTTTTTAAAGAAACGATAAAGCTTTTCGGCCAAATAATATTTTCTTCTTTTTTCAATTTCCTTCTTTAAATTGTTGATTTTTTTGGCTACCGGCAATAAATCAACGGGCTGAACGTTTTTCCAATCGGGATAAAAATAACGCAACAACTTATAATCCATCATTACTTCGTCGGATTTTACCAAGGCCCGATAAATTGCCAGATAAATATACAAATCCTTTTCCAAATCGCTTGAGCTAGGATCATTAATTGCCACTACCGGGCGCATCACCTTAAACATGTACTCGACCAATGCCTGATTGGCCAGCGGTGGCATTAAGCATTCTTCAATTTCGCAAGAACAAAGCCCGAGTAGCCATTTAAACAATTTAGCCCCGTTATCACTGCTTTTTTTGGAACCGCTTAAATTATACAGGGTTAAATATTTGGTAATGATCTTATCAACTTCTTCGGTTTTGCTAAAAGGAATAAGATTGTTTTCCAAATAACCGGCACGGATCAGTTCTTTAACCAGGCCAAGCGATAAATCTTCAGTCGTTACCTTAATCATCAAGCGCCTTTGCAAAATCCTAAAGATCGCCGCCTTTCTCATTAAGTGATCCTCTTTATAATCAATGGCGTTGCGGATTTTCTCGTAAATAAAAGCAACCCTAGAGACAAAACTGTCTACTTGGATTCTGGAGATTTCTTCTGTTGAGGAGTAAAAAACTTTCGGATCGGACCGTTTAATTTGCTCAATAAACCTTCTGGCTGATGAAGTTATGGGCATAATATTATGTTCTACATTATACAACAAATATCACGATTTGGCAAAAATAATCTATCCAGATTTATTGTCAAAAAGTTCCGACCAACTTTTCCAACCTTTATCTTTATACGTTCTGTTAGGATGAGTGGGCCAGTTTAGTTCAGGATTAGCTTTTAAATATGCTTTATAGGAAAGCACGTTTTTAAAACTCATTTTTTTTACCTCTATTTCAAATTGTGAAAAACTCAAAAAAATTTTACTTTCTCTTTTAAATAATTTCGGCCAACCTTGCCAACCTTTGTCATGATAATAAATTTCTGGTTGAGACGGCCAACTACTTTTTGAATTTTCTTTTCTATACCTATAATAATCCTTTTCGCTATCCAATTTCCTACCATCTGGAAAAGTAGTAGCACCCACTTCTAATTGAAATTCATCATAATTAAGTAATTTTTCTCTACCAAATAATTTATACCAATCTTCCCAGCCCTTATTTTTATAAAATTGATTTGGATTCGAAGGCCAATTCAGCTCAGGATGGTTAATTAAATATTCAGCATATTCTTCCAAACTTTTTAAACCAGCATCTCTGACTGCGATTTCAAAATCCGAATAGATTAAAAATTTTTTCCTTTCTTTATTAAAAAGCTTTAACCAGCTTTCCCAACCTTTGAATTTATAATGTAAGTCAGGCCTTACTGGCCAGTTTAACTCAGAGTGATTTTTAACGTAATTTTTGTAATCATCTACTGTTAATAAACCAGCAAATCTTACAGATTGCACGAAGTCATTAAATGTCAATTCCTTTTTTAGATCACTATCTATTCTTCCTTTTTCAATAAATTGCGATAAAGACCAGACCTCTTGAGGATCCACAATTACTCGCAAATTTTCTATCTGAATATCTGGATTAGAAACGTAACCATGACCAGCGCCCTTCTTCTCAAAATCTGACCTAACTTCTTTTGGCTCAAGCTCACTAGCCCTCGCGATTTCCGAAAAAGTTATACCCGGCTGACTAGCTTTTTCGTCCACAAAATCAACAATGTAAGACCATTTTTCTTGGTTATTGGGGTCAAGGCGCAAAACCCGTCCAGCCCGCTGTTCCGCAACCACCCTGGAAAGAGTTGGTTGTAAATTTAAGGCCACGCTGGCTTTTGGTTCGTCAAAACCTTCTACCAAAATACGCACATTGCATAAAACCTTTATTTTACCTGATCTAAAATCTTCAATTATCTCTTTTCTTCTCTCCGGAGAAGTATTTGCTAATAAAACAGCCGAGGAAATGTTTTGCGCCATAAACATTTGTTCCATTTCCTTAGCATGATCTGTTCCACCGCAATAAACAATGGCGCTTTGCCCTTCAAACATTTGTTGATACAGCTGGACGGCGGATAAATTACGAGCATGATTATTAACGACCTGCTTCAAAGATGCTTCGTCGTAATCATCCCCTTTTATTTTGACTTCGGAAAGATCGGTTGAGGTATAAGCCAAAATCGCCTTAAAGCGATTTAGCAGACCTTCTTCCACAGCTTCTTTAATAGACATCTCATGGATTTTATTGCTCAAAACCTCGCTCACGCCTTTTTCATAGGAATATTGAGGCGTAGCCGTAAAACCCAATTTAACGCAATCAAAAGAAGCTAAAGCGTTTTGAGTTTTTTCGCCAATGGCTTTATGGGCTTCATCTAAAATAAGCAATTTAAAATCTTCGGGCTTAAAAGTGCCGTCAGCCACTCTTTGAACTAATGATTGATAAGTGGTAATTGTAACCTGCTTAGCTAAATCTTTATTTTCTTGAAAATAACTGCCATGTTCCAAATCCGTAAACTCATCCAGTTTTGATCCTGTTTGGCCAACTAAAACTTTGGACGGCACAACAATCAAAGTTTTTACACCCATTGCATCTACCACCTGGGAAAATAAAACGGTTTTACCTACGCCGGTGGGCAATTTAACATAGCCCTCTTTTTGGCCTTCTTCTAAAGAATCCCTAATATCCTCAAAAACCGTAAATTGCCTATCGCGTAAAACCCGGTTATCTTCTTGGCTTTTATGTTTTTCAATGTAAACATCTAGGTTATTTAAAACCCCTATCCACTCTTGCATATCATCCAATTCTTCATTGTTAATTTCAGCAGAGCCCCTATTATATCTTAATAGCTTTAAATAAATCTGATAACGCTCCGGAAATCTGGTTTTAATTTCTTCAATTGGTAACTTAAAAAGATCCTCTTGTTCCAAAGAGGGCTGCAATTTTTCACCTAAAAGTTCGCTGGAATCAGATACTTGCTGTTCAAGCTGTTCGGGCTGTTTTGGTTGAAACCATTTTTCCATAGATTATTTTTTATTTAATCCACACCGTTTTAACATTAACAAATTCCCTAATGCCAAAGGATGAAAGCTCGCGGCCATAACCGGAATTTTTAATACCGCCAAAAGGCAACCTGGGATCGGATTTGACCATACCATTTATAAATACGCTACCCGATTCGATTAAAGTTGCCAGTTGCTTAGCCTTAACTATATCCTTAGTCCACAATGAAGCCCCTAGCCCAAATGGAGTGTCGTTGGCCACCCGAATTGCCTCTTGCTCATCTTTAACAATAATTACAGCCGCCACCGGTCCAAAAACTTCTTCATTATAAACAGGCATATTTGACGAAATATTTGACAAGATAGTAGGCTCATAAAAATACCCTACTCTGTCCAGCTTCCTGCCTCCAACTTCCACTTTTGCACCTAATTTGACCGATTCATCAACTTGCCTAATGACATCGTTAAGAATTTGCTCGGTAGCCAGTGGACCCATTTCGGTTTTTAGATCCAACGGATCACCTGTAATGGTATTTTTGAATTCAACAGACATGGCCGTGATGAATTTATCGGCAATTTCTTTAACCACAATAAAACGTTTAGCGGCAATACAACTTTGACCGGAGTTTTGCAGACGCGCGATTTTGGCTATTTTGGCCGCATTTTGAATATCAGCGTCAGCCAAAACTATAAACGGATCACTGCCACCCAGTTCCAAAACGGTTTTTTTAATTTGCGAACCGGCTTTTGAAGCTACTTGTCGTCCGGCGTTTTCCGAACCGGTTAAAGTAACAGCGCTCACGCTTGGATGTTTAATAACTTCAGACACTCGACTGGAACCTATTAAAAGGGTTTGGAAAACGCCGGCCGGAAAACCTACTTGTAAAAAGGCCCGTTCAATGGCTAAAGCGCATTGCGGCACATTGGAAGCATGCTTAAGCAAACCAACATTGCCGGCCATGATGGCCGGAGCGGCAAAACGAAACACCTGCCAAAATGGAAAATTCCAGGGCATAATGGCTAAAACCCCGCCTAACGGTTCAAAAGACACATAGCTTTCGGAAGCTTCGGTTGCGACTTTTTCATCGGCTAAAATTTTTTCGGCGTTATCAGCGTAATAATCACAAACCAAAGCGCATTTTTCAATTCCAGATATTGTTCCACTCATTGGTTTACCCATTTCCAAAGAGCACAAACGGCCTAAATAATTTTTATTTTCCCTTAAATTATTGGCCAGCATTTTCATTAACACTGATTTTTCGGCAAAGCTAACAAAACGCCAACGTTTAAAAACCTCGGCTGACAAAATCAGTTTTTGCTGAAGCTCAGCATTGGTCAATTCTGGAAATTCCTGCATTACTTCCAGAGTCGCGGGATTTTTAGAAATATAGGGCATATATAGATTTAAGCTAGAAAATAGGGCGAGGGCAAAAAAATTTTTACTTGGCCGAGCCCGCAATTAAATTACAAATCACAAGTTTTCTTCTTTAATTCTTCATTAAACACCAAAATATTTTCCGAATAATCAATAGGGCAATCAATTATCTTAACTCCTGGCATTTTCATCACTTTTACCAGCAAAGGTTTAAAATCTTCGGACCTTTCCAATCTAAAACCTTGAGCACCATAGCTTTCGGCGTATTTTACAAAATCCGGATTACCGAAAGACAAGCCAAAATCCTGATAATTGGCTGCCGCCTGTTTCCATTTAATCATACCAAAACCGTTATCATTTAAAATAACCACTGTTAAGTTGAGCTTTAACCTTACGGCTGTTTCCATTTCCTGCGAATTCATCATAAATCCTCCATCGCCCACCAAAGCCAAAACTTCGATTTCAGGATTAAGCAGTTTAGCGGCAATTGCCGATGGCAAACCTCCGCCCATTGTAGCCAAAGCATTATCCAATAAAACAGTATTTTGTTCTTTAGCCGGATAAGCACGGGCGATCCATAATTTATACATGCCGTTATCCAAAGATAAAATGCCATCACTTGGCATAACTTCCCGTAATTCCTTAACCATTCTTTGGGGTTTAAGAGGAAAACCGGAATCTTTGGTTTTTTCCGACAAATGGTCCAATAATTTTTTTCGCAAACGCTGGTAATACGAAAAATCCCAATGCGCAGAGGGTTGAATTTTTTCTGTCATTGCCCAAATAGAATGAGCTACATCCCCAATCACCTCACAAACAGGCAAATAAACATCATCAACTTCCGCTTCAGAAAAGTTTACATGAATCACTTGATGTTGGTCGGGCGTTAAAATAACCGGCGGTTTTTCGGTAATATCATGACCTACGGCAATTACCAAATCGGCCTTGGCAAAAGCGCAATGGATATAATCGCCCGAGCTTAAAGCGGTATTGCCCAAGTAATATTCGGAAGTTTCATCAATTACCCCCTTGCCCATTTGAGTGGTAGCAAAAGGAATTTTGGTTTTAGCAATAAATTTTTCCAAATGTTTGCGAATTCGTTTGCGGTTGGCACCCGAACCAATCAAAATTAGCGGATGCTTGGCCTTTGAAATTAACTCAACGGCTTGATCTATGGCTTCCGGATCAGGCCCGGCGCGCCTAACCAAAATTGGTTGATAGGGCTGTAAATCGGTAAGTTCTCCTGCAATATCTTCGGGCAATTCCAAATGTACCGCGCCGGGCCGCTCGGCTTCAGCGCTTTTAAAGGCCTGCCTAATTAATGATGGTATGCGGTCAACCGAGGCAATGCTTTGGGAAAATTTGGTTAAAGGCGCCATCATTTTTACCACATCAATTATCTGAAAACGGCCCTGTTTGCTTTTTTTAAGGGGTTTTTGCCCGGTAATAACTACGATCGGCATACCGCCAAGCTGGGCATGGGCAATGGCCGTAACCATATTGGTAGCGCCAGGCCCTAAGGTGGATAAGGCCACTCCGGCCTTGCCTGTTAAACGCCCTATTGTTGCAGCCATAAAAACCGCGGCTTGTTCGTGACGGGTAGCAACAAATCTTATCTTTGACTTGCGGATTGCTTCCAATAAATCCAAATTTTCTTCGCCAGGTACGCCAAAAATATATTTAACACCTTCAAGTTCTAAAGCGGCAATAAATAAATCAGCAGCAGTTTTCATTTGATAAATTAGAATTAGTTGCTTACTTAATTATAAAAATAAACTCACAATAAATGCCATCCCCGCCATAGCCATTAAACCTAAACTCATGTAGCCAAAAAAGTTTGACCAAAAGCCATTAACATTTTCACCCATGATTTTTGACTTATTAGCCACCACAATAATCATCCCTATAAATAACGGGGCAATTAAGCCATTTAACACAGCGGAATAAATTAAGGCCTTAATCGGATTTAAATTAGCAAAATTCATTAAAATACCGGCCACAATGGATAAAGCCATAATGCCGTAAAAACCATAGGCACGGCGCCATTTAAGAGATAAGCCCTCTTTCCATTTTAACAATTCTGCCAAAGCATAGGCGGTACTGCCGGCTAAAACCGGAATTGCCAATAAGCCGGTGCCGATAATTCCAACGGTAAACAATAAATAAGTAAAATCACCGGCTAATGGGCGTAATGCCAAGGCCGCTTCGGCCGCTGAACCAATGTTGTAAATGCCAAAACGATGCAAAGTTACTGCCGTTGTAATAATAATAAAAAAGGTGGTTAAGTTGGAAAAAAGCATACCGGAAATTACATCAAAACGCATGCGTTTTAACTCCTCTGAAGTTACTCCCTTGCGTTCTTTAATGGTTGATCGTCCTTCGGCAATTTCTTCTTCCAATTCCTGGCCGGCCTGCCAAAAAAATAAGTAAGGCGAAATGGTTGTGCCCAAAAAAGCCACCAATATCATTAAATATCCTTTAGACCATTCCCAATGAATTAAAAACAAATTGCGCCAAACTTCGGGCCAATCGGTTACCACTAACAACGCTGTTGCCCAGTATGCCAGCAAGCTTAGGCAGAGCCATTTTAAAATATGAAAATAAACCCGGTAGCTTAAAATAATTTCCAAAAATAATGAAAGTACGGCGATTAAAACAATTAATAAAAATGTTGGGGCGCTTGGAGCCAATAAATTTACGGCCGAAGCCATCATGCCCAAATCCCCTCCAATGTTAAAAGTGTTGGCCAAAAATAAAAGCGCTACTGCCAAACCCAAAACCTTTTGACTGTAAAAACGCTTAAAAGTGGCGGCTAATCCTTGGCCGCTAACCATGGTAATGCGGGCGCACATTTCTTGCACGGCAATCATCAATGGCAAGGTAAATAAAGCGCCCCACAACAGCTTAAAGCCGTATTGCGCGCCGGCGGATGAATAAGTGGCAATACCCGATGGATCATCATCGGCCGAACCAGTAATCAGCCCCGGCCCCAGCTTTTTAAAAAATTTGGCAATGATTCTCATGATGCTATTTTTAGTGCTAATCGTTAGTTAATTTTAATGTAAAACAAGCATTTTAGCAATCAAAGAAAAAACCACCAAATTGCTTTGATGGTTTTTTCAATGGCTCAACAGTCGGATTAAGAGCCACTCTTTTAAGGGTTCTTTAATCATTTATGGGGCTATTTTGGAAGCACTCGGGTTAAGGGTTAAATTAGCCAAATAAGACAAAAAAAGTAAGCTGATTTTAAAAGATAAAAAAGTGAGGGTTTTATGGTCTGTGGATAAATTATATGGATTTTATATAGGTATCATATTATAATATATATATGCCCAATCAAAATTTTAAAGCAATATACTTTACTGATTATAAAGAAATAAACCCTAACGGGAAAAGTTTTAATCTTGCCTTTGGAGATAGACATAAAGATTTGTATAAAAAAATAGCGAATTTAGCCAGTAATGAAATAAGAAATTTACTGGGCACAAATTCTTTTATTGAATTAGAACAACGGGCTAAAAATGAAGGCCTACAAATCAATACCTATTGTCTTTGGTATCTATTTAAAAATTTATACAAAGAAAATGTGGTGATTTTGCCAAAAGCTAAGAAAGAAAAAAATATTGATCAGTTTATCAATCAGGTTATTCAAGGTGATTGTCTGGAAGTAATGAAAGAAATTCCTTCAAAATCAATAGATATGATTTTATGCGATCTTCCTTATGGCACAACTCAAAATAATTGGGATAGCATTATCCCCTTGGATCAGCTTTGGAACCATTATGAACGCATAATAAAAGACAGAGGGGTAATCGTGTTAACAGCTCAAGGACTTTTCACCGCGAGTTTAATGATTTCTAATCCGAAAATTTTCAAATATAAAATTACTTGGGTTAAATCTAAGCCAACTAATTTTCTTAATGCTAAAAAACAACCTTTAAGAAAACATGAAGATGTTTGTATTTTTTATAAAAACCAACCTTTTTATAACCCGCAAATGACTCTTGGCGAACCTTATAATAAAGGTTTTCGCAAAGATCAATTTACCGGAAGTTATGGTGAATTTAAAACCGTTGAGGTTAAAAGCAACGGCGAGAGGTATCCTACCGATGTTATTTATTTTAAAACCGCTGAAAGTGAAGGGCAAGTTTATCACCCGACCCAAAAACCAGTAGAATTAGGTAGATATTTAATTAAGACATTTACTGAAAAGGGGGATATTGTTTTAGACAATACTTGCGGTAGTGGTAGCTTCCTTGTTTCAGCAGTTTTAGAGGGTAGAAAATTTATTGGGATAGAAAAAAATGAAGAAGTATACCTTCATAAAAAACAAAAGGTGGATTATATTGAGATCTGCAGAGAAAGAATTAAAGAGGCAGAGCGAGTTTATAAAGCTTCTTCCAGTAAACTATTTTAAATACCGCTATAGAGCTCCTCTTTAAGAATATCTTTAGCTCTTGCTAATTCAGCGTCTGTTAAGTGACCTTTTTCTTTGAGCCATTTTAGAAGATGAAAATATTGATTGGGGTGTAAAATTGGTTTAACAATTTTCTCTAAACCAGTTTCATTTTTAATGAATTCCAAATGTTCTTGATTAAGAACCCCTCTACCTATAAGATCGTAGGTAATTCTTATAGCGTCAACAAATGTTAGGTTTAAATCGCCTTGTTTTACTCTGTCTTTTTCAACATCGGGCATTTCAATACTTAGTAAATCTTCAATTCCCGATAAACCATTAAGATTGCGGTTATAAAGCTCAATTTCTTGACCTCTGTAGGTAAACCAAGTTCTGCCCTGTTCAGTTAAAGAACCGCGGGGCAAATAAACTCCTTCTCTGGCAACTCTTTCTTTAGAGACCCAACCGCAAACGTATAGAATCCATTTCCTCTGTCTTCTGGTGCCCGGCAAAGAACTTTTTTTCTTGCCGGGATTTTCTAAATGAGTTAATAAGTAAATATCGGCATCAAGCTGATCGTCGTTGATTTGACGAGCGAAAAAATTATGCTTTGCTTCTCTGGGAATACCATCGTCACTTTCATAAAGTTCTTTGAATGGGAGATTGCCACCACGACACTTAACATCAACCTTAATTCCAGAAGGCAATAAAATATCATAACCTAGCGGATGATTTTCTGGATTAATTTCCGGCATGCCTAGTTTATTTCTGACAACTATTTCTGCTAAAGCGCCAAAGCCCTGTTCCTCTATGTTTCCACGTTCAGCGCCAGTTCTATTTTGATTTTGCTCAATATATTCTGATGCTTTTTGGCGTAAGGCAAAACCTTCTTCACCTATTAATTTTATTACGATTGGTGTCGGATTCTTGTATTGATACATATCATTATTAAACAATTAAATAAACCTATTTATTGCCATTGAGCTTGCCGTGCACTTTTTGAATCGCCTCACGGGCTTTGGTCGCTTTATCAGCCTTCTCTTTCTGTATAATTTTCTCGTCGAGAATCTGCTCAATACCTATTTTGATCGTCTCGAAATATTGTAGGCACTCATCCTCGGTAAGCTCATGTATTCCTTTGCTCAAGATTGCATACAGCACTTTATTTTCTACGAGAAAATCAGGAAGGTTACTTTTAAGCATGCCTATTTTTTCGTCCATGCTTACTAGTTTATAATTATCCTCATTAAATCCCTCTTCTTTTAACGAAAGCTCATGAGCCTCTTCAATAAGATTTTCAAAAACGCGACGAAGGTATACAAACGAACCAATCCCCACTCCGTGAGCAGCGACTCCTACGCCTCTTGTTAATTCTTTATATTGTTCTTCACCAAGGATCTTCCTATATTTTCCAACTTGTGGAATCTGAAAGTCTGCGACAGAAGGAAATTGTCCAACTTTTTGAAATTTATTTGTACCAGCAGCCGTAAAATAATAAGATCTATAACAATGACTATGATTATGCGCGCAATGCCAATTAAATTCTTCAAGCTTATTTTCTATTTGCGAAAGCCATTGATCAAATACCCACCTTGAGGAAGAATTAGATTTAAACACACTCTCTTTTTTACACCAGATACAATAAGCGTCAATCGTACCAGAAAAAGTTGTTAACTCATAAATTTTTTCTTTAACTTCCTTGATAAGTAAATTATAGGAACGATAAAGAGGCATTTCCAAATGAAATATTTTTGGTAATTCTAGGTATGGGTCATTTTGGATATTAATACTTTGTTCTTCTGAATTTTCCATTTAATTTACCTGGTTATCTGTGCTAAACCTTAAAATAAAACATATAATTTATTATTACTTTACCACTTTATAGCAAAAAAATAAAGTAGTCCCAATCCCGCTTGGGATTAGGGATAATTTATTCAATTCCTTTTAAAAGTCATTAAACCAAAAAAGCGGAAAAATCCGCCTTTTTGGTTTATTTATTCACACCAAACGATTGACCGCAGTCGGGTCGTTTGGGAAGATTTTTGATGGCTCGGGGACAGGGAGTCGAACCCCGATTGACAGGACCAGAACCTGCTGTCCTACCATTAGACGATCCCCGAATACAATGTTTATTGATTAGTATAATATTACAAAAAGACCTTATCGTCAAGATAATTTCTTGTTTTTTGAATTTAATGTTATAATATATCAATCATCAACATCTATGACAGTAGAAATTATTTCTCAAATAAGTTTACTTTTCGGCTTAATCATTTTGGCTGGTTTTTTAGCAAAATTAATCCGCCAACCCCTAATTATCGCCTACATTGCCGTTGGCATTTTAGCCGGACCGATTTTTTTAAACATTTTTGGCAACCATAAGGAAATATTTGAACTTTTCTCTCAACTGGGCATTATTTTGCTGTTATTTGTAGTTGGCCTAAGTTTAAACTTCAATTATCTTAAAAAAATCGGCAAGGTGGCTGTTGTTACTGGTATCGGCCAAGTGGTAATTACTGCCGGACTGGGCTTGGTAATTTTGCAATGGCTGAATTTTTCTTTAATTCCCGCCGCATATTTGGCCGTAGCCATAACTTTTTCTTCCACCATCATCATAACCAAATTGTTAAGCGATAAAAAGGCCATAGAATCGCTGTACGGCCGTTCTACCATCGGTTTAATGCTGATCCAGGATATTATTGCCATTTTTTTAATGATTCTGTTGAATTTTTTGGTTAATTCCAATGATCTTTCTTTTTTAATCGCTTTACTGATTATTAAAGCCGGCGCTGCGGCCATTTTGATTTTTATCATCTTAAAATACTGCCTACCCTTTCTTCTAAAACAATCAGCTAAATCAGCGGAATTTTTGTTTGTTTTTGCCTTGGCTTGGTGTTTTGGCTTAACTTATCTTTTTCACTGGCTAGGTTTTTCTTTGGAAATCGGCGCCGTTATAGCCGGCTTAACCTTGGGCTCTTCAGCTTACAGTTCCGAAATTGCTTCTCGTATAAAACCCCTACGTGATTTTTTTGTAATTATTTTTTTTATTATTTTAGGCGCCGGACTGGGCTTGGAAAATTTAGAACACGCCATCGGGCCTGGCCTGGTTTTAAGCTTGTTTATTTTAATTGGCAATCCCATAATTTTATATTTATTATTCCGGCTTTTAAAATACACCAGGCGCAACAGTTTTTTAGCCGGCATAACCTCGGCCCAAGTAAGCGAATTTGGCTTTGTTTTGCTGTTAATGGGCAAAAATAACGGACAGGTGGGCGAACAAGAAATGGCGGTTTTTACCTTGGTGGCCATTGGCACTATTTTTATTTCTTCTTACTTAATCACTCATAGTGAAAAAATATTTGCCGCCCTGGATCCGCTGTTATCGTTTTTTTCCAAGGATAAAAGAATTCAGTTAGAAGATCAGCCGATCACGCATGATGTTTGGGTTGTGGGCTATCACCGCTTGGGCTGGAAAATTTGCGAGGTTTTACACGAAACAAAAACCAATTTTGGGGTAATTGATTTTAATCCCGAAGTAATTAGCCGGCTTAAACGCAAGGGCTGGCCTGCCTATTTTGGCGACATCGGTGATATGGAATTTTTGAACTCTTTGCCTTTGGGCCAAGCCAAGTTGGTTGTTTCCACGGCTTCTAATGTTGAAGATCAATTAACTTTGATAAAAAATATCCGCATTCATAGCCAAAAAACCTGCATCATTACTGATATTGCCGAAGGTAAATATCGCGATTCTTTATACGAGGCCGGCTCTAATTACGTGATGACACCGCATATTTTAGGCGGTAACTGGCTGGGGCATATTATTAAAACCAAAGGTATAAACAAAAAAATCCTTGAAGGTCTTAAAGCTGATCAAGAACGAGAAATCGTAGCTGGCTTACCGATCCACGATTTATAGAAAGATTGCACGGATTGCGCTATCTCTCAACCCACCACTTCTCCGCCAAAGGCCTCTAAAACCGCTTCTAAACGATTTACTGGATTATCTTTAACTTCCTCTGCTTTGGCTCCAAATTTGCCATCAACTAAGCCGGTTAGTAATAACGTTCGGCCAAAAACCCTTTCAAAAACATTGTGGACGATTTCCAGGTACTTACTTTCTTTTATTCGTTCATAATGGAAATTAAATTGAAAACCCACGGTAATCCTATCTCCTTCAATAGAGATGGGTTGGCCCACCTGCAAAAAAGCGGCTAGAGCATGATTGTATTCCCGCAAGGCCTCAATTACATCGGGCCATTTATTTTTTACTTCATCAATGTTAATTGGATTGCCGGTTTTATTAACCGGTTTTTTTGTTTGGATATTTTCATCCTTTAAGGCGGGAGGAACAACGGGTGGATCCTTTTTTGAAGGTGGTTCCGGGGTAACTTCCTGTTTTGTCGTTACAGGCACAAAATCGGTAATAGCTGCGCTTTTGATAATGGCTACTTCCAAAGGCAGCTGAATAATAGCCGCTTGCTTGATGGATGATAATGCTTCCAAGAAAATTTCCAAAACTTTTACCAAATCAGCTGATGATAAACGAGCGGTTGCTTCCACTATTTTTTTTAACCACTCTTCGCCCGCTTCCCAAACCAAATCATCCCAATGGTTGGTAACTTTGGAAAGCAAAATTTTACGCAAGGTTTCTACGGTAATTTTAGCAAAATGTTCCAAATCCAAACCTTCTTCAAATAATTGATTAACCAAAATTAAGGCCTCTTTGGTTTTGGATGATAACACCAGGGTAATTAATTCCATTACCTTTTGCCAATCATTCTTGGGCATAACCAGCGAAGCGGCTTCTTGATCGATTTCTTTTTCCCCAAGTGATAATACTTGGCCCAAAAGTGAAACCGCATCGCGCAAATAGCCATCCGAGGCGCGGGCGATATTTTCTATTACTTCACCGGTAATATTAACTTCTTCCTGCCTGGCAATACCGGAAAGATGCAAAATAGCGGCTTCATGTGGCACTTTTTTAAAATCAAACCTCTGACAGCGGGAAATAATGGTTTCGGGAATTTTATGGATTTCGGTCGTGGCTAAAATAAAAATAGCGTGAGCGGGGGGCTCTTCTAATGTTTTTAAAAGAGCATTAAAGGCCTCGTTGGTTAACATATGGACTTCATCAATTATGAAGACCTTGTATTTTTCCTTAACCGGCGTGTATTTGGTTTGCTCGCGTAATTCTCTAATTTCGTTAATACCTCGATTGGAGGCAGCATCAATTTCCACCAAATCCAAAGAACGGCCGTCTTGAATTTCTAAACAGCTGGCGCACTGGCAGCAGGGCTCAATGCCGGCGGACAAAACCGTGTCTGCTCCTTGCAGATTTTGGCAATTTAACGATTTGGCTAAAATTCTGGCAATGGTTGTTTTGCCAATCCCGCGCGGGCCAGAAAAAAGATAGGCATGGGCGATTTTGCCGGTTAAAATTTCATTTTGCAAAGTAACCTTAATGTGATTTTGACCGACTACTTCGGCAAACTTTTGCGGACGGTATTTACGATATAATGTTGTTGACATAGCTGATGAATTTTAGCAAAAATGGACAAAAATGGCAAATAAAAAAGCTTTGCTTACAGTCGTCATTGCGAGGAGCGCTAGCGACGAAGCAATCCCGATGTGCATACCAAGTACAGCGGGATTGCCACGCCCCTTCGGGGCTCGCAATGACCGATAATGGCAAAGCTTTTTTTATTTTTTTATCACATTTTCCACCGCGGCCCATTGGCTATCCACGCCCTTAGGCGTTAAAATAACCGCCTCATCCCCTTCTTCTCCCTTAAAATACGTAATACTAGCTAAAATTACCTTAAAAACCTTATCATCGCATAACACGCGGTAATCACCGGATTCATCTTTAATCACTTTACCCACCAACCGCTCCCTATCAACCGGCCCGATCTGCTTGTAAGTAAAATTACCAGCTTCATCGATTATCAGTTTTAAAATATCGCCCTCAACCAACTTTGATTTGGAAATATAATTGGCCGGAACCGAATATTGCTTACCATCCGGACCAATCATCTTTTGCCCGTCAAACACGCCTTCTATCACCCGTGATTCATCGGTTTTAACCATTTCGGCCACCGTCGCGGCTTTGCTTAAATAATCCAAGCCCTGGCCTAAATTTAAACTGCCCCCGTTTAATAAAATTTTACATTTTTGGATTTGAATTTCAATATTTTCCAAAATTTGTTTTAATTCTTCAATATTATTTTCCATATTTTTTATTATTATTTTTGTTATTTTTGAATTGTTTTTATTTTTGTTAACCTACATCAAATTTTTATTTTTCTCATCATCTTAAATATAACAACTGTGCCAAGTTTGTCAATACTGGTAAAGGTAAATCGGCTGAGAATGATTGCTTAGCCGTAAAACTTGCGCCGGCTCTTTATGCGGCAACTTAAAAGCGTACGAAACCAAGCGGGCCCCCGGTTTTAATTCTTTTTCCAATTTCGGTTCCAATTTATTCATTACTTCCGGCAAACCAAAACAATAAATTACATCCGCATCTTTTAAATCTTCAAAAAAATAATTTTTACACAAAACGCGCAACCGCGATCTATTCGAACTGATAAAAAAATTTAATTTAGCCAACCAATAAGGCAATATGGAAATTTCATAACCAATTAATTGCCGAGCTTGGCTTAAGCTGGCTGCACGTTTAAGCCACCGGCCATCGCCGCAACCCAAATCATAAACAATTTCTCCAGGCTTAATTTTAGCCAAAGTAATTGAAGCCAAGGTGGTTTTTTTAAAAGTCGGCACCCAGGGCGCGCCTAAAAAACCGGCCCTAATCATAGAGCCGATAACAATAATAAAAATGATGGTAAAAATTAACGGGAGAATCATTTATTTACTGACCAATCGCATTCTGGCTAAAATTTCTGCTTCTACGGTTGCCCTATCGCGACCATATTTAAGGCGCGAAAGCTGTTTAACTTTTTCTACCATTGCTTTATCACCAGGCAACGGGGCAAACGGGGCAAAATTAAAAGCCCGAGCGTTTTGGCTATCAACCAACAGCTTAACGTAGGCATTAAAACGGGGAATATTGATTAAATCGTATTCGTTAAACACCGGCGCAAACTGCTTGGCCACCAATTCCGCATCATCAGGCCCGATACGAAAAGAGACCATGGTGCCCACATTGCCAAAAACCGAATCTCTAATGGAAGTATCATTGCCTTTTTTTACCAATTGGCCGATGTACTGATGGGCAATAGTTAAACACAGTTTGTATTTTCTGGCTTCGGATAAAATAATGGCAATGGAATCCGTGATAAAATTCTGGAATTCATCAATATACAGATAAAAATTGGTTCGTTCGTTTTCCGGCACATCCACGCGCGAGAGCGCCGACATTAACAATTTGCCTACTACAACCATACCCAGTAAATTAGCGCTTAAATCACCAATTTTGCCTTTAGCCAGTTTAATAAGTAAAACTTTACGGCCATCCATAACTTCCCTAAAATTAAACGAAGATTTCTGTTGGGAAATAATTGGCCTAAGTAAATCCGAAGAAACAAAAGGCGTCAATTTGCTCGTTATGTAAGGCACCATATTGGCGAGTGCTGCTTCACCGCCGGCTTTTTCGGCTTCTTTTTCCCAAAAATCCTTAACCACCGGGTTAACACATTTGGATAATTTATATTTTCTAAAATTGGCATCGGCCAAAACCTTGGGCACTTCCAACAAAGTTGAACCGGATTCGGTATCTTCCATCATTAACAGCATGGCGTTGCGCATATACTGTTCAAACATTGGGCCGCCAGTGGCTTTTAAATCATACAGTTTGTCAAAAATATTTATCATCTCGTTGATGACAAAAGTTTTTTGTTCCGGGTTGGTAAATTCCAACATATTCAAGGCAATCGGCCGCTCAATATCCGAAGGATCGAACAAAATAACATCATCAGCCCGCTCTGGCGGAATATGTTCTATAACAGCATCAACCAAATCGCCGTGCGGATCAATTACGCAAACGCCCTCGCCGTTTTTAATATCCTGAATTATCAGGTTGGCTTGAAGTACGGATTTACCCGTACCGGATTTACCAATGATATACATGTGGCGCTGGCGATCATCGGTTTTAATGCGCACCGGAGTTTTAACTCCGCGATAAGTGTTTTCACCCAATAAAATACCTTCGGTTCCCATATTTAAAGGCGGTGCAGCTTTGCGGGCTTCTAGCCAATAAATATTCGGAGTTTCGGAAGTGGGTAGAGGTAAGTGCCATAAGCTGGCCATTTCTTCGGCATTTAAAATAACATTGTATTTGCGGATAAAAAAACGATGAATAAAATCGGAAACCAAGGTATTGATTCTGACAAATTTGGCTTTTTTAAAACCATTGCCGTATTCATAAACATTAAATTGGGAAAAACCATTTAAAATATTGGCCAAATAACTATTGGCTAAATCTTTGGTAGCCGCCGAAACAACCACTCTGATGTTAACATCCATGCCGGCTTTGCTGGTTTTTTCTTCAATACCTTTAACCGTTTCGCTTTCCATGGGCGATAAGCGATGCGCTGATTCGCTAGCGGTCAAATCATTTTTCTTTTTGGAAATAGAAATAAAAAACTTAAACACTCCACCGATAAAGGCAAAAAGCTTATCAAAAATATTGCCAAAGCCGGCTTTTCTTAAGGCCCCGGTTAATGTTTTGCCCTGTTGCATTTCGCGAGCCACGGTTACGCCCCGCCGATGCCATCTTTTATGCGAAGACCTGGCAACAAATTGAATAGCCGCTTCCCCACCGCCGGAAATATTTGCCAAAGCATTGGTTAAAGAATTAAGCGGATCGCTTTCCATTTTTTTGTAGGTTTTAATCGGAAAAATAAAATCCCTACCAAATCTTAAATATGCTCCGGTAATTACACCTTGGGGCGAAAAAATATTATAATCCTCCACTTCTTCCACTAAAGCATAAGGCCAAGCCGAATGGATTTGCTGGGCCAAGGTTTCCTGCAAATAATCGGGTACGCTTAAATAAAAATAAATCTTGCCTTTGGATAATACAATTTCTGCCGAAAAATGATCTGTTCGGCCAAAAAGCCAATGTAATGGCCCCCGCTGGGCGCGCAGGCCGCCCAAAACCGAAAATAAATTTTCGGCCACGCCGATTTCTTGTTGCAGAGTTTGCGGAGTTTCTTCTTTATCCACTGCACCTTTGGGCTTAAATTTTTCTTTGGGCAATGAAACGATTAATATTTTTTGTGAAAGCCCTGCCGGCAAACGATTATGCCTTTCTAAAAACTTCCTGACAATCAATAAGCCAATCCAAATAATCAAAACAATACCTACGGCAATTAATAAATTTGCCAGCCAGGGATTAATTACAAAAAAATTAACTTGAGGGTTCGGCCCCAAACCGGAATCAATACTAAATTCAATAGCCAATAAATTTACCAGCATGATTATAATTTATCCTTATCCATTTTCTTTTTAAAAGCCAAAATCCGATCGGCTTTAATTTTGGCTTCTTGTTCCAAAAAAAACTTATTTAAGCCCGGAATAATTTTAAGCCAATCCAAGATAAGGCGGAAAATCTCTTTAACTTTAACCTTGGCTGATTTAAGAAGAAGCGCTATCTTGGAGGCAGTTTCTTCTCCAACTTCTCTGAATTGCAATTGTTTTTCCGGAGTAAGTTTTAAATATTCTTGTTCCAACCCTTCGGCTAAAATGCCTTCTACCTGATAAAAAACCGGTGTTTTTACGGCGGGTGTAATATCGTTAACTGATGGCAAGCTTTGAATAGCCGGATTGGTAAATTCGGATTTTTCCTGAACTTCGGTTGGCTTTTCTAACTGATTTGCCGGTAATTCCACCGCCTGTTCCACAGTTTTTTCTACCTCAACTGTTTTTTTGCTTTCTGCTTGGCGATTAGGCAGATCTTTAAGTCCGGCTAAAAAACTTTCAATTTTTTTATTAATTTGTTCCGGTTGCATAGATTATATTATACCATAAAATTGAAAAAACAAAAAGATTCAATGGCAATGTTTTTACAAATGGCGGTTTTTAAAGCAGTCGCCGGGAATATTATAGATTTAACGTCGACGATACTCCTAACGGTTATATTAAGCAAAATGGTGATTATAATCATCATCATTAGATAAAAAAACTCCGCACTACTTTATTATAAGATTATGCGGAGAATGAGTTATTAAAAATCAAGGTCTTGATTCAAACCTTCGTGCGGTTATAGCAAGTGCTTCATACTGCTTCCCACCCCAAAGGTTTTTCCAGATTCTCAATCCTTCTTTGTCGAAGAAGCCGACATAGACAAAATTTCCATTTGAATCTACTGAACTGGTTCCTATGGAAAAAGAGGAAAGCAGATAAATTCCTCTAACAGCACGGTTATAATAATAACTAAAGTTATTACAGCTTTTCGAGATAGCATTTTAATCCCTCTTATAAGTTAGAACCTCGAGTTTATTACCTTTGAGAGTAAACTCAATGGTAATATCGGCGATAGGGTTCCAATATTGCGCTATCTTTGGAGGGTCCTCCTTGGTTATTATTCGACGACCGAATCTGTCGGTATACCCACTTGTTCTTCTCCCCTCGTATGTTTGTTCTACCTGGCGAACATTCCAGGCGCTATACTTCGCTAGATATCCTTTTTTGGTTTTGGAAAAAATGATATCTATGAAAAACAGCCCATCTCTTTTAAAAGCGTATTCAAGGAGAGATTTAATTTTCTCGAACCCCTTTGGGTCCTTTTCATAAGGAGTAATGAGAATAGCTTTAATTATCTCATCAACCTCCTTGGAAAAGGTTTTAAAATTTTCCTGCTGATTTAATTCTTGAGAAAATTTTGGAAAACCTTGATTTTCCGCGAAGGCCCTGCCAAGCTCGTAATATTTACCCAGCTCAATTCGCTCCATAATGTCTTGGAGCGGTTCCCCTTTTGAACCAAGCGGATTTTGCGCGAATGCTTGGCACGCAATAATGGCTACTGCGATTATTGAGACGAACACTTTCATGACGAACTCCTTTGTGTTGTGGAAATATTTGATGGTTTAGTTATGGCCCTAAAATTGCCTAAATATGCCTCTTTAGGCCCATAACTATCATTTTTTGATTGTAATTTACAAAGAACTATTCATTAAGAAAAAATATAAGCTTTTTAAATAATATTATCAGATGATGACGGCGCAAGTTAAACGGACATCGGGGTCTTGAGTAATTAATTTATTTATTTTTACTGGCTGAACACCACAATTTCTTGATTCTTGGAAAAATACCTAATGGTGTAAGATAAGCCATCACCGCTCCAATACGATAATCCACTAACCTCACTTAGGTCAATAGATAGATCGCCCAAGGCCTCAACTAAAGCATTTTGGCTGGCCAACCCATCTGTTTTAACAATAGGATAGCTTTTGCGGGCAACGTAATACTCGGCTAGCTTTTTTTGCAAAGATTCAACCTCAACTCTGCGATAATCGCCTTCTTTAATAGCTACTGACTTTTCGTGGTCTATATTAGCCATTACACCGGTTGATATTAAACCGATTGTGGCTAAGATTAGCGGAATTACTACTACAGCAAAACCTTTTTGATTAGTCATAATATTACATTTAAGTAACCCGCCTATTATACTCCTTTTGGGCATTTTGTCAAGCTATAATTTGCCAACAAAAAAAGACGGATAATCCGTCTTTTTTTAATATGTATTTAATCTTTTTATTATGCCGCCAGAGCCAAAGTTGACGTTTCTTTGTTTAAAGGTAAAACATCTATATTTTTGGCGAAATCCTGGTTATACTTAAAGTAACTGTCTAAATCTATTTCCTTGGTAACGTAACCTAGCCGCAACGAACCATCTGTTTCCAATTTTGGTTGAACTTGATTGCCTTGGCTATCAAAAAACTTTACATTTTGTGCCAGCCATTTATCATAAAGCTTAGAGCCATCCGACTGGCGATCAGTGATGTGATTTTTATAAGCAGCTTTAAATTCTTCCACAATTTGCCTGCCCTGATATTTATGGCCTTCTATTTCCAATGTTAACTGATGCAAGGGCACCGGCTCTTGACCGCCTTCTGGCATTAAAGAAGCGGTTGAGGCATGGAACATGATAAATTGCTTATCAGGTGTAACGGTTAAAATAGCACCGTGGCCTTCAGGGCCATAAGTGGCCGCTCCGCCGGATTCCATGTTAATTAAATATTCTCCCGGCTCTAGATTTTCTTTAACTGTTTGCCAGGAAGCGTTATTATATTTTAATTGCTGTTCACGCAAGAAAACCGAAAACTTTAATTCTTCCGGTTTGCCGGCATGGACGCTTAAAAACCGATTATAATCATCTAAAACAGGATACTCTCCCTTATTTTCCTTAGCCGCTTGCCTAACCAAAGTCATGCAATCAAATCCATCCTTGCCAACACTGTACGGCTTACCCACTTCATCCATCAAACTATTGGCAATCTTATAACTTTCCGGCAAAATTGCGCTAATTGGTCCACCGGCCATAATTGATTCAATCTTTGCCCTATTAAAAACCTCATGTCCGAATTTTTTTTCTAAACTGTTTAATTCTTTTAAAATTTCCGCTTTAACTGCTTCGGCCTGGGCCTTATAACCGCCTTTAATTAAAGATTGATAAACATCAATATCTTGCATTAAATCTTTACCTTGTTCACGAGCATCGGTAATACTACCAATTAATTTATCGCTCTTGCCAGCTAAAATGCTCCGATAGCCTTCCTTTAAAATTTCATCTCCGGTAATATTTCCGGTTCGCTGATGCAATATTTCCACTCCGATAACGCCCGAGCCCCGATTGCCATATCTAAAAGTTACCTTGGAAGAACCTGGTAAATCTGGATTGTGGGAAGTAAAAACAAAATCCCGACCTTCATTGCTGATTTGTATGCCCGCAACCTCATTATTAACATCATTGGGCTTTAATTCCTGCAACGGGGCTTGAGCCGCTAATTTTGGGTCAGCACCCGATGTAGGCGCAACCTCTGCCTCATTAACACTGGTTGATCCGGTAACAGGAGCATTGGCGGGATTGGCGATTATCTCTTGAATTGGCGGTTTTTCGCCACGCAAATAATAAGGGATGTTTTCAAGCTCTTGATTAGTCAAAGTTCCGATATGCACTTCTTGGCCATTTTGATCAAGAATGGAAAAATTATTTTGTTTTAGATTAAGTTTAATTACAAAATTATTAAAGTTATTTTTATCTAAAATCATTCCTCTTTCCCAAGAAACCCATTTTTTTACCTTAAAAACAAGTTCGCTAGATAAACCACGAGTAAAATAAACTTCTTTAACATCAAAGTTTTTACCATACCATGATTTTTCAGATTCAAAACTTTCACCAAACAACAACTCGGTTGCCTTGGCCATTTGATCATCAGACATACTTGATAAACCATCTCTGTACTGCGCTAAGCCGGCAATAACAACATCTTTTTCAAAACTTAAATTTTTGGTGTAAGAAGTAGCTTCAAAAGCCCTGGCAAGGCCTTCATTAATTTTAGTGCCAAATTCATAATTCAAACTATTGGCAATGGGCATAAATTCCGCCACCTGCGCGCGCTCGGCTTGAATATGGTAATCTTTAAACAAGGCCTCGGTCATGCGGTTTAAATTTTGGCTGGCACGGCTAATGCCACCGGCTAATTCCGCCAATTCCGGCTGTTCAAATTCTTTTGGTAAAGCAATGGTATAATAGGGTTTATTGCCTTTAACCGCTACGCCCACCATATCTGCCACGCCATCGTCATTACTATCCTGATAAACCAATTCATCGGCCTTATTAACAAGTTCGCCAACTTTGTTGGCCTGCGCTTGAACTGCCTCAACAATCAATTTATTTTGAGCTTCAATACTGCTAGCGTCTACCACTTTTTCTACTGGCGGATTAACCGTGTTTTGGACTGGTAATTCCGGGCTTGCTTTAACATCCGATGGCACTTCTTTAATCAATGGAAAACCCTTGATATCCCCATGATCCAAACCATCGGGTTTTAAATAAAAAACCTGTTCCGGCTGACCATCGCCGATATTATCAACGGTAATTTTTAAATTATTACCTTCTGCCAAAAATTCTATATTATTAACCGTGCCATCAATCACATACTGTTTGCCCCCGGCTTCAATTATATTTCCATCTTTAAGAACATAACCCCTCTCAGTCATAAATTGACTGACTTTGGAACTTAAGCTGCTGGCGGTTAAAGGAGTTTCCGGGGAAATAATAATCGTCGATAGTTCCTCCGGCATATGCTTTAAATCATAACCGACATTGGCAATTTGAAAATCCGTTAACTCAAAACCGTCTTTTTGTATATCAGGAATAAATAATTTATTCTGTATGGTATGGAAAAGTACATCGTGAGGTGCGCTGCCCTTAAAAGACAGGCCTACAAAAGTTATCTGATTCGTGCCATCAAAAAATTTAATATCAGAAGCGGAAAAATCATTATTCGCAAACAAGTCTCGAGCAAACATAGTTGCCTCGTCTTTACTAAAAGTTTCATGTTGCTTCATGGCCAAAATGCCAAGCCACAACTCATGTTTATAAGACAAAGATAAGCGCTCGGTTAAAGCAAGAGCTTCTTTAACTGAAAGATATGAGGCATCATTAACTTTTAAAAAGGCCTCGGAAGTCAATCGCAATTGCTGTTGATCTTTAGCTGCTTCTAAAATTTCCTTTATCTCCCCCATTGCCCATCCTCGATCCATCATTTTAGTGGCAATATCAAATTTTGCCAAAGAATAAACATTTTCCAATTTAAGCAAATCCAGATTTTCCTTACCCAATTTGCCAACAAAATTATCAACCAAGGCAAAATCCGGTTTGGTTTCAAATAATTGGGTGGTATTACTACCTTGCCCGTAAACTTTGTAAAACTTGGCCGCTTCCAAACGATCGCCCGTTAAATGAGTGGCTAATTGGTTTAAATTATCGCTAGTTGTTCGCGCCTGAGAAACAAGCTCTATGGCTTTATCATGGCTTAATTTTTCATCAAATTCTATTGTTTGATAAGCCAAGTTTGATTCATCTCTAATTTCTAAATGATCAGGTATATTATCGCTATCAGCATCAATTAAATGCAAAGTATCACCATTGGGCAATTTAACATCCAGCCCATCCCATGGCCCAATTAAGCCCGTTTCTGTTGACGGAGGGTTAATGTGTTCGGCGGGAGTAACGGGATCGACTTCTGGAGTCACAATTACCCCGCCGGCGGTTCTTATACTTAACGCTTCATCCAACTTGGCCTTGGATGCGCCGTGTAATTCCTCATGCGCATCCCAATATTCGCGCGCTGCCTTGGCTTCATTGTAATTTAACTGTTCATGCAAACCGCCTTCGGCTTTATCCAAATTAAATTCATTTTTAACTTCTTCCGGAATTTCATTTAATTTAAATTCTTTGCTGATTTGATCATAACGACCGGTTAAGCTTTCACCCGCCTCAACTTTAACTTCAGATGTTTTATATACAATAATTTCGCCCGACTTGGTTTCAATTACTGTATCACCTTCGTGCACCAAATTGGCATCAAAATCCTTAATTTCGGAACCACCAATGGTAATCACGGTAACTTTGGCATCCGGCGCCATGGCCTTATCCAGGGCTTCGGAAACACTTCCTTTGGCTGAAACAGTTCCACCGGCCATATAATCCTGATCAGCTGGCAAATGATCTTTAAAAGCCGGGATTTTTTCCAAATCAGCCAGCATATGAAATTTATGAGTCAATGGAACAGTTGGAGTTATTGCATCTACGGAAGGTTCTATTGGATCTTTTTCAGTTACTACTGACGAATCAATAACTTCCGTAATTCTTGAACCGGCCGGTAAATCAGGAGGTAATTCTAAATCCGCTTGATCTATTGATGGTAACTCAAGATTAGTTGTATCAGTAGATGGTAATTCCAAATCAACTTGATTTGTATCAGGTAAAGCAACAGCGTTATGCGCAACAGATGTATCTGCAGGCAAAGATAGGTCTTTTAAGGGTTCATCAGTTAATTCGCTAGCAGTAGAATCAACCATCGCCGCATCACCTTCGGCTACGGTTTGATTAATACTAGCCACATCAGCAGAAATGTCCTGATGAAATAGCCAATCCCTAACAACCGCACCGGCGCTGGCAAAGGCCGCGCCATAAAAAGCGCCCCATAACATTTTCTTGGTAACATACCTATCCCTAGCCTTATAAATTTTACCCTCGCGATAACTTAAAAATTTTTCCAATCTTTTGGTAATTTCATTTTCAGAAGCAAAGCCTCCGGCTAAAGTTTCTCCGAAATTCAAAACATCAATCAATTCCTGCTGATTTATTAACCTCTCTCCGGCTTCACCAAAATTAACCAAGCCCTTATCCAATTTATCCTTAGTATATTCTAAACGTGCTCGCAAAGAATCTAAAACTTTTTGTATTTTTTGCTGAATTTCCGGATCATCATCCGAGAAAAAATCATCAATCTCATTAAATTCAATAATCAATTTATCCAATTTGGCAGTTAAACCCTCGGCCTTAACAAAATTTTTATCAGCCGATAAAAGCTTGGCACGCTCTGTTTCCAATTTATCTCTTTCTTGCTCTAATTCTTTTCTTACACCAAATGGCATTATGTACTTATACACTTTGCCATCCCTAATAGTAAAATCCTTATTTGTTTCTAAACTTCTTGTTAGCTCGCCTTTTAGCTTGGCTAAATCAATTTTTTCATTATCTGACAATTTATCTGATTGCTGTTTTTTATTTAAGAAGATTATTTTGCTTATAATTTCATTTTGCTGTTGCAAATTATCTTTAATATTGCCAACTTCCGTTACCTCTCCCTGCCTATAAATTGATGAATCCAAAGATCTTATTTTGGTTAATAACTCACTGGCTTTTTTATCATTAGTACTTTGGGCCAAACCTCTTCTGGTTTCAACATCTTTTTCTTCTAAACCCGCTTGAGCCCTTTTTCTGCCCAACCAGCCACCCATAACCGCAGCAACCACAGGCGCGCCAATCACTCCCCAGGCACCTATTGCAGCTGTTCTGGCAATAAAACCGGCAGCAAAATAACCGCCTCTTTCTTGAACCGTGCTGATTAAAGCCGAGCGCCAAATTTTATCCGAACCAATCCGGCCAAGCTCCTTTTCCACTTCCGGATTGGTATTTAAAAATTGCTGAAGCCGTAATTTATTTTCAATTTGAACTAATTCCAAAAGAGCTTCACTGTCAGCATGAGCGCGTTTAAATGATTCATCATTAACCAAAAATCGCTTGTAAACTGCGTAATTATCTCTTGCTTCACTGTACTGTTTCTGTTGTTTTTTTGTGGCAGTTGGTAAAGACCATTCATACGGCAGACGACTTAACTCGTTAATGGCTTTATTAAACCCAATTAAAACATTTTGCCCATCTTTATCAATACCTTCCCAAGCACTTAGATAGCCCACTTCCAAACGGCCTTTTTCATCTTGGGCAATTTCCAATTGCGCGGTTTGCTTGACCAAATCCGCTAAAAGTTTTTTATGTTGTTCAAAATCGGCAGAAAATACTTTTTTAGCGCCGGCTGTTTCGGTTTTAGCAACGTAATACTGTTTAAATAGATTTTTCCAAAGCTTACCCGCCAAATTACTTTGACCAAGTTCTTGCTTATATTCCGCCTTACCCTGATCTTGCGCCCTACCCAACATTATTTGCTTAAAATTTTCCAGCAAAAAGGCCTGCTGTTCTGGCGTTAACTCGGCAAAACCTTCCACAGAACTAAGTTGTTCGGGTGAAATATTAAATTTGGCAAAATCATTAACTATGAATTGGGCAATTTCTGGAGATAATTTTTTGGGCTCAGACGAATCCTGCGCTTTAATCGGTTTTGAAGATTCTGGTAATTTATCCGGAACAGTGGTTTTTACAATTGACTCCATTTGAAGCCGTTTTTTTAATTCTTCAAGCAAAACTTTTGGTTTGGCCGTATCAATCAGAGCTTCTTTAATGCCATAAGCCCTAAATACATCTTCGTCAGAAAGATTAATACTTGCCGGAATTACACCGGCTTCAAAATTCTTCAGCATTTCCTGTGCTCTTGTTTGAATAGCAGAATCAATAACTTTTTCCTTTGGTTTTATAGGTTTAGTGACGGGAATTTCCTCAACATCAATGACTTCAGAATCTTTAATTTTTGGTTCAGCAGAAACAACCGGCTCATTAGGGTCAATTTCTTTTACTTCGGCTAATTTTCTGGATGGCCTTTTGTAAAGCCCGCCCCAATCCAAGGACTCTTCCTTATCCTCATTACCTGTTTCAGCCAGTTCTGGTAATTTTTTGGATGATCTATCTAAACTTGCCCAATCCAATGGTTTGCCTTCAATATCAACGGTTTCGGACACTTTTGGTAATGCTTCAATATCTTTAGGTGGTGATTCTGGCACAATAGCATCTTGACCTACATCAGCTAATGGAGTAATCTCTGGTGCTGTCTTTTTTAAGTTTACTTCGGTTTGTGCGCCAACGGGTTTAACTAATTCTTTTTCACGCCTTTTATATAATGACCCCGGCGCGGGCCTGGATCCTTTCCTTAATAGCTTTGTATACATACTTTTTTCTAACCTGTACAAATCCCCTTCGCCAAGTGGCGTAAATATACCCGGCCTAACTTGCTCAAAACCAGTGTGCACCTCCTCCGTTCCTCCCAACCCGTCTGCAAATTGAACTAATACTGCAAGACCAGCCGAGCTAAACCGTTCGGCCTGAAAAGGCACTAATACTAAATTACCATTATCTCTTTCAAAGCCCACAAACGATCCGTCCGATCTCTTTACAAACTTATATTTACGATATGACATATTGGTTAATATGGCCTCCATATTAACCATTTCATAGAAATCAGAATCCAACCCTGCCTCTGCTAGCATTTTTTTTAAAGTTCCCCACTTTTTATCGCCAATTCTAGACCATTCGTTAACAACATCAACAAGCGTTTTTTCCTTTTGTTCGTCAAAAGTCAATTCACTTTCTATTGAATTTTCTGGTGTTTTAGGAGCTTCCGGAACCTTAACCGAATTAATAGGTTCTTTGATCGTTTGATCGGGATCCTTAAAACGATTTTTAAAATCTCTAAGCAAATCTTCCGCTTTACCATTTTGTATCTCTTCTTCACCAAATTCATAGGCCTTAAATACCGCAACTCCACGAGGAGTTAATTCTCTTTTTGAATTATTCAAACAAACTAATGGAGAATACGCCATTATTGATTCCAAATCATTCTTAATAATACTTTTTGCGTCTGCTTGAATTTTAGGATCAATTTCTGGAGATTTTGGTATTTTGGGCGCTTCAACAACTGGCGTAACCACTGGTTTTGACTCATTCCTATTCTTCCAAATGGCTTCTTCATCTTCAGTGAGCGGTAATTCATGTGCAATCTTTTTTATAATACTAAAAGGAGTAGGTTTTTTGAGCTCCCTATTTCCTTCTGATGATTTATCTATATTCATATTATATCAAATTATATCAAATAAAAGCGAATTTACTTTAATCTTATCTTCTAAAATTTAAATTTAATTCCTAATTCACTAATAGATTTTTCAATCTCTTCAAACATTTGATGCGCTAATTCTACTTTTTGACTAAAAACATTACCAGATTGTTCCAAATCATCTTGGCCTTTTTTAAATTCTTTACCTAATTCTAAGGCCCGTGCCTGCAAGTAATCCACCAATTCATTCAAATCCTTAAATTTATTAAATAGATCCGCGGTTTTCTGTTCTTTAGATAAGCCCTTGGTTTGTTCTAACAGCCAAGAATATTGATCATCCAAAAAATTAAACGGTTTGATTATCGTTTCGTTATACCATTTTGTAGGATTAAATTTTTCTTGCTCCAGCCCTTTAGACGTGCTAACAAGAGATTCTTGGTCAGGATTTTCGGTTTGTTGCTTTTTAGCCGCCTCAACTAAAAGATCTTTTAAATCGTCTTGTGGGATGGTAGGTTCGCCCTTTCCTTTCGTATTACCAAATTTTTCTTGCAAAGCATCAACATCAACTGAAGTTAATGGTGTTTTAGGACCTGTTGATGGTTTAATAATTCTTGGTTCACTGGCTTGTTTCGGATCTTCAGCTTCAACAGACTTGCCATCGGGCTGATGTCTTTGAATTTCCGGATCTGTTACTGGCACTTGAGCTACTTCTTCCGCTTGGTTATCCAGCATCCTTTCTAGCTCTAAAATTTTATTTTGGGCTGGATGAAACACCTCCTCTATCATTGAGTCAGTCAAATCATTAAAGATTTTTGAATCAAAAACGCCTTGTTTAAGTTGATCTTGATAATGATCTTCAACATGATTTTTAATTACTTGTAAACGTTCTGCTAATCCATCATAAAAACTTTGAATTTCACCTATCTTTTCCGGCGGTAAAGATGAAATTAAAGTTTTAAATTTGACCAATGAATCAGAGACTATTGGAACTATATTCGTTTTAAAATCTTGAACCATTCCTTCTATATCCTCTTGAACTTCTACTGTTGTTGGTAAAACCTGTTCCACCCCAGGAATAGCACTTACTTTTGCATCAGCCACTAATGTTTTCTTTTCAGCTATTGGTTCGCTAACCGTTAAAATTTCGGTCGGTTCTGATAGCGGCTTAACCAACTCACCCCTTAATTGTTCAGCATGGTCTTTGGTTATTGCATCGCTTTGCAATTCCCTATCGATAGAATCACTAATAAGAGCCGCTGAAACTCTTTTTAATAATTTTCGTTTTTCTCCTTCTGATTGTTGACTGATTAATTCATCGTGTAGTAATTCATCCGCCTGCTCTTTAGATATTTTACCTTTTTCAAGGAGTTCATTGATTTTATCAGTTACCACCGAAGGTTCAGGTTGGACCAAACTAGCATCATTTGGTTTAATGACTTTTTCTTCAATAACAACCCCCAGCTTTGATGGATCAGTCACCAATGTTTCATCAATTTGTGAAGCAAGTTGGTCTAATCTGCGGTCAGCATCAGCTTGATCCACCACTTGAGCTGGCTTTAGCGCCGCTTCAGCGGGTTGAATGTTTGCTTTTGGTCCTATTGCTTGATCTATTTCTTCAAATATTGTCCGAGCCCTTGCGTCATCTTCACTAATATTATTTGGTTCGCTAACCGTTAAAACTTGGTCTTTATTTTTGTTTTGAGGAATTAATACCGGCTCTAAAACAAGTTCATTAGGTGGTTCTGCTATTGATTCTGGTTGTAAAATTTGACTATCAATCTGCACAACCGGCTCAACTGTTTTAAACTTTATAGGCGCTTCAGTTTTTTCCTGTAAATAATTCCGCAAATCCTTTAAGAATGTCTCAAAACCGCTAAGATATTCTCGATCCAACATCTTTTGATCATACTCCTTCTTGAAAATAGCTGCCGAAAGGTTGTTCTTCATTAAATTAAATTTTTCAATCAGCAATTTTTCGGTATTATTGTTATCATCATTAATAAGTTGATTAATAAATTCTTGAATTTGGATAATAACTGATTTTAGTTCTGGGCTCTGTTTTGCATCTAAAACTTCAGGTAAACTTTGTTGCAAATCATCTAGTAAATCCTCAAATCTCGAAATTCTAAATTCAGCTAATGTGTCCGGATCCTCGGTCCAAACTTTTTCAAGTTTATTATAACTTTCTTGCAAATACTGAAATTCATGAATCTGTTTTTTCTTGGCAGGATTATCATCATGGACCTGTGGAATCAGTAATTGAATTTGATCAATAACTGATTTAAGATGGACGCTTGGTTTTTCAGTTTGAACTTCAGCGCCTTTTTCAACCGGCTTGGATTCTTTAATCTGCTTTAGTATTGCTTTACTCTCTTCATTATAATATTCTTCAAACTTTTGCATTAAATTACGCAAACAGCCGATAAACGATTGAAAGGTTTCGGGGTTTGAAGGATTTTCTACCAACTCTTTGGCACGAATGTATATAGCACCATAATCAATATTAAATTCTGACGAAGGTAAAGCATGACCTATACAATCCTTACCGATTTCAAAATTTTTAAATGCCTCGTTAACATCATCGTCATTCTGATTTTTTAAAATCGCGTCAATAATCTCATTAACCTCCTGAGTCATTTCATCATGCCAAAACATTCTTTCTTCAAATTGATAATCTTTCCAATCATTTCTTATTTCAAATGATTCTTTTCTATTGAATTCTAATAAGTCGGCAAAATCATTAGGAACAGCCACTTGTTCATTTGTATTGGTTGAATTAACCTGATCATTTGGTGGGATTTGATCAATTATTGGTTCGGCCATATATTTATTTAGCTAATTAACTGCCTTTATTTTACTCCACTTTAAGCAACTTATCAAACAAAATTTGATATTTATTTAACAAATAAACGTACCATAATAGTAGAATACTGTCAATATTTGTAAAACCATATCTGTGGATAACAAAAAACGGGGTTAAAGCCCGTTTTATAAATACATCTGTGAAATCCGTGATAATCCGTGTAATCTTATTTTATAACCCTTCGCGTTGTAGTTTTTCCAAAAGATCCTTTTGGCTGGAAGATAAATGCTTTGGCACAACCACCTTAACCTTTACATATAAATTACCTGTGCCATGCTTTTGTAAATGAGGCAGGCCTTTACCTTTGATAATAAATTCCTGGCCTGGGCTTGTGCCAGCAGGAATTTTTAATTTAACTTCACCATCAAAGGTCTTAACCATAATTTTATCACCCAACACTGCTTGAGAAAAACTTATTGATTCATCAAGATGCAAATCATCGCCGTTTCTGCCAAAACGCGCATCAGGCAAAACTTTCACATTTACAAATAAATCACCGGATCTAGTACCTTTGGGGCCTGCTTGCCCCTGACCTGACATTTTTAAAGTTTGCCCGGTATTAATACCGGCCGGAATATTTATTTTTAGCGAAACGCGTTCTTTAACAACACCCTGCCCTTGGCAAGTGCTGCACTTTTTTTCGGGAATTTTGCCTTCGCCTTGGCAATTAGGGCAAACCGTAACTGTTCTAAAAGCCCCAAAAAATGTTTGCTGATTAGCGGTTACCTGGCCCGATCCGTTACAGGTTTTACAAGTATTTACTTTGGCACCTGGCTCTACTCCGGTTGAAGAACAGTGCAAGCAAGGCGCATCTTTATTAATATCAAAAAGCTTTTCTACTCCAAAATAGGCGTTTTCTAAAGTAATTGTTACATTAATTTCCAAATCAGCGCCATGAGTCGGCCTGCCGGAACTTCTGGAGGAACGCTGATGAGAACCTCCGCCAAAAAAATCTCCGAAAATATCGCCTAAATCTGAAAAATCAAAATTAGCGTTACTGTATTGCTGGCCACCGCCCTGGCGCGCAAAATCGGACCAGTTAAAACCACCCTGACCAGCTCCGCCGCCTCCGCCAAAACCAGAAAAATCGCTGGAACCAAACTGGTCATAGCGTTGTTTTTTTTCGGCATTGCCTAAAACCTGATAGGCCTCATTGATTTCCTTAAACTTGGCTTCGTTACCGCCGCCTTTATCAGGATGATGTTCGTGGGCCTTTTTACGAAAGGCCTTTTTAATTTCATCCTGGGTAGCGTTTTTATTTACGCCTAAGGTCTGATAATAATCTTTAGACATTTATTATAAGCAACGGATAAAGATCCGTCTCAATTTTATTAAAGCGAGCTAGGGCAAGAAAAATTTACCCGCTTTCACGAGTAACCGAGTGTCCCGCGGGTAAATTTTTGCTTGACCGAGCTTGCGTCAAAATTATTTCTTAACTTCCTCGTAATCAGCTTCAACCGGACCTTCTTTTTTGGGTTCTTCCGGGCTAGCTTGCTCTGTTGAACCAGCTTCTGCTTGACCCTCGGTTGCACCGGCTTGACCATTAGCACCGGCTCCGGCTTGTTGATTAGCGGCATACATTGCTTGGCCCATTTTTTGAGCGGATTGATTCATATCTTCCAAGGCCTTTTTAATCTCTTCAACATCGGTGCCATCCTTAACTTTCCTTAATGCTTCCATTTTTTCCTCTACTTCTTTCTTAACTTCAGCTGGAACTTTATCGCCCGATTCTTTTAAGAATTTTTCGGTTTGGAAAATAACCGATTCGGCGTTATTTTTGCTATCCACCATTTCTCTTTTCTTTTTATCTTCATCAGCATGCAATTCGGCTTCTTTTTTCATTTTTTCCACCTCATCTTTGGATAAGCCGGAAGAAGCAGTGATAGTAATTGATTGCTCGGTATTGGTGGCTTTATCCTTGGCTTTAACATTTAATATGCCGTTGGCGTCCAAATCAAAAGTTACTTCCACTTGAGGAATGCCCCGAGGAGCCGGCGGAATGCCTGATAAAATAAATCTGCCTAAAGTTTTATTATCTTCGGCCATTTGCCTTTCACCTTGCAACACATGAATTTCTACGCTGGTTTGGCCATCGGAAGCAGTAGAAAAAATTTGGCTTTTTCCGGCTGGAATTGTGGTATTTCTTTCAATTAAAGGAGTCATTACTCCACCCATGGTTTCTATGCCTAAAGTTAACGGGGTAACATCCAACAGTAACACATCTTTAATATCACCCTGTAATACACCGGCTTGAACAGCAGCGCCTAAAGCCACAACTTCATCCGGGTTAACCGTTACGTTGGGTTTTTTACCGAAAAATTCTTCTACCTTTTTTAACACCAAAGGCATTCTGGTCATGCCGCCAACCATAACCACTTCATTAATTTCTTCTTTTTTATAACCGGAATCCTTAATGGCTTTTTCTACAGCAACAAAGGTTTTATCAACCAAATCCATAACCAATTCTTCCATTTTGGCCCTGGTTAATTTCATCACCAAGTGTTTGGGGCCGGATGAATCGGTAGTAATAAAGGGCTGGTTGATTTCGGTTTCCGCTGATGTGGAAAGTTCAATCTTGGCTTTTTCGGCCGCTTCTTTAACCCGTTGCATAGCCATGGGGTCGCCGGCTAAATCCAAACCCTGATCTTTTTTAAATTCGGTAATAATCCAATTGATTAATCTTTGGTCAAAATCATCGCCGCCAAGATGCGTATCGCCATTGGTTGATTTAACTTCCACGGTATCGCTAGATACTTCCAAAATAGAAATATCAAAAGTTCCGCCGCCCAAATCATAAACAGCGATTTTTTGGTCTTTTTTCTTATCAAAACCGTATGCTAAGGCGGCTGCTGTGGGCTCATTAATAATGCGCCTAACCTTAAAACCGGCGATTTCTCCGGCATCTTTGGTTGCTTGGCGCTGAGAATCGTCAAAATAAGCCGGTACGGTAATTATGGCTTCTTCAATTTTTTCACCCAGCTTTTCTTCGGCATCGGCTTTTAGCTTGGATAAAATCATAGCCGAAATTTCCTGCGGAGAATAATCCTTATCGCCCATCTTGATTTTAACACCTTCGCCCGATTTAACGATTTTAAAAGGCATGGTTTTTAAATCCCTTTGCACTTCTTCATCTTCAAACCTTCGGCCGATAAGACGTTTAATGGAAAACAAAGTATTAGCCGGATTGGTTACAGCTTGCCTTTTGGCAAGCATACCCACCAAGCGTTCGCCGGTTTTGGACATGGCAAGCATGGAGGGCGTAGTGCGGTTGCCTTCTTTATTTTCTAAAATCTTGGGCTGTCCGCCTTCCATAACCGCCATGGCGGAATTGGTTGTTCCAAGATCAATACCTAATATTTTTGACATAATTTTTTTGAATTATTAATTTTTCAATTTTAATTATTTTAATTATTTCTTATTTTTTCCATAAACATACCCGAATCTTCCAGATTAATCATTTCGTGAAAAGCCAACACCTGATCTCCGGCTACCGGTATGGTGGAACCGTAAGATAACACTTCGGTGTTGTTTAAATCCGTTAAAATGGCATTGCCCACCAAACCATGGGGCAAAGTTAACACCCGCACGATAATACTGGAAGCGCAAAACCCGCAGGACATGTAGGCCAAAAATCCTTGATCCGCTTCGGTTAAAATCTCTATTCGCCCGCCCGAATAATCGTGGTTGCACACCGGGCACTTTTGAATAAGTTTTAAGCTGAATTGTCCTCGCTGGTCTGGGTTCATAGAGCTTTAGTTGCCAAGGCAAAATAATCTTGCCTTTATCAGCCGCATTATTATTTAATCTCAATTTTTACATTTTTTGCTTTAAGCTGTTCCTGTTTTGGCACGGTAATCTTTAAAATGCCGTCTTGATATTCGGCTTTAGCCAAATCGCCATTAACCCCCACCGGTAAAGCCACGCTGCGGTGAAAAGATCCGGAACGGATTTCTTTGCGATAGTAATTTTTGTCGTCAATTTCGCTTTTCTTTTCGGCTTTGCCTTCTATGGTTAAAACATCGTTTTCAATAACAATATTTACGTCATTGGGCTTAATACCGGCTAAAGGCGCCTCCACAATCACGTTATTGTTATCCTGATAAATATCCAAACTCGGTACAAAGGCATTACTTGATAAAGCCGGAACCCCGCTGAACATTTTATCCATGTCCTCAAAGGGTTCCCAAAATGGCGTCCATTTTATAAGAGTCATATATTTACTCCTCCATTTCGGGCTGGCCGTTATTAATCTGGCCGCCCTGGTTAATAATAGTTGATTTATTTTCCGCCACAATTACTTGGGCGGGATAAATTACTTTATCTTTTAATTTATAACCGGTTTTGACTTCTTTTATAATTCTATGATCCGGCTCTTCTGATTCTTGGCTGCCTACGGATTCATGATATTCCGGATTAAATGTTTCTCCTGTGGTAGCAATTTCTTCAACTTCCAAATTGCGCAAAACATCGCCAAATCCCTTATTAATGTGCATTACTCCCTGCACCCAATCAAGCTTTTTCATCTCTTCCGGAATATGAGTTAAAGCCATTTTAAAATAATCGTATAACGGTAAAATTTCGATTAAAATCCCAGCTTTGGTAAAATCAGCGGTTTCTCTAACTTTGCTAGCCAGTTCTTTTTGCAGATTTTCGTAATCTGCCCGTGCCCTTTGCCAACCGGATAGATATTCGGCGCATTTGGCTTGTAACTCGGCTATTTGATTGTCGTCATTTTCTTGATTAGGCATAATTCCTAATAAAATTCATTAATCCTAAATTTTTTTCATAATCCATTCTCATTGGCCCTAAAATACCCATAATGCCACTTTTGTTTTTAAACTGCCAAGGGGCAAACACCACGCTACAATGGTTGGAAAAAGGATTTTTAGAACCGATTAAAACCCTGGTGCAATCGATTGAAGCAAAAATTTCGCCCATTGCCTGATCCAAATGGTCTATCACCAAGCTGATATCGTAAACCAATTCGGGATTTTGAAACTCCGGCTGGGAAAATAAATTGGATAAGCCGGTATAATAAAGGTTATTGTCGCTAAAACCGATAACCACGGCATTATTGGAAAATTCGGCAATTTTTTTGGCCAACTGTTTTAATTGAATTTCCAAATCATCTTTAAAGGATTTTTTTAACATCTCCTGCAATTCTTTGAATTCACGGCTGGCCAATTTGCCTTCTTTAAGATGAGAGAGAAAAAAACCATAACCCTTTTCGGTTGGGATTCTGCCGGCTGAAGTATGGGGTTGAGCAATATAACCCTCCATTTCTAATTCAGCCATTTCATTCCTAATGGTGGCCGAAGAAACGCCCAAACGGGACTTTTCCTCCAAACACCTGGAACCGACCGGGCAGGCGGTTTTAATATATTCTTTTATAATTTGGGCTAAAAGCGCCCTTTTTCTATCTTCCATAACCAACTGATTAACTTTTAGCACTCTCACCCTTAGAGTGCTAAAATCATTATAGCAAATAAAAAAATGGCGTCAAGCCCGCTAAAACCAACACCAAGATGATTCTGGTGATGTTTATTCAAATCTTAAGGCCTCAATCGGATCCAACTTAGCCGCTTTGCGGGCAGGATACAAGCCAAACACCAAACCGATCAAAACCGAAACGCCCACTGCCCAAACCAACGACATGGGCTTAACCACAAAAACCCAATTAAAGCCCTGTGAATTGGCCGCCAAGGAAACAACAAAAGATAAACCAATACCGAAAATAATCCCAATGATTCCGCCGGTAAAGGTTAAAAATACCGCTTCCCATAAAAATTGCAGCATGATTTTGTTTTGGCCGGCACCCACGGCCTTGCGTAGGCCGATTTCACTGGTGCGCTCGGTTACCGAAACAAGCATGATATTCATAATACCCACTCCCCCGACAATTAAAGAAACTGCCGCGATGGCAATCAGCAAAAGCGAAATCCCACCCAAAATTTTATTTAAATTATCAATGGCATCAACCATTGTGGTTACGGCAAAATCTTCTTTATCAACATCGGTAATATTATGACGATCTCGCATTAGCAAATTAATGTCATCAGCCGTAGCGGCGGTTAAAGCGGGATTTTTTAATTTAGCCACGATAAAAGAAACATGATCTATGCCCATGATTAATTTTTGCAAAGAATTGAGGGGCAGATAAATAAACTCATCCATGTTCATGTACATAATGGCGCCCTTAGAAGCCATAACGCCCACCACTTTAAAATTGTGTTTGCCGATTTTAATGCTTTTGCCCAGCGGATCGCTATCGCCAAAAAATTTGGTTTTGGCTTCTGATCCCAAAACCGCCACTCTGGCTAAACTTTTATCTTCTTCATTGGTAAAAAACCGCCCCACAGCCACTTTGCCGGAATCAATATTTAAAAAGCTGGCCGTTGTACCCCATAACTGGATAACATCGGAATCCTGATCAGTAACGGCTACGGCTTGACCCATAACCGTTGAATAAACATCTTTAATGTTTGGCGCCTTGGCCACAGCTTCGGCATCTTGGTTTTTTAAGGTGGTAATACTGGCCTGGCCCATAGCATTAGCCGAAGAGGCCTGGGCGGCCGAGGGCACTTTGGCTTCCACTTCAATAAAATCCGAACCCCAGCTTTCCACTTGCGACATAATTAAGCCCCTTAATCCTTCGCCAGCCGAAAAAACAATAATTACCGCCATAATACCAATAACAATACCAGCAATTGTTAAAAAACTTCGCAAGCGATTGCGCCACAAGGAAGATAAGGAAATTTTTATTATACTGAAATCCATATAGATTTATCTTCAGAAAATGACTAAACAGTGTAGGCGAGCCAGATAAAAATTTATTAGCGGGACGCTCGAGTACTCACGAAAGCTAATAAATTTTCATCTGGCTCGCCAAACTTATTTGATATTTAAAAACTACTCATATCTTAGGGCCTCAATGGGATCCAAATGAGCTGCCCGCTTGGCCGGAAAATATCCGAAAATTATGCCAATGCCTGCCGAAACAGCCACACTAACAGCAATAGACAAAGGCGAAACAATAAATTCCCAAGCATAACCCAAATAACCGGCAACTAAAGCCACAAGGCCTGCCACGCCTGCGCCCAGCAAAACTCCGATAATACCGGCTAAAGAAGTTAAAATCATGGCCTCAACCAAGAATTGCTTTAAAATACTACCCTCCTGGGCGCCCACTGCTTTGCGCAAACCTATTTCTCTAGTGCGTTCGGTTACCGCCACATACATAATGTTCATAATACCCACTCCGCCCACCAATAAAGAGATGGCAGCAATGGCTGCCAAAAAAAACTTTAAAGCATTGGTAATTGTAGAAAGAGCCGCTAAAGCTTCGGCCTGATCTCTAACATCAAAATCGTCATTATTGGCTTTTTGGATATTATGCCGCGCTCGCAACACTTCTTTGATGCCAACAATGGCTTGAGGCACTTCTTCGGAACTGCGAATTTTAGCCCTGATTAAATGAAGATAATTAATGCCTAACAACAATTTTTGTCCGGAGGAAATAGGTAAAAAAACTTGGCTATCCGGGCTTTGAAAACCAACCGATCCCCTTTCCTTAATAACGCCGATAACTTCAAAACTTTCCCGCTTGATTTTTAAATGTTGACCCAAAGGATCCTGATCACCAAATAAATCATGAGCCGCTTTGGAACCAAGCACTACCACTCTGGCAACTCCCTTTTCTTCCGATTCACTAAAAAACCGGCCTTGAACCAAAGTAACATCTTCGACCGAAGTATAACTGGCCATCGTGCCCAAAAAAGTTGCGGAAATTTTTTGATTCTGCCAGGTGATTGTTTCGTTACCTTGAACAAAAGCAGCCACGGCTAACACTTCCGGTACTTGTTTTAAAATCGCCTCGGCATCGGCGGTTTTTAAGGTAGTAACCGTAATGCCATAAGCAATGGCGGGTGGACCGTCTTTATCGGCTGCTCCAGGCATAATGCCAACTAAATTGGAACCGACTTTTTCTATTTGGGAAAAAATCAAACTTTGTGCTCCGGCGCCAACCGACATTATGATAATAACCGAAGAAATGCCGATGATAATACCCAGCATGGTTAAAAAACTGCGGGTTTTATTGGACCGCAAGCTGATAAACGAAAGCTTAATGATGCTTGAAAGATTCATAAACGTGTATCGCGTATCGTGTATCCTGTATCGCGTAACGCATCAACAATAAAACTGGATACAGGTTACACGATACACGACTATTTAACCAATTCGCCATCTTTGGTTGAACGCCGTTTTTCTACCTGGTAATCCTGAACAATGGCGCCATCGTATAATTTAATGATTCTTTGGGCATGGTTGGCGGTATCCTGTTCGTGAGTTACCAAGATAATTGTTTTTCCTTGAGAATTTAATTTTTCTAAAATTTCCATGATTTGGTTGCCGGATTTGGAATCCAAATTACCGGTTGGTTCATCGGCAAAAATCACGCTGGGATTGTTAACCAACGCCCTGGCAATAGCCACCCTTTGTTTTTCACCGCCCGAAAGCTGAGAAGGAACATGATTAATCCGATGGGTCAAACCCACGGCCTCAATGGCCTCTTTGGCGATTTTTTCCTTATGAGGAATGTTATTATAAATCAAAGGAAGTTTAACGTTTTCCAAAACAGTGGTTTTAGGCAGTAAAAAAAACGATTGAAACACAAAACCGACCTCATTATTCCTAATCAAAGCAAGTTTTAAATCGTCAAAATCTTTGGTTTCTTGGCCTTTAAACAAATAACTACCTTCGGTGAGATGGTCTAAAAACCCCAAAATGTGCATTAAGGTGGATTTGCCGGAACCAGATGGGCCCATAATGGCCACAAACTCGCCCTGTTTAATTTCAAAATTAAGGCCGCCTAAAACAGAAGTCACAACTTCATCATTAACGTAATTTTTGGTTAAATTGGCAACCTTAATTAAATCCATCTGGGTTTATTTAGTTTCTTTAACAAAAGTGATAATTGTTTCGCCTTCGGTTAAGCCCGATAAAATTTCAATCAAACCGTCATCTGCCCGCAAACCCGTCATCACTTCTTTTTCCTGGGGCAAATTATTGGCTAAAACCTTAACCAAGCGAGTAGCACCTTTTTCCACTACTGCCCTCTGAGGAATATACAAAACATCCTGACGTTGATTGGTTAAGATAATGATATTGGCGGTCATGCCGGATTTAATATCGGTTTCTTTTTGGTCAAAGGTAACTTTGACTTTGTAATAGACAACATCGTTTATAATAGTTTCGGCAGGATCAATAAAAGTCACGTGGCTGGGGAAAACCCGATCTTCGTCAAAAGCATCCAAAGTTACCGAAGCCAAATCCCCAACTTTTATTTTGGCGATATCCGATTCCGGCACATCAACTTTGATTTCAAAATTACTAACCCCGATCAAAGAAGCTGCCACCTGGTTAACCCCCACGTATTCGCCTTTTTCGTAATTGATTTTGGTAATCAAACCATCAACCGGGGCTCGCAAACTGTAATCGGATAAATCAGCCAAGGCCTTTTGCAAATTGGCTTTGGCCTGGGCCACTTTAGCTTGAGCCAAATCCAGTTGAAAATCCCTAGGCCCGGCCTTTTTAAGATCCAATTGGGCTAAAGCAATATCCCAAGCCGCCCGAGAGGCGATTAAATTATTTTCCGCGTCTTTTAAGCCGTTTTCATATTCCACTGATTTGGTTTGCAAACTGGATTTAGCCGTTTGGCCTGCGGAAATTTTAGTTGCCAAAGCGGTTTGGTCGGTGGTAACAGTGCTCTTAAAGGTATCGATTTGGGTTTGGCTTAAATTGCCGCCCGGTGCGGCCTTACTTAACAAATCATAAGTAATGTCCAAAATTTCATCAACCGCTTTAAGCGAGCCATCCACCACATCCAATAACGCCACTAAATCGCCAATGGAACTATTGACCGAATATTGATTGATGATACTTTCCAAATTATTTCTTTTAAGGATGGCTTGGTCATAACTATTTGAAGCTTTGGTGTAAGTAAAACCGAAAACCTTAAAATAGTCCTTATAATCGGCGCTGTTGATAATATAATTAACATCTTCCAAAGATGATTTAGCCAAAAACAAACTTTCATTGGCCTTATTTAAGGCCTGTTCTTTTAAAGAATTTAAATTTTGCTCATTTTCCGCCTTGGTCTGGCTTAAATTTGCTTCAGCGGTAACAAAATTTGCCCTAGCTTGATCCAATTGAGCCTGAGTAACACTTAATTCTTCCTGGCTGGAACCCGCCTTAACGCTGGCTAAATCGGCATTGGCTTGAGCGAGCGAGGCCTGGGCAGCCGAAACAATGCTTGAGGCCTGGCCTGAACCCAAACTCATTATTAATTGTCCTGCCTTTACTTCGGTGCCGGCTAAGACATAAATTTTTTGCACCTGGCCGCCGATTTGGAAATTTAGGTTTGTTTCCGAGGTTGATTCCACTTTGCCGGTAGCCGAAACGGTTTGAATTAAGTTGCCCCGTTTAACAACTTCGGTTAAATAATTGCCGGTTAGGTCTTTATTTTTATTCTTTAAAAACAAGACCGAACCAACAGCTAAAAGCGCAATAATCAGCCAAAATGTTTTTGATTTGATAATTTTTTTAAACCACATATGAAATTATTTTTCTTTGATTAATTAAGCCATTATAGCCCCAAAAAGCCAATTTGTCAACAAAAAAATTTGCCCAAAAAATAAGACAAATTTTTAAATAATCCTTAAATTACAAAAACCACAAAGTGTAGGCAATGCCCCCGATAAAAAGCAGAGAAAGTAAAACGACAATTAAAGGATTTTTAGATAACTGATATTCCGGCACACGCTTGGCTTGCGATCTAAGTTTTAAAAAAATGATGCCAATAATTATACCCTCAATGCCTCCGGCTAAAGAACCGGCCACCGACATAACCTTGGTAAAGCTGGTAATACCGAAAATAAGCAAAACCAAGGGCAAACTGACTGTTAACAACCAGCTTTTCTTGGCTGAAAAATTAAAATCCAATTGAAAAGTGGATTTTAAAGCAAAGCCCAAGGTTAAAAAACCGGTGGCCATGGCAAAAAAAGCAAATAAGTTGCCAAAGACCAGCATCGGTCGCCCTAAAATTTTGCCCAAACCAACCGTGGCCACTTCGGTAATATGAACGCCGGATACCCCAAGGGCGATAAAGGTAAATAAAATATAAACCGCCAAAGGAATTAAAGTGCCGATAATAATGCTTTTTTTAACTTCTTTTTCCCGACCTTTTAAAACCTGCCTTAAAGCCGGCATGGCCGAAAGTCCGCCCATGGAGAAAAAGATTACTCCATAAGGAAATAAAATTTTACTTAAATCAAAAGTTTGTAAATTGGCCAAATGCAAATTACCAAAACTTAGCCAAGCGATTAAAAAAATTACCAGAATTAATAATGAAGTTAAAATCAGTTCAATTTCTTTTATCACATTAAGGCCCAAATAAAGCAAAGAACTTCCAAAAACAAAAAATATCAAACTGTAAACCATGGGATTACCACCTGCCAAAGCTGCTAAAACCTGGCCTTCACCGATTAAATACACCAACAAAGCTCCGTAAAAACCCAATAAGACGGGAATAAAAGTTACGTATTTACCAATCTTGCCCAAATATTTTTCGGCATAGCCGGTTAATTGATGTGAAGATGGGGTGCTTAAGATTATTTCGCCGAATTGCAAATTTACCAACAAAACAGCCAAAGCCACCACTACCATTAAAATAACCCCGCTTAAAAAGCCGGTTTGGTAAATAGCATAGGGTATACCCAAAACTCCGGCCCCAATGATGGTTCCGACTAAAATGGCTATGCCCTGAAAAACAGGTTGTTCATTTTTCATAAAATTTAAATTACAATTTAAAATTGTTTCCAAATATCCAAAGCTTCATTCCAAATACTACTATCACCTTGCTCGCGCAGCCAATACCACCACTCTGCGCCCCACAAATAAACAGGGCTTAAGCCGGTTCTTTTTATATAAGCCAAATTATTCTTAAATTTATCCAAATTCATAGAATGCATCTGATCGCTTAGCGGAACATTTAAAATAGGCATGCTTAACCAGGGCTCCATTTGCATTTCCGAAACAAAAACCTTATCCACGCCGGTGATAAACTTAACCAGCTCGCCTTTAAGATAGTAATAGGCCGGTGGCAAGGGATAATAAAAATAACCAAACAACTTATTCCAGGTAATGCGGTAAACACTTACTCCCAGCCAATCGGACCACTTCCCTCCTCTTAACCAAGTAGAAAGCTCGCCTGATTCGGTAATTATCACCGGTCGGGCATCCAAAGATTTAATTAAAGCGATTTCCTTTTTATAAAATGACAAATCGGATTTAGGGCACTCGCCGAAGATTTTTAAAAATGGTTCATTTTCTACCTGCCAAGCAATTATCCCCGGTCTGGTTTGATAACGAGAAACAATAGTATTCAATAAAGTTAATATTTGGTTCTGCCTATCGACCTCGTTGTATTGATAAGCCCAAGAAGGCCAATGGCATTCGGGCCATCTGGGCACCCTGTTCCCCATGGCTAAAACCACTTGTCCGCCTCTTTGCTCTATTTGGCTTATCTGCCAATCCAAATCGGTAAAATCATAATTGTTGGGTTGTTGTTCCAATAGATCCCAATAAGCCACAACTCTAAATTGCCTAACACCTAATTCATCCAATAAACCAGTTAAAACTTTGCGCCAATCCAAATTTAATGACGTTGCGTATTTTTGGCTGAATGTTATCCCAAAAACAGCGCTTTGTTTTTTGCCAAAATCAGCCAGATACAACCATAAAATAATCAAACCCAAAAAAAGCAAAAGAATTACATCAATGGTCCATTTAGTTCGCTTAAACATTGCTTATTTAAATTAGAATCAAAATTACCCCAACAACCAAAAACAAGCTCCAAAAAACTTTTTGTAAAACGGCTTTTTGATCGAGCGGCTCGTTTATTAAGCGTGGATAAAATTTGGAAAAAAAATAAATCAACAAAAGAATGAAAAGAAATTGCAGACCGTTTAAAGCTGTTACCACAATAACGTTGCCCAGTTTAACGGCGTATTGCATTAAAATAACTCCCAAACTGCCAACTACTTGTCCAAAAATAAAAATACCCAAAGCCGCTTTAACTTTAACCTCTTCTTTTCGTTTGCTTTTGTTTGCCAATAAAACTTCACGCCACTGATTAGCCAGGGTTACATAAAGCAAACCGATAATCATGGTGGTCCACCTTAAATAAACAAAGGCCTCGATAAAAGGTAGATTATTATATGCGATTTTGCTAAAAGTATTGGCCCCACCCATCATTAAAGCGGATAAAATTACAAACAACCAGGCCTTGCGACCTAGGCGTGATCCCGGCAAACCGGCTTGGGATAAAAAATATCCGCCAACTACCAGCAAGATAAGCCCTAAAATCCTATCCCAGGTAACCAAATCCAAACCCACAAACAAAGATAAGATAAATACAAATAAGGGAGTAAAACTAACAATCAGCGGATTGGCCTTAGAAACTTCCGACATGTTAACCGCGATGAACATAAAATACAGCCCGAAAAACAAAGAAGCACCGCCTAAAAATAAACTCCATAAATTGTCTGAAGGAAAAGAAATATGCGGGGCAAAGAACAATAAAACCGTGCCCAAAATTCCACCTAAAGAAATATAAAAAGCAAAAGCCAGTGGCACAATTCTGGTTTTGCTTAATAAAAATTTATCAATCAGAGCGGCCAAAGCCAGCAGAAAAAATGAGATAACGGCGATAATGAACCACATAAGATAAAATCTAGAATTTGGAATTTCAATTAATTTTTTTTCTTTTTTGCTTCTTCGCTTAAAATCCTGATAATATTCTCGGTACCATCTTTGGGCGCTTCCAAAAATCCTTCGGCGGCGGCTTCGGCCAAACGACCGTTATTTATCCAATCAAACAGCCACTCGGCCACATATTTGGGATTTTCCTGATTAATGCCGCCGCCCAAATAAACCAACCACTGTTGGTTAAAATCTTCTTGGGCGCCGATTGGCGGAGCAATAATAATGGGCATACCCAGGGCAGAGTAAAAAGAAAGTTCCGATGGTTTGGTCCACAAAATATCCGTTTTGCGCAAGCATTGGTTAAACTTTTTGATATATTCGGCTTTATTTTTTTCAAACAAAATCTTAATGCCTTTGTTTAATTGGCTGCCCAAGCCCAATTTTTTGGCTGACTGCGCAAAAAATTTACTGACCTTGGGATGAATGCCGGCAACCAAATTAACCGTAATTTTTTTGTTTTTAATCTGATCGGCTAAATATTTTAAAATATCGGCTCCCAATTCTCTTTGGGCTCCTGCTCCGCCTACCGCAAAGGTCAAAGTTAACGGATGGTTGGATTTTTTAGGAAAACTGCTGATTTTTAAGGCCTTAAGTAAAGTATCCTGATACCTGCTAATGTGAATTTTATTAGGATCCAAATTTAGCAAGCGATGTTTTAAATCATCCCTTAAAATTTCATACCCCCGTTTGCCTAAATTTTCTTGAGGCAAAGGAAAACCGGTTAAATAAATGCGGGATTTGGCTACGCCGTATTGCTGTAATCTTTGCATGACCCTTTCATTGGGGGCAAAATATTTAATCCGACTTTGAGTTGGTTCACACGCCACCCAGGCCCGGCTAATATCAGCGTCGCAAATAATACAATAAATTTCACCGGGATAATTATTAATTTCCGCCATAAATGCCGTGGCAAAAAACGGCGTCACAAAGGGTAAAGGTTTTTTAGCCAGCGTTTCTATTAAATGCTTGCCCCAATGGCGGTTTTTAATCAGTTTACTGGTTGTTAATACCTGCAAACTTGGCTTAGATAAATCTCTTTTGGGATAAAATTTGGGGATCTCCTGGATCCAATTCATAATTTCAAAAACCGCTTCCCCTACTACGGGCACTCTTTTAAAGCGCGAAATAAATTCGTAAACTTTGCGCTGATTAAGCCAAAATTCCTTGTCTTTTTTAGGGATGCCTTGATAGGTATTTGCATTAATAACACCCTGGTAAGCAATATGCCTTAAAGGATAAGCGGCTCGCTGATGGCCATAACCCATATCAACCGTTACTAACCAAACTTTAAACTTATTATTTGACTTTTGCATGTTGTTTAAATTATTACCTTAACAAAAGAGATGGGAAAAAACTTCTTTTCCCCAAATATTATACCAATATTATAGCAAATTTTAACTGTTTTAGAAAGATTTAACAGTTCTTAAGCATTTTAATTTCGCACCAGGTAAAAAATAATGGCGGCAGCGGCCGAAACATTAAGGGATTCAATGTTTCCAGGCAATGGAATTTTTAAAAAACCATCGGCTAAAGATAGAATTTCGGGCGAAACCCCATTGGCCTCGTTGCCCAAAACCAAACAAAATAAATCATGTTGTTTGATTTCCTTGATATCTTTGGCTCCTGCCAAACTGGTAGCCAAAATCGGCCGAGTTTGTTTTAATTCTTTAAGCAAGGTTAAATTTTTATCAAACTTAAGGCGCATTTTAAAAATTGCGTCCTTAGCAGAGGCCACTGTTTTATAATTATATAAATCAGCGCAAAATTCATCCAACACAATATTGGTTAAATTAAAAGCCAAGGCCGAGCGTAAAATTGTGCCCAAATTTCCCGGATCCGAAATAGCGTTTAAATAAATAACCGGCTCCGTAAAATCCAACTCGCTTTCTGTTTTGCCATAGACGACGGCCACGCCGGAAGGAGTGTCTAAATTGGAAAAAATCTTTTCAATTTTTGGGCTAATTAAAAAACAACTTCCTTCAGGCAAACTGTTTAATAATGGTGTTAATTTATCCTCATTCTTTTTTAAGCACTCTTGGGTAATAAACAATGATTGAGGCAAAATACCGCTTTTGGCCGCATCCAATATAATGGTTAAATTTTCCAAAAAAAACTGCGAAGCATCATCACGATATTTTTTTAATTTAAGTTTTTTTAAAAACTTTATTTTTTCGTTATCCAAACTGGTGATTTCTAAAAAATTCATATACTTTTTATCAACGATTAATTTTATAAATCCTTCGAAATAAAGATTTTTGAATGCCGAGAGCTGTTCAAGCATCTCAAAATGTTTACAGAAAAATTTAGAACGGCGGGCATAGCATTAGTCAAAAAAGCGATATACATGGGCGAGTTCGCGAGGTATGAAAAAATTTTTATTTCGGAGGATTTTATTACTATCAAGCAAAATTACTTTAATTATTTCTTCTTAAAATCAACAAACTTTCAATATGGGGCGTTTGGGGATAAAAATCAAACAACTGCCACTTAACAACCTGATATGATTCTTTAAGCAAAAACCAATCGCGGGCTTGCGTGGCCGGATTGCAGGAAAGATAAGCCAAAAACTTTGGCCTAAGCTCTAACAAACTTTTAACAACTTTGGGTTCTAGCCCAGCTCTTGGCGGATCAACAATTACAGCGCTTTCGGACTTAATAAAGCTAGTTAAATCATAATTTCCCGCAAGAGAACAGGCAATTTCAACATTGGGCAGTTGATTAAAAACCGCGTTACTGGAAGCGATTTGACTGGCTTTGGCATCGGCTTCTAAACTATATAATTTATTAAACTTTTTAGCAAAGCATAAACCGATTGTCCCTACGCCGGCATATAAATCAACCAGCTCGCCCTCAGAATCCAATGATTCACTCAAGGATTTAATAACTTGGTTAAAAGCCGGCGGATTAATTTGGAAAAAGCTGTCATAATAATATTCCAAAACGCAATCGCCGATTTTTTCTTTTAATTTATCACTACCCTGCTGAAACAAAATTGCTTCGGTGCTGGCTACCGGGCTTTGAGGATTGGAATAAACAATCAGCCAGCCGGATAAATTTGGTAGCTTAATTTCGATTTTTGGAAAATTTTTATTAGTCACGAATAAAACAGCCAAACACTTATCTTCAAAATAACTGTAACGGACCAATAAATTTTTTAAACTATCTATAGAAATATTCTGCTGGTGCAAAACTTTGATAATTTCTTTGGCGCACAAATTAAGTTTAAAATGTCCCAGCAAACATTCATCAAAAGCGTAAAAACTTTGAAAAGTGTAGCGCTTGTTAAAAGCCAAGCTAAGTAGGTCTTGTTCATTTAAACAAAAACCGAATTCCAATTTATTGCGGTAACCCCACTCTTCGGGGCTGGCAAAAATTTTTGGATCTTGGCTTGGCAATTCTTTGGCAAATTTTGTAAAAACCGCCTCTGTTAAATCCTTTTTATATTTTAATTGTTCCGAATAAGGCAAGATCTGCCATGGGCTACAACTTAAAGCATGATCTTCTTTGGGATTTATTCTCAGTGGCGAAGGTTTAATTACCTTAATCAAACCGGCCTTGATAAATTTAGTTTTAATTCTTATTGGCCTAACTAAAACTTCTTCAAAGGGCAAAACTCCGGCCGTAAAAACAGGCCGGCCATTATAATAACCCAGTCCCTCGCCGCCAAAAACCAGCCGATCAATGGTTAATGTAATATCTTGCATAAATTTATTTTAGCAGAAAATTCATAATTTCAATAATCCGGATTTAATTTGTTTTTTTACGGCTTCATCAATGTTTGACCAATTGATAAAATTGCTTAAAAACTTGTTTTTCTGATCAATCTTCATTAAAGAAATTTGAGCAGCTTTAGCGGAAAAAGGAAATAAATAAGCCGACAATTTTGCCGGTTGATCATCCAAAAAATCAATTGATAATCCGACCGCCAAACCCTGCTGTGTCTCTTTCGAAAAATACTGATCAAAAATAAAATTACCCAATGAATAAAAAATCGGCTTGCTCTTGTAAATCTCCAAACCCTCTACAACATGAGGATGATGGCCGATAATCACATCAGCCCCGGCATCAATTAAACTATGGGCGACTGTCTGCTGTTTTGAATTAAAGCGATGCTCGTATTCGGTTCCCCAATGAACATTCGCTATCACAAAATCCGTTTTGTCTTTTAAATCTTTAATTATTTGGCTCGCAACCGACACATCAAAAGGCCGATAAACCATGCTAAAGCCGGCTAAACCGATCTCTTTTTCTCCCATTTCCATAATCGTTGAAGAGCACTCACCTACCTGACCATCTGCGCAGCCGGAAAAGGAAAAATTAAGATCCTTTAAGTTCTTTTGGGTTTGGATAATACCCTTGGCCCCTTGGTCGCCAGCATGATTATTGGCTATATTAAAATAATTAAAATTATAACTTTGTAATTTTTTAACCGTTTGGGGATCAAAAGCAAAATCATTGCCGGCAACCGGTGGAAAATGTTCGCCTTGATCGGTAACATCGCCTTCCAAATTGGCGCCTATTAGATCCAAATCTGTAAAAAACCTTTTTTCGCCCCCTGCCAGTTTTTCCAATAAATAATCAAAACCTTGGGCTGTAATTTTTTCTTTAATATGCCGATCCAACATAACATCGCCAAAAAACAACAAATCCAAAACTTGGTTTTTAACTGGTTCTCCTTTAAAAAAATAATAAAAATTATGGGTGGTAGACGGTTCATCCGGCATGCTTAACATTGTTCCGGAATTGGTAGAAAAAACCAGCTGGCTTTTTTGGGCGCCGATATTATGTAAATACTTTTCTAAAACAAACAAAGAAACCGGGGAATCAACTTCGGCGCTAATTAACCTATTAAAATCAAAATTTTGCAGCAGATTATTAGTCCGCGCATCATGAAAATCGGCTACCATACCCGGCTGATAATGGGAAAAATCAACACTAGCTAAAACCAAGGTATTGGCCGAATTGACAGCTGAGTTGAGTTTCTTTGAAAATGATTCCAACTCATTTGTTGTCAGACCTTCTTTTAAGATAATCGGCACAATTTTAGCTTGAGGCAAGCTTTTTTTAATAAAGGCGACTAAACTCGAAATTGAGTGTTCGTTGATAAAAGGATCCTCTTCAACGGTGATATTTTTTTCTACCAGCAAATTGTTTGCCAATTGGCTATCTGGTTCCAATATACCATAAGGGGTTTGCCAATTGGCTTGGGATAAAATAATCTTAGACCGGCCTTGATTAAAATGATTCGGCCCGATTAAAACAACGGTTTGATAATCCGCGCCTTCTAAACCTTTAAACCAAGCGGCTATTTTATCCTTAACCAATAAATGATGAGGAATAATTCCTCCGAATACCTTTTCATCAGATTTTTGGACTTGACTTCCGGATAAATTATAAGCCTCATCATAAAATTCTTTAGTGGCAAAATAAGATCGGTGGGTGGGTAAATTTTGCGCCGGTTGATTTTGAGATTCGCTAACACTCTGTTGCGGTTGGCGCAAAAAATATAATAATCCTGCTTGAGTTAAAAGCAGGATTATAACAATAAATAAAAGCCAAGCTATTTTTAATTTGAACATAAATCTAGTGGCGCAATTGACCGCCCCACTCCACTACTGTAAAACCTTTTCTAACTGGAGTGTTAATAATTTGGGGCTTAACTTTAATTGGCGAAGTTAAACCCTCGTAATCCATAAAAACCCTAATAACCGTAGTAGGTTGCGGCAAAACTTTTAACGGCGCCATTAAATTAAACTGTTCTTGAGGCACAAAAGTAATAAAGTAATAAGGATCTACCTGCATTTTGGGCAACCAAAAAGCAATAAACTCATCATACTCGTGTTTAATCAAGCCGGCTTGAGCTAATTTATTTTCCAAAAAGCTTTTAACTTCTTCTTTTTTAACAACAAAACCTTCTTGAGGCCGTTCGTAATTTAGGCCAATGCCTTCCCAAAACAAATAAGGATAAGTTTTATTATCGGAGTAGTTATAAAGTTCACCACTGGGCTTGGCTAAAACTTTCCAGCCGTGGTTATAAGCCGGCTCGGTTTTGGTAAAACCACCCGTTGGATTAACCCAAACACTAACATCCATAGTTTTTTCCGGATACAGATAAATAACCGGTTTACCGCATTCAACTGCCGGCATAAATTCTGCTCTCTGAAATTCCACATAACGACCAAAAGGGTCCGCCCAAAAAAGCACAGGGTGTTGTTTTAAATAATCAGCAAAAGACATTTTTTCTTTAGCTTTGTTAGTTTCTGCATCATAACCAGGATAATATGAATCGTATTTGCTTTGTAAAAAGTAATAATCTTTTCCATCATAAGAACTTTCTTTAACATCATTTTTTAATTCATACAAAAATTCACCGTTTGTTGCAGTAGCAATTTTTGATAGTTGGTTTAAATTAGTAATAAAATCAACATATCTGTAGCAGGGTCCAAAATCACCGCAACCGGAACCGTAATAAGAGTATTCAAATTTATTTTTTGTGCCATCCAGCCAATTAAAATTTAACAGCTGCGGCTTAGCATCAGAGATTCTATCAGAAGATCCCTCGCTGATGCCAAAAAAATCAAAATTCACACGATATTTTCTAATTGTTCCATCACCGGCTTTGACAAAATAACAGTTATTGCCCCAATAAACATATTCGGAGCCATTGTATTTAAATAATTTTTCCGGAACTTCATACAAATTAAGCATTAATACGGGAGAATCGCTCTCCATTTTAGTTAAAGTATGATTTGAATTTGGAATGGAAATTCTTTGCGGAGTTTCTAAATTACTTATAGTAATATTTTCATTAAGAACAACTAGGCCATTAAAATTTTCCAGCCATTGCTCAGAATACTTACCCAAAACAACCACCTTGTCATCGGCCCGAATCAATCTATAAAGCGGAGCGCCTCCCATACCCTGATAACCGTAAAACAACATAATTTCTTTGCCTAAATAAGGACCTTGCTTTACAACTCCTACTTTATAAGCAGTAAATTCTTCCACTCCTTCAATCTTGTTTTTTACTTCAGTAAAACTTAAATTCAACGGCTCCATAAAAATACTCGCCGCATCAGTTTTAAAAGGCAAATCGTACCACTCGACGGTAATTTCGCCGGCGGTATTATCTTTTACTACTTCTGTTTTAACCGGCTCTTGATATTCACCCCCTTGATTGACGTTGTTCAAATCGTCTTGATTGATATTTTGATAAGAATCGTCGATTACTTTAATTTTGTTGTCTGTTCGTTTTATAATTTGCTTAGAATTTTTTTGTAAAATAACAATCGTCACAACATTGGTAATAAGCAAAACAACAATTAGGCCAGATAAAAAATACTGGGAAGGTTGGCTATTTTTAAAGAAATTGATTAATTTTTCCATATTTTTAAGTTCTTAAAATTATTTAAATTAATCCTATTATATAACTACCCAAAAAGCAATTGGCCAATGGTAATAAAACTAAAAATGCCGAAAAAAATAAAAGCCAGCAGAATAATCGCTTTGCGCCACCAAATGGGCTGGCAGGCCTTGGGTAACACCTTATAGTTCATCCAATTAACCAAAGCAATGTGGATAAACATAGAAAAAGCGTTTAAAACAGCGCCAAATACAATTAAAGTTCGGGGTTCGTAAATATTAAACAAAAATAAAGTTGAGCCAAAAACCACCAACAGCCAAACCGAAATAAAATAGATTTTGGATAAATTAATGGTACCTTGACCCTTGTGCCCAAGCCGGGTTAAGGCCATATTTTCGGACATAATCCTAGCGGTAGAATCAAAAATTCCCAACTGGGTTTGAAATAATAAAATACCCACCACAATTAAAAATAAAGACCCAGCCCAAGGCCATAATTGTTGCCCAATAATCAAACCCTCATGAATAACAAAATTAATGCCTGATATATTTTCTGAAAAACCAAAGGTGGTGACAAAAGCCAAAACCATTAACAAACAGATGGAAACAAAGCCGATCAGCCAAAAAACCAAAAAATGTTCCAAATTAATATCTTTCCACCAGCGTTTAAATAAAGCAATGTTATTGGGATGAGGATCAAAATCATGACCCGAAAGTCGGATTTCTTCCTGACGCTTAATATTCCTAAAAAAACCGGAAATCTTTTGGGCGTGCACGCCCATGCCATAACCCTTTTCTTTAATATAAATCGATTGGGTAAGATTTAAATTGCCTCCTGCCCCGGAATAGGCAAAAGCCCCAAAAAAAGTGGCCAAACTGATGCCAACTGGTAAAAACCAGTAACCATCACCTTTACCTATAAAACCTTGGGCCAATAATCCCCAATCTGCCGATTTGCTTAAAATAATAGCCAGAATAAAAATAAAAGGCACACCTATAAAAATAATCAGTTTGGTTAATCTTTCCATTAAACCGTAAACTGTTCGGCCCAAGCTTAAAATTAAACCAATTACCACCAGCAAGCCAATAGCCAGCCATTTAAATTCCGTAAAACCCAAAACGCCGGCCAGCACTTTAGCCGAAGCGGCAATAATGCCAGGCAAGCCAAAACCAATAAATGTTGAAACAATAAACCAAATGGCCGACCATCTAAAAATACGATACAAGCCCACAAAAACGCTTTCTCCCTTAACCAAGGCATAGCGCTCAATTTCCATGTTAATAAAAAACTGAAAAGTTATGCCCAGTAAAGCCCCCCAAATTAGGCCCAAGCCGTAATTAGAAGATAAATATGGCCATAAAATAACTTCCCCGCTTCCCAAGCCCAAAGCCAAAATAATAAAACTTGGCCCGATTAATTTTTTTAGGCCAAGCGGTTCGGGGAATGGTTTGTAATTATTATTTTCCATGGCTTAATTATACCACAAAAGCCGCCGAGCATAAGCATCAACGGCTTTTTAGCAAATAACTTAAAAAATCTAATTAATCGAGATCAATTTAACATCAAACAGCAAATTGGAATTTGGCGGAATGCTTGGCCCTTGGCCCTGGGCGCCATAACCCAATTCTGCCGGAATAATCAACTTTCTTTCTTCGCCGACTTTCATGCCGATTAAACCCTGTTCCCAACCTTGGATAACCGTGCCTTCGCCGATGGTAAAGGTAAAGGGTTGTCCGCTATCCACACTGGAATCAAATTTAGTGCCATCTTCCAAAGTACCGGTGTAATCAACGGTAATAGAATCTCCGCTTTTAACTGTTGCTTCGCCAGTGCCTTCGGTAATTATTTCTGTTTTTAATTCCATGGTTGGTTCGTTAGTTGGTAAAGTATCAGCCGAGGCCTTGGCTTTATTCATATCCATGCCTTCGGTAAAAAATTGCTTGCCATCTTTGGTCATGTACGAATCAACTTTATTGCCGTTGGAAAAATTAATGGCTAATTTGTACAAACCGCTTTCTTCGGTAACCTCGCCAATGGCTACGGTAATGCCTTCGGGCAATAAATTCTCATTAATATAAGTTTGGGCCTTGGTTTTGGCGGCTTCGGGCTCCAATACCACCATCTTATTTTTATTGAATATTCCACTGATCTTATCTCCTAAGGTGCAGCCGCTTAAACCGATTGTTGCTGCCAGTAAAAACGCCATTAGGGCTATTTTTTTCATATACGAAATTATTAATTATTAGTTGGTTAATTTTACTTTATTATTGGATTTTTGTCGAGCTCAGCTCGATTTGGCAAATTAAAGCCGCTTTAAGCGGCTGGCAGACCATCGTGAATAAGATTATAACATACTTCCAGGAAAATCAAGGGGAATATGTTTATATTCCACGGCTAGCCCCTATTAGCCATTAATCTTCATTTCTCCTAAAAATTGAATACCAAGTTGCGGTTATTCCTAATGCTACTAAAAATATTGCATTAACATGATCTGGCCCTTTTACAGGTACATAATCACCAACACACTCTATACCATCTCTAGTCTGTATTTCTTGAGTACATTCCGTATGATATTTACTTGTAGCATAAAAATAAGCTCCTACAAATAAAACTCCTGCAATTATCCCTATAATCCCACGAGTCAAGCGATCATTTGCTAACTTACCGCCATCCCAATTTTGACCAAAATGTTTTAAAAAATACCATAATAAAATCGGTAGTAAAATAACATAAGCAATCCTAATTACTAATCCAAAGGGTTCAATTGGACCCCAAAATAATAAAATAAATACAAATATTATGACGATTAATCGTCTATTATTAAAATTCAGCCCTTTTTCAACTTTATCCATACATTAAAATATTTTTACTTAATTTATTTAATTCAAATTAGGTATTAAATTCTTCCTCGCTAACCTCCTTAATATTTTCTATAGATGGATTCCTGGGATTATCATTAAATTGGGCTTCATAAAAATGCCATCTATCTATTACCCTATCAACTTCTCCCGTGGTATAGGCTCGATATTTTTCAACTGAACTGGAAGCGATTTCAAACTTAACTTGGTACAAAGAATCCTTACGGCGGCTAATAACAGAGTGCTCAAATACTCTTATAACTATCTTCTGGCCATTTGCATTAAATAATACCGTTTTCCCCTTAATCCTTGTTCTAGATGCTCTAGGTTGTATATAACCCGTATCATCCTTAAATGCCATCTTTAAAGCAGCTTCCTTTGCTAATTTATCAACTATTATCGCCTCATCTGTAGATTTATTTAATATATGTGCTAATTTATAAGAAAAACGTATAGAATTTTTTAAAGTTAATATCTGTTTTAATAAATCTACGTTCTTAACGGGTACATCATCCGCCCCCAGCCAAGTATTAGATCTCCATTGCTCAACGCTTTGATAACATTTTATTGCAGTTTCAGAATCAGACCAAATCTCAACTTGATTAATACCAAATTCTTTTAGTACAAATGAGTTATCCTTAATGTATTTTAAAGTGTTAATTACTGCCTGTAATTCCATCCTATTATTAGTGGTCGATTTATAACCTTCTTGAAATATAACCTCTGGCTCATTTGTATCCTCTGGTGCAACTAAAATACCAGCACAGCCACCTGGACCTGCTGGATTTTTAAAACAAGAGCCATCAATATAAATTTGGGCGGCATATGGATTCATGGAGTTATGGAGGTTCACTCCGCTTAGTCTTTGATATTATAACTGTATTTAAGGAGAAAAAAGAGTATATTTTTATCCCAAAAATAATTTAAGCTAAGTTGATGTATCTTTTTAACTCATCTAAATTTTTCTTTTTTGTCTTTGGGGTGTAGCCAACGGATTTACATATATTAATTATTTTAACTACAAATTTATCAGACTCTTTAGTTGTCATTGATATATCCTCGCCAGATTTTTTACTTGTTTGCCATTCAGATTTTACGTCTAATGGTTCTTGAGGTTTATAGCCTTCTATATTAAAGATTTTTTGATTGCTTCTTGTAATCCACCCAGCGCCAACTTCTGTTACCGCAAACCATGATTTCGCCATATCCTCACTAGTTACATAGATGACGTATATTTTTTTATTAGAATAACTGTTGACAAAAAATTTACGTAAATAATCTAGTAAATTTGTTCCGTCTGGAGGACGGCATTCTTCATAATCAGAGCTAGTATATAAAATATCTTCATCTGAAATTTTATTAAAAGATAACATTTTATAAATAATATCTGCTAGTGATTTATCCTTTTGAGTATGACATATTAAAATTTTCTTTTTTTGTTCATCAACCCTGCTTTTAAGTCCAAGTATGGGTAAAAATTCATTCATTTCACCAGCTATAATTTCTTTAATGCCAGTAGGTACTTTATCAAATTTTTTGAAAATTTTTTCCGTTGCCTTTGTTGATGCGTCTGATTTAAATTGATCTAGTTTTTGCTTCAATTCTTCTTCATCTTTTTCTTGTCTTTCAATTTTAAATTTATTTTTTTTATCTTTTTCAATTTTTGACCAAGAAGTTCTAATGTTAACAATTTCTGGCAATAGATTATTTCTTACATATTTTATAACTGATTCGTATCTTGGATCATCGGTTTTATAACCTTGACGATTGCTTAATGCCATATCAGGCAATTCCGTTTCCTCAAATAAATCCACATGAAGTTGACCTACAACGTAAACTTCTTGCAATTTATTTCTCCCGACCTGATCCATGATATTATAGTCTCCCAATTTTCCATTAGATAATAATGAGATAAAATTATCAGGAAAATCATTCGGATCATTTTTTCTATCCTTTGTGCTCCTATATGCTCCAATCCAACCTTTAATCTCTAAATCGTACTTCTTTTCTTTTCCCGCTTTAGTAGTTAATTGTAATGGGATGGTAATAGTATTATAATTGCTTAAAAATTTAATATCTTTTTTGTTAGCGTGTTCATTGTGAAAATATTTTGCTAAGTTGCTAAATTCTTTACCTAAAATAATTAACCCACAAAGTTGTTTAATTATTTCTGTTTCAAAACTTTCAATTACTATTTCCTCACTCCCTTTAATTATATGAATTTTAAAATTCTTATTTACTAAAGGAAAAATTTTTAGTAAATTATTCTTCATTGCGGAAACTGTTTTGTGTAAACCGTAATGAGGTTTGGTCATAACAATGGACGTACCGCTATGATAATTTTCAATTTTTTGAAAAATTATATCCTTTTGATCCAAGGCAACTAACTTATGGTCTTCACCTACGTGTTTAGTTAAAATAAAACCAGATTTTTCATTATTTTTTTTAGTCATTACAAGAACATTTTCTGAAACAGACAGTGCGGCTAATTTACCAATACCTTTACGTCCCATTCTTTTACGTTTGCCACTTTGTGTCAACTCATCTTCTTTTGTTGTTCTGGTTTCTAATGCAACATCAAGATATTTTTTAATATCACCTGAGTTATAAGACATACCGATGCCATCGTCTTCAACTATTATAGAATCCTTTTTTTCTATAATATAAACATTTTTAGCGTCAGCATCATACGCATTAGCTACTAATTCAGCCAAAACATAATAAATGTTTGTATATAAACTTGGCCCTAGCAGGCCTAATATTCCTGGCTCAATGTTTATTTTATACTCGTGATTGACTTCCTTCATAATATTTCATTTCATATTTTTTTAAATGGTTTTTTATACTCTGACCAATAACAGAACCTAATTTAACTGGCACGGCATTACCAATAAACTTAGCAACATTATTAATTACCATTCGTTCGCTAGGGTTATAAAATTGGTAATCATCAGGAAAAGTTTGAAATATTGCCGCTTCTCGAAGGGATATAGCTCTATCTTGTTCTGGATGGCCAAATCTACCGTTACCAAGACCGATGCATTGAGTTGTCATTGTCGGAGAGGGAGCGTCCCACTTCATCCGCCCATAAACAGTATGGGCATAAGTTTTACCAGTTTTCCTCTTATGACAAGCAAGTACTAAATCTTTGCTCCAACTATCGGAGCTGCCGCCATTATTTGGTGTCGCCTTTACTCTCTTTAAATTTTTTTCGCTAAGCATCCTTGATCGATGCAACGGATCAGTCAAGCTAATCTCACCAGCTTTTATTGGTTCTAAATGCTTAATCACATCTCTAACAGTAATCCTTTTGTCTTGGTGCGTCTTTTTGATTAATTCAATGCCTCCAAACTTTGATGCAAGCAGGACTAAACGTCTTCTTCTTTGTGGTACGCCATAAAGGGACACATCAATAACTTCATATTTATACTTATAACCACCATTATCGAGGGCACTAAGAAATGTTTGAAAAATCGGATATTTTTCTTTATTAGCTAAACCGCCAACGTTTTCCATTGAAACTATGTCTGGTTTAGTTTCAGAAATAAGTTGAGCAAATTTTTCTAAAGGTTCAAGTTGCTTTTTAGTAACCTTATTAAGGTTCAGCCTGGAGAATGGTTGGCAAGGAGCGCAGCCAGCCAAAACCCTGATAGTATCTTTTTTCTGTCCAAATAATCTATTAATCTGTTGAGCGGTAACTTTTAAAATATCCTGACTTAAAAACTGTGCTTTGTTATTATATTCATAACCAAACTTACAAGATTCATCATTATCAATCCCCGCCACAACATCAAGGCCTTCCTTTATAAGACCGTGGGTTAACCCGCCAATACCACAAAACAGGTCGATTACTTTAATTTTTTTATGTTTTTTATTTTTTACCATAAAATCGGATGGCAACGCCTTAATTATTATACAAGTTTTTTATCAAATCGTCCATCTAATCTTAAAATGAAGATATAAACATTTTCACCAAACGGTGCCCCTCATCTGCTACAATAGTATAAGCATTTCCATGGGTTTAGATTGAATTTGTCTAAATTATTAAAAATCGTTTTAAAGCAAAGAAAAAACGAGGATTTTATCCTCGAAAATTCCTTTTTAGATATTTGGCAGGGGTGGTAGGAATCGAACCCACGTTACCGGTTTTGGAGACCGGAGTCCTACCACTGAACGACACCCCCTCGTCAGAAGTTGCTTTCGGTCTTCATGTGCTCGCTTTTGGCGAGCTCACTCCAAACTCAATCAACTTCTTCCTCTTCAAAATTTAGCTGACGCTAAATTTTGATTAATTTTTTCTAACAAAATTACTTTAAATACTGCCCAAGATTCAATTGGTTAATTAAGTCTGGAAATTTTTTGAGAAGATAAACGTAACGATCGATGGATTGCCCTGTGGCTTCATTAAACAAAGGAGTTCCACCGGTGTAATTGGTACCAGCCGAATCGCCGTACTCATTTAAACCTTTTTTAGCCAGCCATTCGTCAATTTTGGCCTTACCTGCCTCGGTTAATTTGGCCACCAGCTGATCGGCCCACTGTTCGCCGTAAGTAGTCCACCAATAATCAGCGCTTTCTAAACCTTGGTTAATTAACGCCGGACCTTGTTCTTCAGCTTTTTGCTGCCAATCATTAAGCCAAGTAGAAATTTGGCCGTGCCAAATAAAAAAAACCAAACCGGCCATGATTAGGACAAAAATTAGAAACTTGATCATAGTATTATAGAAGTTTCATCGGGCTAAAGCCCGATTAAAAACTTGATACTTATTTAGTTTCTTTATGCAAAACGTGCACTCGGCAGTGACGGCAGTATTTTTTTAACTCCAAACGGTTTTTAATAACTTTCTTGTTTTTATTGGAGTGATAATTGACCTTATGGCACTGAGTGCATTCCAATTTGATTAAATTATCCTGAGACATAATATTATTGATTATTTGTTTAACTGGAGCCAACGAGAGGAGTCGAACCCCCGACCTTCGCTTTACAAAAGCGTTGCTCTACCAACTGAGCTACGTTGGCCCGAACGAAGCGTTGCTCCTTGCCTCGCCAAATCGACTAAAAATCGAGTGGAGCCGTTGGTCGGATTTGAACCGACGACCTACTCCTTACCATGGAGTTGCTCTACCAACTGAGCTACAACGGCACGTCAGACAATGCCTCTGACAAAAACAGATATACTTGACCTTCGACGAACGAATGCTGGTGGGCAGGGAGGGATTCGAACCCCCGAAGGCGCAAGGCCAGCAGATTTACAGTCTGCCCCATTTGACCACTCTGGTACCTACCCGAGCCAAAATTAGTTTTATAACTTAGCTATCCTCTCTTTAAAATCTGCCAGCTTTTGATTTTCGGGATTAACTTCTTTTAACAAGCGATAGGCCTTACTGGCGGCTTCCCTGTCTCGCACTATTATACTGACTTCTATTAAAAAGTCAAGAACTTTGGGGTTATTGGGTTCAATTGCCGAGGCCCGATCAACCATGGTAAAGGCCTTGGCCGGCTCATCCAAATTAAGATAAACTTCCGCCAGATCCAAATGGGTGTTTACATCGGCCCCATCCAACTCCAAGGATTTAAGATAAAGCTCGCTGGCCATTTTTAAATCGCCCTTGCCCGATGAAATTTCGCCCAAACTGCGATAAACAGAAGCATCACCCTGATTAAGCTTAAGTAAAAATTCCAAGGTCTCTTTAGCTTGCTCATAATTTTTTTGTTTAAGGTACAAATTGCCCAAACCCAGATAAGCCGCTTGGTTTCTTTCGTCCAATTCTAAAATTTCAATATATTTTTTTTCTGCCCCTTGAAAATCCCCTTGCTCAATTAAAGTTAGGGCTTGAACCGAAAGCTGATTGGTATATTGTTGAACGGCGATTTTATCTTTAAAACTATCATGTAAAATCTTATGGCGATAATCCTCTTCCAATTCAACTATTTTTTGATACCAAATCTTAAACTTGTTGGCCGTTAAGGCGCCCAGTGGCTTAAAAAACTTTTTTAAATTTAGCCCCAGCCCGCTAAATTTTCTCTGCAAACGATCTTCCAATAATTTTCTTTTAATTTCTACTTGCTGGATTGTTTTAGAGGCCTCGTAATTTAAAACCGAAACCTTATCCAATTTTTTAAAAGCAATATAAGCAATGATAGCCAAACAGATAACTACGATAATCATTAAAATGTAGGAAAACATAGCTTAAAATTTAGCTTGCTTAATTAAATCCATAAACGAGACTGCTTCCAAGCTTGAACCGCCGGCTAACACCCCGTCAATCGTTGGTTGAATCATAAAACTTTTTATATTACTCGGCTTAACGCTGCCTCCGTAAATAATTCTAATCTGCTCATTTAAAACAGTGGAAGAAAAATGATCAAATAAAACCTGCTTAATTACCCTATGGGCGTGCTCGGCTTCTTCGGGATCCACGGCTTGGCCCGAACCAATTACCCAAACCGGCTCGTAAGCGATAATCAACTGATCGGTGGAAAGAAGTTTAACGCCGGCTAAAGCGGCGGCCGTTTGAGTCATGATCACAAAATCTTTATTACCATCCTGTCGTTCGGAAAAAGTTTCGCCCACGCAGATAACCGGAATCAATCCGTTGCCTAGGGCGGCTTTAACTTTTAAATTTATCTGAGCATTGGTTTCTTGTTTATGTTCCCGACGCTCGGAGTGCCCAACTAACACATATTTGCAGCCAAGTTCGGATAAAAACTGGGGCGAGACCTCGCCGGTATAAGCGCCGGTTTTTTCCCAAAAACAATCTTGAGCTCCCAAAAAAATTCCTTTATCTTTAAGCTGTTCAGCCAGTGGTGTTAAAGACAAAAAATCCGGGCAAATAACCACTTCCAAATCAGGCGATTTCCAATCATTAATGCTTGCCAGCAACTCTTTAACCAGGCCGCTACCCGAGGCCAAATTTAAATTCATCTTCCAATTGGCAATGATGATTTTTTTTTGTTCCATATGATTATTTTATGAAAAAATCAAAACCTTTAATGGCCCCGATGCTAACCAGCGTAACAATTATGCCCGCTCCGATAATGCCCAAGGTATTTAACAGCCAAGCACGCCATTTGGGAATATTAAATAAAAAAGCAATTAAAGCTCCTGTCCAGGCGCCGGTGCCGGGCAAAGGAATGGCCACAAAAATAACTAAAAACCATTGGCCGTATTTAATGAAATTTTGCCCTGCTTTATCTCTGGTTCGGGCAAAAATCCAATCCAAGATTTTTTTCAGCCATAAAATATGCTTGGCGGCAAAATCGGCAATCGGCCCGATAAACCACAAAATTAACAAAGTAACCAAGCTATTGCCCAAAACCGACCACAAAAAAGCCGACCAAGCTGGCAAATTGTAAATAGTCAACCCTAGGGGAATAGAAACCCTAAGTTCGGTTAAGGGTAAGGCGGCCAATATGGCCACGATGATTTCGGAGGGAATTTGCATCTTAAAAATACCTTAAAATGGGATAATTGTAAACATATATAAGAAACGAGCTAAATTGGCCAATGGTAATTATCAAACGCCCATTGGGCCAAGGACTTTAAATCCTGAAACCGATCGGGCTCGCTTTTACTACCTAAAACAACTACTAAAATATCCGATTTGCCCGCGCCCGCCACATTGCTAACCAGGCAATAGCCGGCTTCGTCCAAATATCCGGTTTTACCCGCTAAAACATTTAAATAACTGTTAAGCAATTTATCGGTGTTTTTTAAAACTTCACGGCGTTTATTATTTTGAACAATTAAGGTGTATTCTTCCGCTTGCGTAGCAGATTTTATTTCCGGCTTATCAAAAGCAGCTACGGCTAAGGCCGCAACATCTCTGGCCGTAGAAATATTATCAGGATCCAAACCCGTTGGCTCGGTAAACAAACTTTTGGCCATGCCTAATTCTTTGGCCTTGGCGTTCATGGCTGTAACAAAGGCCTCGGGAGCCAGGCCGGTTGACCTAGCTAAAGCCACCGTGGCGCTATTAGAAGAAGCAACCAATGAAGCGTTAAATAAATCCTTAACCAAAATTTTTTCCCCGGCATAAACATAAGCCCGCCCGCCAACCCGATAATCCGATGCTTGAACAACAACTTCCGTTTGCCAGCCGGGATTATGTTCCAAAAAAACCAAGGCAGTAATTAATTTGGTTATGCTGGCAAGTGACCGCTCAACATCGGGATTTTTTTGCCATAAAACCGACATGGTTTGCTTATCAACAATAATGGCCGCCTGTGCCGTAACCTTCATGCCGACCGAATTATTATTTTGCCTAATAGGGCTTTGGGGCTGATACGCTGTTTTGTAAAATTGCACGCTGTTATTTTTTTCCCATTGGCTAAGATCAATTAATTGATGGGAAAAATACGGCAAAGTGATTAAACCGTAAATACCTATAATGTTTGCCAGCAAAGAAAATAACATGAAAATATAAATTAACCCTTAACCACTTCAACCTTAATTACCTCATCTTCCGTGGCAGTTTGCTGGGTATTTTCTTGGGCCAACAATTTAGCTAAATTTTCCGAACTGTTTAATTTTTCAAAATCCGGCAAATCAGCCACTTTATTAAGGCCTAAATATTTTAGAAAATCCAAAGTAACGGAATAAAGGGTAATTGCCCGCTGTTTGTTGTACTCCGCTTCCACCAAACCCCTGATCATTAAATTCCTAATAATCAAACTGCAATTAACTCCCCTGATCTGCTCCAATTCGGCCTTGGTTATGGGTTGGCGGTAAGCAATGATGGTTAAAGTTTCCAAAGAAGGATCGGTTAGTTCGCCGGTTATATCATCCTTTAAATACTGCTTGACCAATTCGGCATTTTCGGGGGAAGAAGCCAATTGCACCTGATCGTTATTTAAAAGTAAACGCCAGCCCCGACCGTTATTATTGTAATCATCAGCCAGTTCAGTTAATAAACCTTCAATCTCTGTTGGCTTGACTGTTAAAACTTCAGCCAATTTTTTAATGGAAATCGGCTTGGAGGTTACCAACAAAATGCTTTCTAATTGCGATTTTAAATTCATATTCAAAAAATTTTAATCTATTCTTTTTATATTAATATCGGAAAAAAGCGTAACCTGATCTACTTCAACCGTTCGCTGTTTAACCAGTTCCAAAACCGCCAAAAAAGAAACAATCATTTCGGTCCGATCACGACCCTGGCCCAAAAGCTGCCTAAAACTAAAGGTAACTTTGGAGATAATCAAATCGGTAATGTGCTTGATTTTTTCTCTGATAGAAACCGTCCGCTTGATCATGGCCTGAGGCAAATTAACAATCGGCTCCAATCTTATCAAGGCCTTGGCAAATAATTCCGCCAACCGCGAGCCATTAACGCCCACAGGAGGAATAAATTTTAAATTTAAAACCTGCACAGGTTTAGCTCGAGAAAACATAAAATGCTCCGCTTTTAGCATTTGCTTAATTTTTTTGGAGGCCTCGTAATATTCTTTATAAATTTTCAGCTGTTTTTCAAGCGATCCTTCATCCTCTTCATCTACTTGCAATGTGGGCAATAAAACTTTGGATTTAATTAACAGCAGTTTGGCCGCTACCACTAAAAAATCGGCCATTTCGCCGGTACGCAAATCGGAAGCGGAATTAATGTATTGCAAAAATTGGTCCGTGACTTTGGCCAGTGAAACCTTGGTAATGTCCATTTTTTCTTCTTCAATCAAACCTAAAAGAAGGTCAAACGGCCCCTCAAATGTTTCCAATTTTATTTTATAGTTGGACATTAACCGCGTTTTTGCTTTTTAGTGTTTTTGATTTTTTGTTTCTTAACTTTTTTTATTTTCTTCATCTCGCCAAATTGATGCATTAAAGCTTGTTCCAATTTAATATAATCCTTAACTCCCATTTTAACGCTTTCTACCAAAGAACCACCGGAAAAAATCGCCTGTTTAACTTTGTCATATCCTTTATCCACAATCACCCCGAGTTTATGGAGCGATCCAAAACCGGTTAAACTTCCGGGTTTGACTTTAAAAACCTTAACCAATTCGGCCTCTTTGGGGATGCTGACTTTTTTGGCTTTAAGGGCTTTTTGCAATTTTCCCAAATTAACGTTTTTATTGGCCGCCAAAATCAATAAATAATAGGTTTTATCCGCCTTAACCAATAACGATTTGGCAATGGCATCAAGTTTAACCCTTAAAGTTGCGGCCGCGTCCAAAGCTGTATAAACCTTTTTATGCGGAACAACCTGAAATTTAACTTTATTTTTTTCCAAATGGGAAATCAGCTTTTTATTAATGGACATAAATTTATTTTTTAAAAGCTTTTTGAATTAATTTAACGCTGTCCACGGGATTTTGAAACTTAATTTTTTTGATATTTTTTAAATCAACCCACTCCGGCCCAATGGCGTAATCCTTTTCATGACCATCCATGTGACTATTAGACAATTTACCCGAAATTCTCCGGCAAAGATAATAAATCAAAACCGCATTATATCCACGCTGAAGATGGCGAGAATAATAAAATGAAGAATGAACAGAAAGTAATTGAAGACCTTTAATTTTTAAACCTGTTTCTTCAAAAAATTCTCTAGTTAACGCTTGGTCAATGGTTTCTGTTATATCAAAACCACCGCCAGGAAAATCATAACCATTCTTTTGGTTAAACAATAAAACTTTATTCCGCTCAATTAAAATTCCATAAACCGAAGGTCTAAAAGTCAACTTAGTCGAATCGACTTTATACAAATTACCGTCCATATCATGGCAAACAATCTGCTTTTTCATGTTTACGGCGTTAATCTTTTCACATCCCTGGGCAAAAATGTAACTTCTTTAACATTAGGCAAATCAAGCAAACTCATAATAATTCTGCCCGGGCCAATGCCCACGCCGCCATGAGGCGGACAACCAAAACGGAAAAAATTAATGTAGTCCTTAAGCGACGCCAAATCCATGCCTTTTTCTTTAGCTTGAGCTTCTAAAATTTCTACCCGATGTTCACGTTGAGCGCCGGTAGTTATTTCAATCCCTTTATACAACAAATCAAAACTTTTGGTTAAAGAATTATCGTTTTCATGCCTCATATGGTAAAAGGGCCTTACGCTAATCGGATAATCGGTAATAAAAACAAAATCCGAACCAGTTTCTTTTTTGATGATTTCACAAATTCCACGTTCTTCTTCCGGACTTAAATCATCTGCTTTCTCACTGGTAATGCCACTCACGAGCAATTTTTCTTTAGCTTCTTTAAGACCAATTTTAGGAAACGGCGCAATAGGAATTTCTAAATCAGGCAAAATCTGGGCTTTAACTTGTTTAAAGCCGGCAATTAACATTTGCTCTTCCGCCGCCATCACATCATAATGGGATTCAATAAAAGAAATTTCAAAATCCCAGCCGGTAAATTCGGTCATGTGCCTGCTGGTAAAAGAAGGTTCAGCTCTAAAAACCGGCCCATTAACAAAAACTTTTTCCATACCAGCGGCCATTGCCATTTGTTTATAAAATTGCGGCGACTGAGCCAAGTAAGCTTGCCTATCAAAATATTTTACCGTAAAAACTTCCGCACCGGATTCCGAAGGCGCGCTCATAAATGACGGCGTATAAATCTGAGTAAAATTTTCTTTAGCAAAATATTCCCTGCAACCTTGTTCCAAAGCTGTCCAAACCTTAAAAATATTTTGCTTCTTGGGATCTCTTAAATCAATCCAACGCCAATCCAATCTGGTGGAAAATTCCGCTTCATTGCCAAAATCGTTGGTAATGGGAATCGGCAAAGGAGTTTCGGCTTCGGACAAAATTTTAATTGACTTGGCTAAAATTTCAACTTCGCCAGCTGGTTCATTCTTATTAATTTGTTTCTCTCCCCTTTTATTTACGATTCCGGAAATTTCCAAAACATATTCCGGCTTAATTTCGGCCATGATAGATTGAGAGGCCTCATCCAATTCACTAGGAATCAAAACCACCTGAACAATGCCCGACCTATCTCGCAAATCAACAAAAGCCATTTTACTCATTTTACGAATGGTGTTGACCCAACCCTTGAGAATTATTTCCTTACCGATTTTATTGATCGAATCTATATTGTTATTTTTCATATTTTAAGGCCTTATCCTATTAATCATCCTGGGGAAAGGAATTGTTTCTCTAATGTGATGCGTGCCACAAATCCAGCCAACCAAGCGTTCCAAGCCAATGCCAAAACCGCTATGAGGCACACTGCCGTACTTTCTTAAATCCAAATACCACTGAAATTCTCCCAAAGGCAGTTTGTGCTCTTTAATTCTCTGGAGCAATGTTTCGTAATCGTCTTCCCTTTGCGAACCACCGATAATTTCGCCAAAACCTTCGGGCGCGATTAAATCATCACATAAAGCGACTTTTCCGGAAGTATCACGCTTCATGTAAAAGGCCTTAATTTGGGCTGGCCATTTTTCCACAAAAATCGGTACTTCGCTATCTTGCGTTAACAAAGTTTCATCATCAGCGCCCAAATCATCATTTTCTTTAATATCCGAACCCAATTTGTTTAGTTTTTTAACCGCTTCGGCATGAGTCATTCGGCCAAATGGCGCTTTAATTTTCTTTAACGGCTCCGTATTTCTTTCTAAAATTGCCAATTCGTTTTGATTTTGTTCTAAAACTTTTTGAATGACAAAAGAAATTAAGTTCTCCTGGATGTTCATATTTTCTTGATGCTCTACAAAAGCCGCTTCGGCATCCATCATCCAAAATTCGGTTAAGTGTCTGCGGGTTTTGGATTTTTCCGCTCTAAATACCGGCCCAAAATCAAACACCCGGCCATGAGCAAAAATTGCCGCTTCTATATACAATTGGCCGGATTGCGAAAGATAGGCCTTGGTCCAATCAAAATAATTAATTTCAAACAGCTCGGTCGTACCTTCGCAGGCATTGGGAGTTAAAATCGGCGAATCAATTTTAATAAAATCTTGTTTATTTAAAAATTCATAAATGCCGTTAATAACCGTATTGCGAATTCTTTGGATGGCCCACTGGCTTGGGGCTCTTAACCACAAATGCCGCATATCCAATAAAAAATCAGGGCCATGCTCTTTTTTACCGACCGGATATTCTTGAGAAATTTGAACCAGTTTAATATCCAAAACCTGAAGTTCGTATTCCTCTTTTTTGGGATGCTTGCTGATTTTTCCCAAAAGCTCCACTGAAGTTTCAATGGTGATTTTTTCGGCTAATTCCCAAACTTCGGCTTTAACTTCGGCTTTATTAACAATGGCCTGGATAAAACCGGAGCCATCGCGAAGCTGTAAAAAACATATGCTCCCGCTGGAGCGCAAATTATAAACCCAGCCGTTGATTTGAACCTCTTGGCCAATAAATTCAGCGGCTTTGGAAATAGTGATTTTTGTCATATATGTTGCTTAATTATACTATTTTATAATGATTTTGTGAAGTTAATAATTAACGCATGATTGGGCTTAAAAAGATGGCTGCCGAGGCAGGATTCGAACCTGCAACATCTACGTTAACAGCGTAGCGTTCTACCCTTGAACTACTCGGCAAGACAATTTAAAAACCGGACCTTGTAGGCCCGGGTTTGTTACTTTTATAAAACAAAATTACCAGGGCCTAGCTAGTCCGGTTATTATCATTATTATTGATAATCTGACAATATTTTCTACTCATAATTTAATACTAGCAAAACCCGGTATCACTGTCAAATTGAAATCTTGACACTAGACGAATATGATGATATGATAAATTGTTCCGTACAAATTCCTGAAAATTCAGGTCGTTCCGTGGTGTATCCCGGAATAAGAGCGCGTTCTGGGCTTTTCCAGACAAAAATCAATCCAAGGAGAGCTCTATGCTCACCACAATTCACGTAAACAGACCGCGAGAGATCAATGGCGGTCCAGGCAAGTTTGACTTCTTCTCCACACTATTTTTCTCGCAAGGGAAAAGGCTAGAACCCATAGTAATTAGGGTTAGAAGTGTGGGAAGTACATGCACGTGTGAGTTGAATTGCACATGCTATGAAAAAAACTGCGGTCCAACGCAAAACATGTTGCTGTTGATTTGCGGCGGTTTTCACAAACCAGGCAAATCAAAAGACCAGACCTTCTGGGGATTTCTGGCTTTCGAAAAAGACAGAGAGCTCATATATACGCTAGATCACCTGATCGATGCTTTCTCGGGCCCACTGCCCATTGGTATCCAGTGGGTGCATGGTGAGTACAGTTGGAGCACCAGAAGAGGTTGGGTTGGACCGTGCAAATTAAATCCTGCCCAAACTTTTGTCGCATTACGCGATGATCTTCTTATACCGCCACAGGAATCGATGGCAGAAGAAGTGCCGCCACAGGAATCGATGGCAGAAGAAGCGGCCTAACATATAGGCCTTCAAAACTTAAAGGGCGCATACCACTCGGTACGCGCCCACTTTTTTTTAAAAACTTTCAACTTCTTTTTTAGTTAAAACCCGCCATTTACCTACCTTAAGCGTATCCAACCCAACATTACCGATTCTGATTCTGGTTAAAGAAACAACTTCGTACCCAAAATGCTCAACCATTCTCCTAATTTGCCTATTCCAGCCCTGATGAATAGTGATCTTAAAATGATTATTATCAATGGTTTTAAGATTATCAGCTCTGGCTATGCCTTCGGTTAAATTAACCCCTTTCTTTAAACCATCAAGCAACTTTTGGCTAACAGGTAAATCCACCTCTACTAAATATTCTTTAGCGTGCTCGTACTTTGGATGCATTAAACGATTAGCCCAATCGCCATCATTGGTTAAAAAAATCAAACCCGATGAATTTACATCCAATCTCCCAACCGGAAAAATCCGTTCCGGATAACTAATAGCATCAATAATATTATTAGGGCTTTTTAAATCCGTAGTGCAAATGACTCCCTCGGGCTTATAATAAATTAAGTAGGACTTAACTGCTTTGGGAATAATTAATTTATGATCAACCTTAACGCTATCGCCTATTTTTACCACATCTCCCAAAACAGCCCTTTTGCCGTTAATATAAACTTTTTTTTGTTCAACCAAAACATCGGCCTGGCGCCTGGAACAGTAACCACTATCGGCTAAGTATTTATTTATTCGCATTATTTGACTGGCTGTTTTAATTTATAAAAAGCCGGATCAATAGTTCGATCAAAGCAGACATTACCGGCCGCGTGCTCCCAAGTGGGGTTGCCCACAAAACGCCCGTCATAGCTTACAGATTCCGGTTTGCCGTAAACGGGCTTAGGATCAATGGAAGGCAAATTAAAAGTGGCGCACAAGGCAAAAACATTCGGCCCTTTAACTTCATAAACATAATTGGTATTATTTTCCGGATCCAGAGGCACTCTTACTCCCCTTAAATCATCGTTTAACGCTTTAAGTTCGGTTGGCAATACTTCTTTGTTTTGCCAATAATTAACGATTTCGGATTGTAAATAAGACAAATCATCAGTTTTTCTTTGGTCAAACTGCAATTTTCTCTGCTCTTGAGGAGAGCCAATCACAAAAAATCCGGCAACTACGGCAATTAGCACAACTACCTTAACGCCCCAACCAAAATAACTTAAAATTTTTGGCGAAATTTCCTGCTTTAAAACATGATAATAGTAAAAGAAGATCGAACCAGTAGTTAAAGCCACAGCCAGCACTTTAAGCGTGAATCTAAAAGTATATTCGCCTTCCAGCAAACGATTGATTAATACCACCAAATCGCCGATCATAATCAGGGCGGTAATAAACAAAGTAAAATAAATCAACCATCTCCTAATCGCTAACTGGAGTTTGGCCGGCTGGTTTACGTAATCCTTGTTTAAAAAACGAACAGTAAATAAATAACTGGGAAAAACAACGATCAGCGAAGCAATGGCAAAACGCATAATACCACTGGCGCCGCTATAATATTGACTGGCCTCGGGAAATTGAGGCAGTAAAACATTAATATACTGAAACAGTAAAGCGATAAAATTGCCGGCGCAAAAATACAAAGTAATAATACTTAAAAGATGCAAAAAAACATCGCTGGGTGTTGTTTTGACAGCCGCTTGATTTTCGGACATATATTTATTGTTAATTAATAGTTAGAGAAAATATTAAATTTTCAAAAAAGTTAGGAGCTTGCCTTAAACTAAAGCAAAGACGAGCAAAACAAACTGTTAATTTAAGGCTGTAAGGCGGAAGCGCTATCGCCGGCCGCTTGAATTTCTACCTGCTTGATTTGCAAAGTGGAAACTTCATTTAATGCCTTGAGAGTTTTTTCTATTTGAGAACGTTTTAAAGTAACCAAACAACTGCCTCCGCCGTTGTTTAAGCTGGCATCAAAATTTACTATGGCTTTGTTATTTTCGTAGCCAAAAGAAAGCAAACGGGTATTTAAATCAACTCCGGGAGCCAGCTTAACTAAAGCCAAATCTTCGGGCACCGATAACTGCAATAATAATTTCATAACCATGGGGATCAAACCCAAATCCTCATCCGGCCGATCAACCACAACCTGTTTAAAACCTTCGGCTTCGCAAGATTGGTTTTGGGTGTTGGAATCTAATTTGGCAAAATATATTTTAAGAGCTACTTGGCCGCCTTTATTAACATTGGAAGTTGAAGAAATTTTAGCAAAAGCAAAGGAATCCACAAAATCAATATAATCCTGGGAACCCGGGTTATTGGTAACAATTAAAATAAAGAAAGGGCCATTATCCGCCAAAATCCCTTCAAATCTTGGGGTTTGCCCTGCAACTGATTTTTCACCGATGTAGCTTGTAGCCAATGTGCCGTTAAGCTGGGTTTGCGATTGGCTTTCGATTTTATAATCGGCCAAAACCTTTTTTTTATCAGCTTGTTTGGCAATAAGAACCAAAATTTCCTGCTCCTTGTTGGCGAATTTTATTTGATCTTTAAATTCGCCTAAATTTCCGGTTGAAGTTTCGGTTAATTGCCAGCTGGATAAATATTTGGCGCTAAAATAAAATTGCTCAAAAGTTTGGCTTTGGTATTTTTGGGAAGTTATAGCTGGAGCTTCGGCCTGTTTTTTATTAAAAAAACAACCGCTTAAAATTAGTGGCAAAACCAGAAATAAGATTAATAAATACTTTTTCATAAATCTTTTAATACTGACTTTAATTTCTTAAGAACGGAGAAACTTTAGATTTTTAAGCGAGACAAGGAAGATGAGTAAAAATACTTGAGTCGTAATTCATTACGATGAAAGTATTTTTACGAAATCTGACGAAGTCGTAGCAAAAAATATAAAGTTTATCCTAATGATTAAATGCTCTAACGCCTGTAAATACCATACTCATTTCATGCTCATCGGCTGCAGCAATAACTTCGGTATCTTTAATGGAACCGCCGGGCTGTACAATAGATTGTACCCCTAAATCGGCCAATTTGTCAATACTATCCCTAAAGGGAAAAAAGGCGTCTGAAGCGCAAACCGACCCCTTTACCTTATCTCCGGCCTTTTTTAAGGCAATATCCGTTGAATCCACCCGAGACATTTGCCCGGCGCCGATCCCAACAGTAACCCCATCTTTAACCAGCGCAATGGCATTGGATTTAACATGCCTAACCACTTGCCAGGCAAACAGCAAATCCGCCAGCTGTTGGCTGGAAGGATTTTTTTGAGTCATCACTTTTAAATCCGCTTCAACCAACTGGCGATTATCATGATCCTGCACCAATAAACCGCCCTTGATTCTGCGATAATCTTGGGATGGCGCATCAACTTTTTGATTGACATTTGTTTTTACAATTCTGATGTTCTTTTTTTGTTTTAAAATTTCCAAGGCGTCTTCATCATAATCCGGCGCAATCACAATTTCGGCAAAAACCTTGTTTATTTCTCCGGCAATCTCGTCATTGCATTTTCTGTTTAAAACAATTACCCCGCCAAAAGCGGACAATGAATCCGCCTGATAAGCCCTAACAAAAGCATCCGTGATATTTTTGGCCACAGCGCAGCCGCAAGGATTACTATGCTTAATAACCGCTGCGGCAGGCAAATCAAATTCCCCTATCAAATTTAAAGCGCTATCAGCATCCATAATGTTGTTGTAGGAAAGTTCTTTGCCGTGCAAAATTTGGGCATTAACAATGCTTGAACCCGAAAAATCCGGCTCTTTGTACCAACTGGCAACTTGATGAGGATTTTCGCCGTATCTTAAATCGGAAATTTTCTCAAAAGACAGGTTTAAATTTTGCTGTTGGCTAAAATAATCAGCAATGGCCCGATCGTAACTGGCCGTATGCTCAAAGGCCTTTTGGAACAATCTTTTTTTCAAATCCGCCAGATCATCCTGTTTTAATTTTTCCAGCACTTCTTGATAATCCGCCGAATCAACCACCACCAAAACCGATTCAAAATTCTTGGCGGCGGCCCTTATTAAACTAACACCCCCGATATCTATGTTTTCAATAATTTCTTCCTGCGTGGCCCCGCTTTTGGCAGCGGTTTGGGCAAAAGGATATAAATTACAAACTACTAAATCAATCAGTTCAATTTTATTATCTATGGCATCCTGCAAATGATTGGCCTTGGCGCGATCCGCTAAAATACCGCCAAAAATTTTAGGGTGCAGGGTTTTAACACGGCCTTCCATAATTTCGGGAAAACTGGTAAAATCCTCTACTTTTGTTAACTTTTTAATTCCCGCTTCTTGTAAAAAATTAAAAGTTCCACCGGTAGAAATAATTTCGCAGTGCATTTTTTCCAATCCCTTGGCCAATTCTTGTAAGCCCGTTTTATCGGAAACGCTGATTAATGCGCGCATAGTTGACTATTTTTTAATTATAAATTAAGATAGCTAGCGAACTGTTATTTAACCATTAGGAGTCAAAGTGGATCATGACCTTAAACCAGGTTTAAACGTGCCGCCACCAGCGCCAGTTAAAACCACTACGCAAGTTCAACAGGAACTTCTGGCACCGTACAGTGTTGGTAAACGAGGCTTTTTGCCTTCTCGACCAGCCTGTGAATTGGGCTCAACCGTCCAGATTGCAGGACGCGATGATCTAAAAATTGTGATTATCGCCCAACCCAACAGAGACAACGATGGAATGATCCTTTCAACCGAACAAATATTAATGGTTGATTGGGATCTACCCACATCCACCTCATAAGCTCTGTTAACCAGAGCAACCCTCAGCCCGTTTATAACTGGCTGATTTTTTTAATCTGTAAATAACTTTAACCCTTTTAATATAACTTCTTTTTCTTTGGCTTGGACTTTTCTTTTTAAGGACTGAGGTGTTTCATTATCCCCAATTGCCACTTTTTCCTGTAAAATTATTTCTCCGCCATCCACCTCTTCGGTAACAAAATGCAAAGTACAACCCGTTTCTGTTTCTTTATTTTTTAAAACTTCGTCATGAACATCCAAATCCATCCCGGGATATTTAGGCAGCAATGACGGATGAATATTAATGATTTTATTTTTATACGGTTCAATTAAAACTTTAGTGATAATCCTCATGTAACCGATCAACAAAATTAAATCGGTTTTTTCTTCTTGAGCGATTTGCAAACACTCTGCATCGAATTCTTCCCTGGTTTTTCCTTTGGGATCAATAAAATAGGTTTTAATATTTGCTTGACGCGCGCGTTCTAAAGCGTAACAATCTTTTTTATCGGATAAAACAAATTTTAAATCAATGCCTGTTAATTCGCCTTTTTGGCGCGCCTCGATAATTGCTTGTAAATCAGTGCCCTTAGTTGAAGCAAAAACAGCTAGATTAATCATAAAATAATTGTTTAAGCCCTTAATTCCTTCATCATTTTGATCCGTTTATCAATCAATTCTTTGGTGGCAATATCCGCGCGATGAAAAACCGGACCAATAATTTTTTTAATTTCGGTCTCCACCATTTTTTCCGTTTGATACAAATCCTCGCCCCTGCCTACAATGGCTACTGCCCTGGATCCAGTTAAATACAAACCATCTTCTTTTTGATCCACAGCAGCGTAAAAAATCTTAACTTTATTTTGATCAACCCCGGAAACATCGATTTTTTGATCTTTAATGGGATGCTCGGGGTAACCCTCGGGTACCGCGTATTTACAAACAGTTGCTAACGGCTTTAATTCCAGTTTTATTTTATCCAAAGTGCCGTTAATAATACCCAAACAAACTTGTAAAAAATCAGCCGAAGAGCTTGGAGGAAAAGTTTTATCGGGAAACAAGCTTAAAATATTCATCGATTCGGGATCAGCCAAACGGGCGTTATATTCAATTAATCTAACGCCTTCCTTAACAGCCATAAAACCGCCGTATAAAATACCTTTGTAACCCTTGCCGATTTTTTTCTTTAAAGCCAGGGCGGCGGCTTCATTTATTTTTTGAGCTGCGATAACATCATCTTCATCCAAAAACGGCAAGGTAAAGTTAGCGCAAGAGTAAGAACCCATCCCGCCGGTGTTAAGACCAATATCACCTGCTTGCGCTCTTTTATGATCTTGGGCTATGGGCAAATGCAGTAAATGATCGCCATCGCAAAAACTCATCAAGCTGAATTCTTGGCCGATTAATTTTTCTTCAATCACAATTTTAGCGTTGGCTTTTAAAAGTTCCGTAGCGATTTTTAAGCCCTCGGCCATTCCTTTAAAATGATCACCGGAAACTAATACTCCTTTACCGCCGGCCAAGCCATCTTGCTTAATAACAAAATTATCGCCTAATACTTTAAGCCAATCGGCCAAACCAACGGTGGAGGTAAAAACCTGATATTTGGGCGCGCCAGGGATTTTATATTCTACAAACAAATCTCTGGTAAAAGATTTACTAGTTTCCACTTGGGCAAGCGCCTTAGTGGGCCCCACAGAAGGAATACCGATCTGCTCCAAAACATCAACAATGCCTTCGGCTAAAGGATTTTCCGGCCCGATAATGGCAAAATCAACATTGGAGGCCAAAGCAAAGCTGGCAATAGCCGTGTTGCTTTTTAACTGACCGACCTTATATACCTTGGCTAAGGCCTGAAGCCCGGGATTAACTGATGAGCCAAAAACATACAGCTCAACTTCTTCTTGGGAGGATTTTAAAGCCGTACCGATCGCTTGTTCACGAGCGGCACTGCCTAAGAGTAATACTTTCTTCATAAATAATTACGTAAAGTCGAGCTTAGCTCGACGAGCCGAGGAGTTTATATATTATATATAATTATATTAGATTGCCTTTGTGGTTTTCTTTCTTGGTGTTTCTCTCGCCTTTTCTTTGCATTTCCACTTCCTGTAAAACTTCTTCGGTTACATCACCTGTGGGATAATCGCCATCAAAATAGGCGCAATGCGGTCGGGTAAATTTAAGATCGCCCCTTCTGGTTACGGCTTCAATTAAATCATCCAAATCTTGATAAATAAGCTCATCGGCTCCGATAAACTTTCGTACCTCATCTTCGGTTCGGTTATAAGCCACGTATTCATCACGAGTAGGCAAATCAATGCCGTAAAGATCCGGATACTTTAAAGCCGGCGAAGCCGAAGCAAAATAAACTTTTTTAGCGCCGTACTTTTTAACCAAATTAACGATGTGCTTGGAAACATTACCCCTAACAATACTATCATCAACAATTAAAACATTGTTGCCTTCAACTTCAAAATCAATCACCGAAAGTTTATAGCGATTGGCTTTTTGCCTAACTTCTTGGCCCGGCATAATAAATGTCCGGCCGATAAAATGGTTTTTTACTATCCCTTGGGAATATCTTACGCCAAGCTCGTGGGCGCAAGCTAAGGCCGCGGTATTGGCGCTTTCGGGAGCCGGAATAACCACATCAATTTGCAACTTTGGATGCACTCGTTTTATTTTAGCCGCCAAATTTTGGCCCATGCGCAACCTGGCGCGATAAACGCTAACGCCATTTAAAAAAGCATCCGGCCGTGCAAAATAAACATATTCAAAAATACAAGGCCTGAATTCTTTAACCGTCACTCTTTTATTAAACACTTTGCCTTGTAAATCTACAAACACCACTTCGCCCGGTTCTACATCCCGATAAAAATCAAAATCCAAAATTTCAAACATGGTATTTTCGGAAGCAAAAATATGTTCGGTTTTAAAACTGTTTTTTCGTTGGCCCCAAACCATCGGCCTAATGCCGTGAGGATCTCTAAAAGCCACCAAACCTTTTCCGGCAATGATAGCCACCACCGAATAAGCACCTTTAACCCGCTTATGAACGCTTTCTACCGCCAAACAAACGGAATCAAAAAAATCTTTGTGGCAAAAACGCGACATTTCATAGGCAAAAACATTTAAAATAACTTCCACATCGCTGTTGGAATTAACTTGCCTATAATCATGATCAAATAATTCTTTTTTAAGCTCCCAAAAATTAAAAACGTTGCCGTTAAAAGCCATGGTAATGCCGTAAGGTGAAGAAACAATAAACGGCTGAGAATCTTCGGCTACACCGCCGCCGACAGTGGGGTATCTGACCGAACCGATGCCCACATTGCCTTTTAAAGCCAAAATTTCTTCTTGTCCAAAAACTTCCCGCACCAAGCCCATGCCTTTTTTTAAATGAAACCGGTCGGAATAAGTGGTAATGCCGGCGCTATCCTGACCGCGATGCTGTAAACAAAGCAAGCTTTCGTAAAGCTCGGTTGCCACTACATTATTGCTGATGATGCCTGTTATTCCGCACATAGGTTGTATGGTTTCGAGTTAAGCTCGATTTAATTATGATAAATATTTTTCAACTAATTTTGGCGCCAAACCAATATAGTTCTCTGGCGTTAATTTTAACAAATTGGCTTTTTCTTCTTTATTAATCTTTAAAGACCTGATAAATTTTTGAATATCGGACTTGCTGATTTTTTCTCCTCTAGTTAAATTTTTTAAGGCCTCGTAGGGCTTATTATAACCGTCTTTTCTTAAAACAACCTGAATGGGCTCGGCTAAAACTTCCCAATGGTTATTTAATTCTTCGGCAATCTGTTGCTTGTTAACTTCCAGCTTGGTTAAACCCTTTAAACTCATTTTTAAAGCTAATAAACCGTAGCCCAAAGCCACTCCTTGATTTCTTAACACCGTACTATCAGATAGATCGCGCTGTAAGCGAGAAACAGCCAACTTATCGGCCATATGAGACAACAAAGCATTGGCTAATCCAAGATTACCTTCGCTGTTTTCAAAATCAATTGGATTAACTTTATGAGGCATGGTGGAAGAACCAATTTCGCCAGCCACTTTTTTAAGCTTAAAAATCTCACGGCTAATATACAGCCACATATCCTGATTCAAATTCTTGATAATATTATTGATTCTGATCAGCTTATGATAAACACGGGCTAAAGAATCGTGTGATTCAATTTGCGTGGTTAAAGGATTAAAAACTAAACCAAGGCCCTCTACAAATTTTTGGCTAAAGGAAAGCCAATCAACTCTGGGATAAGCAACTGTTTGGGCGTTCCAAGCTCCAACTGCGCCGCCAAACTTGCCCTTAAGCTTTGGGTTAAAATTATTAACCTCACCAGCTAAACGATAATAAAAAACCGCCAATTCTTTGCCTAAAGTGGTGGGTGTGGCGGGCTGACCATGAGTTAAAGATAATAAAGAAGTTTTTTTGTGCTTAACGGCTAAATCTTTTAATTCAACCAACAATTTTTTTAATTGCGACTGATAAACATTTAAACCGCCTTTGAGCATTAAGGAATATGCCAAATTATTTACATCCTCGCTGGTTAAGGCAAAATGAATAAATTCTTTATAAACACTTAAGCCCTTAATTTTTTCCAGCTTGTCTTTTAAATAATATTCCAAGGCCTTAACATCATGATTGGTTGTTTGCTCTATTTTTTTAACCCTTAACGCTTCTTCTTCATTGAATTTTAAATACAACGAGCGCAATAAAACTATTTGCTCGTCGGAAAACCTGTTTAATCCTTGAATTTTGGATTCAAATCCTAAAGCAATTAAATATTCCACTTCTACCTGCAACCGATACTTGATTAAAGCGGTTTCAGAAAAAAAATCAGATAGCTCTTTGACTTTACTTAAGTAGCGTCCGTCTAATGGCGAAATAGCGTTTAATTCGTTCATATTAGAAATATGAGTTATTATTTTTCAAAAGATTCTTTAACTTCATCAATCCGCTCCTGAACCAATTCCTGCATTTCATCATTAACCAACCCCGCTATTCTGGCACAAGCAGCAGCGACGTTAGAGGGATCCAAAACAGTCATTACCGGAGCATCCGAGGGCATCTGCAAAGTTGATTGGATATTAACGGCCATATCATCCTTATCCTTAAATGGCGGACAGGCAATAACCGGATGGACCGAATTAGCAGCCACCACGCCCGATAAGCCGTTGGATCTGCCGGCAATAGTAATGTAAATAAGTTCACGCTCGCTGTTATAGGCCTGAACAATTTCAAAAACCTTTTCCGGCACTTTGTGGGCCGAGGCCATATGTAAAGTTGAAGCTAAGCCCCACTTATCAAGGGCTTCTTGAATTTTATCGGCCCAATCCTTATCCGATTGGCTGGCCATGATGATAACTACTTTCATATATTTATGATTAAATTATTGACTACATTATATCAAATATCCTTTATTTTTCAAGTTTTCCTCAATTCTCTTAAGTATTGGCTTATCTTCAAAGTCAAAGACCTGCCCGGTGATCATTTCATATAATTTAATATAACGGCTAGAAAGCTCCACAATTAAATCGCGCGGGGCTTCGGGCAGTTCCTCATCATGATACGGATCGCAGTGATCTTTAAACCAAAGGCGTAAAAATTCTTTATCAATGTTATCCGGCTCTTTGCCTTCGGCGATTCTTTGCGAATAAGTTTCTCTTAACCAATAGCGGGAAGAATCCGGCGTATGAATTTCATCAATCAAAGTGATTTGGCCTTTTTCATCCTTGCCGAATTCATACTTTGTATCCACCAAAATCAAACCGTGGCTTGCCGCCACCTGTTGGCCATAAGCGAACAACTCCAAGGCCTTTTGAGCAATGTAATCAAATTCTTGTGCTGTGGCAAAATGTTCAGCAATAATTTCATTGCGCGAAATATTTCGATCATGTTTTTCAAACTTGGTTGAAGGTGTAACAATAGGCGTACTGAATTTTTGATTTTTAACCATGCCTTCGGTAAGTTTATTGCCGCAAAAATCTCTAATACCTTTTTGGTAATTTACCCAAACGGAAGTATCGGTAGAGCCGGTCATATAACCTCTCACAATTACTTCCATAGGAAACACCGTGCATTTTTTACCAACTACCACGTTAGGATCCGGAATTTCCAATAAAAAATTAGGAATAATATCTTTGGTGTGCTCAAACCACCAAGCCGATGTTTGATTTAAAACCTGTCCTTTAAAAGGAATGGAAGCCAAAATTCTATCAAAAGCGCTCTGCCTATCGGTGGTGATTAAAATAATTTTATCATCCAAATAATAAGTATCCCTGACCTTACCGACTTTTTTTTCACCCAAACCTTTAAAGTTGGTTTCGGTGATAACATTATAAATATTTTTTTCTATGATTGATTTATCCATATTAACTACTAATTACTAATTATTACAAATATACGAATTTATTTTTCAGCGCTACTATAGATCGCAAAGTCATTACCTGAATTACGAGCCCATTCCTGGTCGCCATAATTAAAGTGCCACCATTCATCATTATAACCAATAATGCCTGCATGTTCCATAACTTCTTTTAAAATCATTCTGTTCTTATGAAAAATATCGGCACTGGCTTCATCTTTTCCTTTAGTTATAAAATAGTTGGTATTCGCTCGTTCCGAAAAATCATCAAACTCGGTTCCCATATTTAATTCTTGCCCAGTTTGATCAACTATCGTCAAATCAACTACTCCGCCCGTATTATGAGGCGGTGGTGAAGCTGGATCCAAAGAAGGAAAGGCAATGTAAGGTTCAATTTCTTTTCTTATTTCCTCATCGTTTAAATCAGCATGTTGCTCTTTAAAAGTTTCAAAAAAATCTTCATAAAGCTTTTTTTGAGTTTCAATGGTTCTAAAACCGTCCCAAATTTTTAATTTATAACCGTACTTAGATGATAAATAATTTTGCGCTTCTCTTAATTTTACCAGAACGGTTTGCCGAAGTTTTATTTCCGAATCTTGATTATGACCCAACTTATAGTATATCGGCTCCAAAATAAATTCATTACCATCCAAAACTTCCAACTTTTCTCCATTTTCTTTAATAGGAACATCATTCATAATTTATGACAATAGCTTGATAGCTGGTACAAGTTCGGCAAAATTACTAATAACCTTATCTGCTTTAACTAGTTCATCGGCAGTGTGCGTGGTAGTGATCCCAAAACAATACATCATGCCGGCGCCCTTAGCTGAAACGATTCCCAGCGGGGTATCCTCAATCGCTCCGCACTCTTGGGGAGGCACTCCCAGCAACTCGCTGGCTTTAAGGTAAATATCAGGCGCGGGCTTGCCTTGGGCCACTTCAAAAGAACTAATCAGAACGGAAAATAAATCATCAATACCAAATTTCTTGGTAATAATTTCAATTTCCAGCTTAGTAGAAGAGGAGGCCACGGCAACCGGCATCATTTTTTGGATTTCTCTGATCGCCTCAACCGCTCCCTTTATTGGCTGAATATCATTTTTTAAAATTTCCAAATAGGCCGCTCTTTTAGCTGAAATAAATTCTTCTTTGGTTATTGGCAAATTTAATTCTTCAACCATCTTAGCGCAAATGTTAATATCCTGATGCCCCATGTACTTTTTCAAAAATTCCACCATAATAACTGGCTTAACGTAAGCTTGCAATACATGATTAAAAGATTGAAGCTGTAAAGGTTCGCTATCAATAATTACCCCATCCATGTCAAAAATAAAGGCCTTAATCATATAAAAATTTATCTTGGGAATAAGGGTTAGCTAAAATATTTGATGCTAAAATCTTTTGCCAATCAGAGTCGGAACATTCAAGCTGCCATAACACGCCCTGCTTGATGGATTTTATTTGCTTGAAGCCAAGACGATTGACTAAAGTTGACCTTTTGCCCTGCCCCACAAAATCATCTTTATATCTAACTAAAAGATTATGGCTTTTAGTTTTAAGTTTTAAGTTTTGATTTATATAAGGAATTTCCTTATTGGTATTTAAAAGTTCACCCGATTTAATTAATTCAGCAATAAATTCTGATGATTGATCTGAAGTTTCCACCTCCCAATGCGTGAAGCGCTTAACCTTAACGTTATTATACCCTAAACCGACTAAAGCTGTTTGTAATGTTTGCGCCTCATTATCGGTAATAATCAAATCAACAAGTATTTCCAAAGCATTACCCGGTTTTTGGTAATTGGTAATTGGTTTGGAATTTGGTCGAGCTGAGCTCGATGGAATTTGTAAATTGTTTGTTAATTGTACCTTGTTGATTGTTTTTTCTTCAAGATATTTTTTCATTGACTCAAAAATAACCAATCCATCTTTGGTGCGCTCCGGATGAGGCATTAAAGCTAAAACATTACCCGCTTCATTACAAACACCGGCCAAATTATACATGGCGCCATTGGGATTAATCGGATATTCTTCTTTTTCTTCACCATTTTCATCGCAATATCTAAAAACAGTTTGGCCGTTTTGTTGAAATTGTTTTAACAAATCTTGGGGCACCACCCACCTACCTTCACCATGAGCAATGGGCAAGGCAAAATGATGGCCAGCGGCAAAATTATTAAAAGCACATCTACCTGGCGCTGATTCGTTTTTAATACGGGTCCAAATATTTAAATAACCGTGATTGTTCCAAGCAAGCCCTGCGCCTAAATGATATTCATTAATCGAGCTCAGCTCGACTAAACCAGGAATTAAGCCCGACTCAACCAAAATCTGAGCGCCATTGCATATACCAATAACTGGCTTACCCGCTTTAGCTTGTTCTTTAATTATATTCATTAATGGATCTCGGCCGGCAATAGCACCGCTCCTCACGCGATCTTCATAACTAAAACCGCCGGCAATAAAATAACCGTCAAATTTTGCCAGCTTTTTATAATCATCATTCCACCTAAAAAACTCCGGCTCTAAACCAACGTTTTTTATCGCCCGAAACGATTCTTCGTGACAATTTGTTCCGGGAAAAATAATAATGGCGATTTTAAATAAATTTGACATCATGATTACCTTTGACGATTTTTCCTATTTGATAAACTTTCTCCCCTACTTTTTCCAATTCTTTTTTTATATTTTCTATTTGATCTTGAGAGATTATCATTACCAACCCAATACCCATATTAAATACCCGATGCATTTCTTCATCACTTACCTGCCCTAATTTTTGCATTAATTTAAAAATCGGTAAAACATCCCAGCTATCTTTTTTAATTTCCAAAGATAAATCTTTTGGCAAAACTCTGGGCACGTTTTCTATTAAACCGCCGCCGGTAATATGGGCAATACCTTTAATTTCGTATTTTTCTAAAATCGGTAAAACCGAGGGCGCGTAATTATGATGTGGAATTAATAATTCTTCGCCCAACGTTCCTGTTAATTCTTCAAATTTACTTTCGGTATTATATTCTCCTGATTCAAAAAATATCTTGCGCGCTAAAGAAAAACCATTGGTGTGCAAACCAACCGAGGCCAAGCCCAAAGCCACATCACCTTCTTTTATTTTATCACCGGTAATAATTTTATCTTTTTCCACCACGCCCATAATAACTCCGGCAATATCATGTTCACCTTTAAGATACACTCCCGGCATTTCGGCTGTTTCACCGCCAACCAAACTGATTCCAGATGATGCGCAGGCCTTAACCATTCCTGATACCATATCTTCAATTTCTTGCGGATTTAATTTATCGGAGGCAATATAATCCAAAAAAGTTAAGCCGCGGGCACCCTGACATAAAATATCCCCGCAGCAATGGTTAACAATATCTTCGCCAACACCTTTTAAATTGCCGGACATTTGGGCAACTTTAAGCTTGGTACCAACACCATCAATGGATTGAACCAAAATAGGTTCTTTAAAATCTTTTAGCCAACTGGCATTATACATAGCCCCAAAAGTACCAAGACCAGTAACCACGTTTTTATCAAAAGTGGATTTAACCTTATCTTTAATCCTTGATACTGCTTCATTACCGGCATCAATATTAACGCCTGATGATTTGTAATCTATGGACATATTTTTAACTGTTTAATTTATCTCTTAAACCATTAAGCCATTTATCCGCCATCGCCTCAATCGATAGTTCTATAACAACATTATCTGAATTTTTAGCTTTAAATTTTGAGTTTTGAGTTGTCTTCCCGATCTCTATTGCCTCAAAACCATATTTTTTACAAATCTCTTTTACCTCATTAACATTCTTTGTTTCCAAAACAAAACCGCCAGTTTCGGAAAATAACTTTATAGAGGAAGCAAAATTTTGTACTCCAACCTTGTCCAAATTAATCTCACAACCTATCCTATTTTTACCATTTCCGCCAAAACACATTTCTGAAATTGCTACAGCCAATCCGCCGTCCGAAATATCATGACAAGAAAGCAACAAGCCATTATCAATCATATCGGTAACGGCAAAAATCTCATTTTCCACTTCTTTAAAATCTGGCTTGGGCACATTAACTCCGAGTTCGCCATGCAACTGATAATAAACCGAACCGCCCAATTCATCTTTTCTTTGACCAATTAACATTATAGTTGAATCGGCTTGTTTAAATTCCATAGTAATGGCCTGATGATAATTGGGTAATTTTCCCAAACAGGCAATAACCGCCGAAGGATCAACGGGCTGTCCATGAGATTCATTATATAAAGAAACATTACCCGAGATAATAGGTAAGGGGCTTTCTGGATAACTTTTTAAATGAATACCTTTAGCTGCTTCAGCTACACCTCGCACGCCTTCGGTAAACTGCCACATTTGCTCGGGTTTTTCCGGATTGCCGTAATTTAAGCAATCGGTTAAAGCCCAAGGCATAGCGCCCACGGCGACTACATTCCTACAGGATTCAACTACCGAATTTACAGCTCCCCAATATGGTGAAATTCTGGAATAAAAAGGATTGGAATCAACCGATAACGCAATGCCGATATTTTTAACTTCTTCAGGCAGATCTTCATCCAATAAAGGTGCCATCACTCCGGCATCAGCCGCTCCCGGTTCAATAATCGTTAATCCCCTAACCGTTTTGTCATATTTTTCATACACGCAACTGCGCGAAGCAATGTTCTCGTGTGATAGAATCTTTAACAAGAATTCGTTGTAATCCTTTGGCTCCGGAATTTTTGGTTCTGTTAATTTTTGATTTGGATCTTTTGTTTCTCGATCATATCTTAAACCTTCTGTGATATCCGAAGCGCGAGCGTCAACTATTTTTTCTCCCTTAAAATTGACAGTAAAGTGCCCGCCAACAGTAACTGTGCCGATAATAGAGGCCTTGGATCCGGCTGAAACATGAGGCAAATCCCACTTAACGTTGTAATGTTGTACAATAAGCTCAGCCACTTCTGCTGAAGCGATCCACATAAATCTTTCCTGCGTTTCGGAACACAAAATAACTTGAGGGGGTAAATTTTCCATGCTCACATGGATTTTTTCCACATCCAATGTGGCACCATAACCGGCGCTATCAACCAGTTCTACCGATGCGCATAATACCCCGCCGGCCCCTAAATCTTTAAAACCGACCTGATCCAATAATTTTTTCTCTTTTAAAACTTTAAATAAATCGTAAGTTGATTCGAAAATATGCCTTTTTAAAAAAGCGTTCGGCTCCTGAACCGCGCCTTTGTTTTTTTCTTTTTCATGCTCATCTAATTCAAAGGAAGCAAAACTAGCTCCGCCAAAACCCGAATTATCCGTTGGCTTGCCGATTAAAATAATTTGATAATTGTTTTCACCAGCGCCCTTGGGAGCCGCTGAATGGATGACTTCTGACTCTTTTACTAAACCGAGAGTAACCACGTTAACCAAACAATTTTCATTAAAACCGGAAGAAAAATAAACATCGCCGGCTAAATTAGGAATGCCAATGGGGTTGCCATAACCGCCAATACCCCCAACTACGCCGCTGGCAATCCATTTGGTTTTGTTGGAAGAAATTTCTCCGAATCTTAAAGGATCGGCTACCGCGATAACCTTAGCGCCCATGCATAAAACATCACGAACACAGCCGCCAATACCAGTGGCCGCGCCCTCATAAGGCACAATTTGCGAAGGATGATTATGGCTTTCGTGAGATATGACAATGCCATAGCGTTCACCTTGATAGCTGACTAATTCAATTATCCCGGCATCTTCTTTTGGACCCAAAATAACATTCGGCCCATCGGTCGGTAGTTGTTTTAAATGTTGCCTGGATGATTTATAAGAACAATGTTCGCTACCTTCAATACTCCAAACGGTTGCTTCGGTTAAAGTCATCGGCCGATGCAAAATTTCCGATTCAATTTTTTTGGCTTCGGCCACGGTTAAGCCAAGGTTATATTTTTTTAATAAAACCTTAACTTGTTCATCCGTTAAATTTTTAAGCTCTAAAATTGTATCAGCCATTGACAATTAAGGTAATTTATTATTAGATGTAATTAATTCGCAATCACAATCAGTAACATAAGTGAGGTAAAAATGTCCCGGAAAATCAGCGGAAAAGTTGTCGATGACAGCTTCACGCGTTTTAAGGCAGTTATTATTGAAACGCCAAAGAAAGATCGGCTTTGGCTGCCCATTTCCCTACTGCCGGAAAATCAACAGAACCTCATAAAACTTGGGGATCAGATCTCTGTCAACGGCAAAACCAAAGACAAACATATAGTGGCAGTGGAGGGAGATATTTCTATTGTCTGAACGCTTTATCCTGCCACTGCGGGAACATCACGTCTTCAAGGCACAATACCTTGAAGACATTTTTTTTCTTAAAAAAAGAACCAATAAATTTTTACTTAATAATTGTGGCATTTCTCTCCGGACCTACCGATACCATTTCAATGGGCACATTTACTTCTTTTTCTATAAACTCCAAATACTTTTTCATATTTATGGGTAGATTTTTATACAACTTCTTGCCGATAGCCGAACTGGCTTTTGGCCAACCCTTAAAAGTTTTGTAAACCGGCAAACATTTATCATAAACGCTTAAATCAGCCGGTAATTCTTTAATAATTTTTTTACCAACCTTATAGGCAGTACAAACTTTAACTTCTTGCAACCCATCCATAATATCAATTTTGGTAATGGCTAAAGAATCAAGGCCGTTTATACGCGCTGAATATCTTAGTTGCACCAAATCCAACCAGCCAATCCTGCGGGCCCGGCCAGTGGTTGTGCCGTATTCCGCACCAGTTTCACGCAAATAATCGCCGGTTTTATCTTTAAGTTCGGTTGGCAAATAACCTCCGCCAACTCTGGAAAGGTACGCTTTAACTACACCAATAACCTTATCAATTTTATGCGGGCTAACTCCGGCGCCACTACAAACCGCCCCGGCCATGGTATTACTGGAAGTAGTGTAAGGATACAGGCCATGGTCCACATCCAGCATAGCCCCTTGAGCGCCTTCAAAAAAAATCTTTTTCTTGGCGCCAATAGCCTGGCTGATTTCCAATGAAGTATCCGCCACCATAGGCAGTAACAAACGGGCGTAACCCATGTACTGTTTTATAATCTTTTGCTTATCCAATTTTATTTTGGAACCGTATAAAGCACTTAAGCGTTTTTGTGATAAATTAAAAAGCAAATCAAATTTTCTTTTAAAAATTCCAGGATTTAACAAATCAACCACTCTGATTCCCACCCTACCTGCTTTATCGGCATAAGCCGGCCAAATACCCCGACCGGTAGAACCGGCGGAAAGTTTTTGCTTTTCCTGCCAAACCTCGCCAGCGCTATCCAAATAAATATGCCAGGGGAAAATCAAATGAGCCCGATCACTAACCAAAAGCTTTGGAGTTAAACCGACTTTTTTTAACAGCGCAAGTTCTTCAAATAAAACCTTGGGGTCAATTACCACGCCGTTGGCAATAACCACTTTGGCGCGCGGATGCATCACACCCGATGGCAACAGATGCAATTTTAACACTTGGCCATTATGAGAAATCGTATGGCCGGCATTATTCCCGCCTTGGAATCTAACAACATAATCGGCCTTAGAACCGTAATAATCGGTTACTTTGCCTTTGCCTTCATCGCCCCATTGAGCACCAACGATAACCACTGTTTTCCAATCTTTTTTCATATTTACAATTGTCATTGCGAGGAGTCCCGACTTTACGTCGGGGCGACGAAGCAATCTCCAATTAGATTACTTCGCTCATTCCATTTGCTCGCAATGACATTTTTAATTGTTAATTCTTGCTTCGGCAACTTTTACCGTATTCTCCAATAATTTAGCCACGGTAATCGGCCCCACGCCGCCAGGAGTTGGCACCACCAAGGCGGCTTTTTTAACGATTGAATCAAAATTAATATCGCCGTACATTTTCCCATTTTCAAAACATACACCAGCATCAACAACCACCGCATCTTTTTTAATCATTTCTCCGGTTACAATATCTTTTTTTCCAACTCCTGTAATAATAATATCGGCTCTTTTGGTATAAGCGGATAAATCTTTTGTTGCCCGACCGCAAGTTGTAAGCGTAACCGGCATATTATTAAAAATAGCGGCCAAGGGCTTGCCGATTAATTCTCCCCTACCCACCAAACAAACTTCTTTTCCCATCAAATCAATTTCATGAAACTTTAAAATTTCCAAAATCGCCCCGGGCGTTGGCGGTGTTAAATCGCTTGAACCCATTAATACTCTGCCTAATGCTCCGTAAGTTAAACAATCAACATCAATTTCCGGATTAATCTGGATAACTATTT
>JBAZSE010000004.1:0-127823 GCA_041662565.1 Patescibacteria group bacterium
GCCAGGGTAGGTTATTTTGGTGGGTAAAGAGTTGTAGCCGTATTCCCAAGAAGTGCTGTAATATTTACTGTTGATGGTTTTTGTCTCTTGAGTGGTTCTGCCCCATTTATCGTAAGTGTAGGTGATATATGCTCCGGTGGAAGAAGCTGTTTTAAGATGACCTTTGCCATAAGTGCCGGTATCGTAAGTGTAGATTACTTCGGTGCCATTGTGTCCAGTGTAATCCTCGGTTAAGATTCTGTTTAAGCCGTCGTAGGTGTAATTGACCGTTTGGTTTTTGGGATCGGTTTTGCTGGTAAGATTGGAGGCTTCATCATATTCCATTGTCCAAACACCGAATTCTTCGGCTTCCGGATCATGCATTTCTTCCTGTGTGGTTAAACGGCCTAATTTATCATAGGTAAAATTCCTCACATTATTCTGGCTATCGGTGATTTTGGTTATCTTGCCCAAAAGATTATATTCGTACTTAGTGGAGTAAGTATTTTCACCCAAATATTCGTCAACTTGGATTAACTGGCCATAAGCGTCTTTGTAGAATTTCTTGGCTTTGTTGTTGGGATCGGTTACGGTTACGTTCCAGCCATCATAAACATAAGAAGTTGTGTAAGTATTTTGACCGGTAACGACTGATTGCTGAGTAACCCTATTTTGGGCATCATAAGCGTATTGAGTGTAAGGCGTTGCCCAGGCCTCGGCCTCAAAAGCCGAGCTATTATCAAAATACGGCAAAGATTGGCGGTACAAATTGCCTTTTGTATCGTAACTGTAGCTGGTTACTCTAAATTGATTAGCTGTTTCGGCCTCTTCTCTGATTTGAATTTTTCTGCCCAAACCATCAAAATAGGAATAAATATCCTGCCCATAGGATTGGCCAGGGTAATTGACCTGTTTAACATAGGGCGGGGTGCTGGTAACGTGATATTCGTAGGTTTGCAAAGTCAACATTGAACTTAAAGCCGGATTGGTTTTTTTAACAGATGTAATTCGACAAAAAGCATCATAAGCCCTTTCTTCCACCGTGTTGTTGGAATCGGTGATTTTTTTAACCTGTCCGCAATTTAAATCGTATTCGGTTTTGGTAAGCTGGTTAAGCTCGTTGGTTGTTTGGTAAGGATAATAATAATCGGCATCGTAAGTAATAGTGGTATCATTGCCCAAAGGATCTTCGGCCGAAGTTACCAAACCGTAGGAATTAAAAGTTTTATTGTAAACAACGTCGGTTACTTTTAAATCTTCCTTGGTGGGATTGGCTTTATTAACCTGGCCAAAGTTAAGCCCATCATAAGTAATGGCAACCGTAGAGCTGGCCTGGGTTATGGGATCAAGCAATATTTTGCTTTTAGGAGCAGACAAAATATGCAGGGCCTCCTGCGTTGGCTCGGCATAAGCGTAAGCGAAATCTTTTTCATCGCCCACAACCGCTTCGGCCGTGTTTAAGTAAATACCGTTTGGAGAAGCATAAACTTGGCCGAAATTTTCTTCATCGGTTACGTTGCCGTTATCAAAATCATAAGAATATTTAACGGCTTTAGCTGCCACGCTATCAAGCGCGTCGGCTTGGTTAAACATTCCAAATTGGCCATTAGCGCTCCAATCTCCTTCGGTGCCGTTTGCATCTTCATCATCCCAAAACTTGACCCGCCAGTAATAATTTGTTCCGTCATACGGCAATGGATTTTCTCCACCATAGGCAACTTCCGCCATCCTTGAACCGTTGTCTACCAACGAAGACGTAGCTAGCAATGTTTTTCCGCTATCCCAAATAGGTGAACTAAAATTATTATTATCGTCAACTTCAATTTCATACCATTTAGCTCTGTCAATTGGATTGGGATCAATGTATATAGCTGAAAAAGCCGGACGCTGATTAATTAAATCCACCGGTTCGGTTCTGCCTTCAACTAACAAATCAATGGGGGCTGTTGGCGCGTCACTGCCGTCCATGTAAAAATAATCTTGCCCATCTGACCATGCGCCTTCGGCGGTTTCCTCATCCCCGTTATCCCAAAACTTAATGCGCCAAAAATATTTATAACCTTCCAAAGGTAAATTATTGCCACCATACTGAATCGGCTCAATTCTCATACCTGCCGGAGTAGAGCTCGCTAAATCCAGTGGCACATCATCACTTTCCCATAATGGATTATCAAAACTACCGCCTGCCTGAATAACCTGAAGTTGATAATGAACTGCCAAATCTTCTTCATTATCATCATTATAGATAGCGGAAAATTCCGGTGTTTGATCGGCTACATCATCCGGATTTTCTTCGCCTTCAGTTAAAAGATCTGCTGGTACCAATGGCGGATCATTTAAAGTATATTCAACTGATAATACCGGCCGAGTGGCTGTAGCTGATTCAGACAAATTAAAACCAATCGCATATAAAGCGCCTTGCAAATCAACATTTCTAAAATCATAATCACCACGAAGTCCCAAGTTAGTATTGCCAGTTAAATTAATCCAATCAAGCCCGGTACTATTTAAATTAAAATTTTGACCTCCTGTTGAACCAATGTGTTCCTCTCCTGCTGAAACATCTCCATCTAGACCATTAACAACATATACCATCATTGATCCGTCAACATCAAAAACATTCATGGATAAATTAGCGGAAATAATAGTAGCATCATCTGGCAAGCCAGAAGTATTAAAAGGCAAAGAAATTCTGCTTAAGTGGCATTCTTGACCCGCTTGATAATTAGTCAGATAAACATTTGCCTGGTTAAAATCGCTATAACCTTGATGCTGCTCCCATAAACCGATAAAATGAGGGCAATTATATGAATAAACCTCTATCGCCCGATCGCCCTCTTGAGGAATAAAATTTTCTTGAGCCGGATCGTCTCTACCTGGCTCTTCCTCATCTTCACCAAGGATACTTTTTGACTCTGATCTAAATAACTCATGACCTGATTCATTTCTGCCTAAATAATAGGTTGAGCTTAAACCGTCCTCCGATTGGCTAACCAGCTGTTCGCCAACTGCCGGCGCGTATGCTTGCAAATCAACTAAATCGGACAATTGACCGTTGACGGTCGCTTGATTGGGATTAAAATTAGCTGTTGGCGCGTTTTGCGGACCGCTTAACAGCCAACCGTCTGCATCATAATCATAAGTTACCGAACTATCCTGATAAACATATTTTCTATTGGCATCCAAATCTTCCTGCTTCCAAGTATTAACTTTAGCTGAAAGCAAATGCCAATCCTCGCCATCATCATGAATCACTTCTTCCCGGTATGCTCGTCCTTTTTTGTAAATACTATCTTCGTATTCGCCGTTAATATACCCGTCCACCCCCGAACCCTGATGATAAAAAGTTCTAGCAACCTGATCGCTGGTTTGCCCCGTAACCGATCCAAAACCTACATATTGATTTAAAGTAAAATCGGTAGGATCGGCATAATAAGCGCCATCTTTATAAAAATAATCAGTGGTAATCTCGTTATCTTGCCCATCGGTCGTGGTTATTGTTTTAACGGTTTCCAAATTTAAAGGCAACTTAGGATTGGCAAACTTATCGTCTTCGGTAAAATACCTACCCGACGGCTGATAACTAAGTTCTGTTTGTCCGCCATAACCATTAGTAATTACTGTTAATTGATTACCTTGAGCAGATGATCCTAAATAAACCTGTCGGCTAATATTATTATCTTGATCCGCATGGGATTTAACTACATCAATAGCATTATCATTATTTATGTCCATCAAACGTACACCCTCATCAATCACCCCGCTAGAACCTTTAGTTCCTATAACAATAGGTGAATTCCAATTATTATTTTGTTGCCAACCACTGCCGTTATTTAAATAAGAGGCGGCAAGGCGATAAAGATCCCAACCGTGATCCCCATTATAATAAGAATCCGCAACAATAGTAATATCCAATAATCCGTCACCATTTAGATCAGTTAAGCGCGCGCCGCCCCAACGCCAAACATCTTCAAAATGATTAGGCAATTCTGGCAAGATCCATTGTTGATTAGGTTCTTGCTCAAAACCAGTACCAAGATTCAAATATACATTTCGATCTTTTACAACATCAACTAAACCATCGCCGTTAACATCCACAATTTGTGTGCCCAAAGAATAACAATCCAAGTTATTAATATTAGGGTTACAATAAGCTAAGTCAACCGGAAAATCACCGTAATCACCGCTCCAGCCGGTGCCGGTATTTAAACGCATCCAACTGGTTAAACTATTACCTTTATGCCAGGCGTGGATCAGATCAGCTAAACCGTCGCCATTAATATCGACAAAAGCCGTTCTTGATATTTCTTCATTAACAAATTCGGGTAAGGCATTTGACCAGGCTTCATTGTAATTAAAACCGTTAACGCCATTATTTAAAAATGCCCCCACATGCCTTTGATTGCCCCTAAAATAACCAGCGATGTCCATTAATTTATCGCCATTAATATCGGCAATCAATACTTTGCTTAAATCAACATCGGGAAAATTCCAATTTTGCCCTTCCCAATCAGATCCAGTGTGAAAAGCTCCGCTAATATCTGTCCAGGAATCGCCGTTAAAATCTGCTAGTTGGGGAGCCTCGTCCGGATGATCATAATTATTGAAAGCGGGAGTGGTGGTTGGCCATTGGTTAGTCGCGTCAGTCCAACCGGTTTGCTTAGTTGAATAAGCAAAAGAAGTGGCAGGTAAAGCATGCTCGCCTTGGCCGTCATACGCTTTCTTAACCAAAGATGATAAAAGCGAAGTACTGCCGTTTTGACCGGTAGTATAATTGAATTCGTATTTGAAAGTTAAGGTATTATCCACCTCAATTTGAATATCAAGTAATCGTTTAGTGGTAGTTACGGCAAATTGGGTCTGATAAGAAACAAAATCATCACCGCGGTCTTCCAAATTAAATGTAATATCCATTGGCCCAGCGCTTGCGTTATTTCCGGTGTAGTTAATGGCGGCTGGATAAATCTGACCACTTATTTTAGCGTAGCTTAAAGTATAAAAATTGGCATTAGTGTCTTCAACTTTATCCAACTGCCATTTATAAATCCTTGTCTGGTCAGCCGGATCATCTTGCCTACTACTGGCCGTTTGCCCAAAATAATATTTAACACCCATAGTATCTGTAACCTGCCAACTGGAACTTTGTGTTATGTATTGAATTTTTAAAAAATCGCTCTCTTCTTTAGGAGCGAAAATATGATTATTAGCATCTATTTCAATAATTTCTTTGGATTGTCCGTTTAAAAACAAGGAAAATTCATTGGAAGTATATAGGTTATTAGTCCCTCTTCTGGAAGTTCGTTGAATATTACCCAAGGGCAGGCTCCAACCTTGACCGACCCAGGAATCATTACTTTTATCATTACTGTTATAAAAAAGGCTTAAAGATGGATTAAGTCCGCTTCTGCCCGGCGAAACCTCTAAACCGATATTATATGAAGCCGCTCCGCTAAACTGATCAACTCGCATCTGACCGGTTAAACCCGCTTCGTTTTTAAAAGAGTTATCGGCGCTTTTTTCCTGCTGATAGCCAGGAACTTCTTGCGCCATAGCTAGACGAGGTATAAAAACTAGTAAAAAAGCCATCAAAACAAAAAATGACTTCATATAATTGATTATTAAATTTATAATTTTCTTTTAAATTCTTTATGATAAGCTTTTTTAAACTGTTCGTAACTGTAAAGATGATTTTGCGTGCCGTATTGTTCCACGGCGTACTTGGCCGCCAAACTGGCTGTTTGGCCGATTGTTTGCCAAGGCAACTCCAATAAGCCGATTTTACCAAATAATTTAGCCGAAAGCAAACCTTTAATTAAGCCCGCACGATAAGCATCACCGGCACCGGTTGGATCCTTAACATCAGAAACACTCGCCGTTTTAATACTGATTTTTTTGTAAAGGTGATTTTGAAAAATTTCTATAGTTGAACCCTTTTTGCCCAAAGTGGTGATTAACACTCCGGCACGCTGAAGTAATTGTTGTTTGGTTAAACCGGTGATTTTTAAAGTCAAAGATAATTCATAATCATTAACAATATAGATATTACTTTGCAAAATGGCCTTGTTAAGCTGTTGCTTGTTAAACTGAATAATCTGCTGGCCGGGATCAAAAATAAAAAATGTCTTGGATTTAAAATAATAGTCGGCCAGCATAAGCATTTCTGCTGCGTTACCCGGGGCAATTATGGCTATATCTCTTTTTTTAACTTTTGGCTTAACACCAAAAAATTTCATAGCGCCAGGAAAAAAACCGGCAATCTGATTATCGTTTTTATCGGTGGTAATGTAACAGCTGGCCGTATACTCGTTTTGATACACCTTAATACCTTTTAAATCAATTTTATATGACCTTAATCTGGCTTCATAATCTTTAAAATCCTTACCTACTGCACCATAAATAGCCGGCCGTTCATTTAATAAAGCCAAATTATAAGCAATGTTGGCAGCTACTCCGCCAAACGTTTCACGGAATTCTTGGACCAAAAAACTAACATTTAATTTATGAATTTGTTTGGGCAAAATATGATCCGAAAAAGAACCCGGAAAATCCATAATTCTATCAAACACTATTGATCCTGATATTAAGATACTCATTGATTTTAAATTAATTTTCTAATACTTACAGCTATTCTGGTCATTTCTTCGCCGGAAAAAACCTTGCCCGGCCAATGATGCAGTTTATCTTCGGCAAAACGCGGAATAATATGGTAATGGAAGTGCCCAACTAACTGGCCGGCCTCTGTACCATTGTTAACCACCAAATTAAATCCCTTGGCGCCAACCGCGTCCATAACGCTAACTGCTAAATCTTGGGCTAAAGATGATAAATCTTTAACCAAATCCTTGGGCAAATCCAAAAAATTATTAAAATGCTCTTTGGGAATAATCAAAACATGGCCCTTATTAACGGGATTAATATCCAAAAAAGCCAAAATACGCTTGTCTTCATAAACTTTGTAACAAGGCAATTCTCCTTCGATTATTTTACAAAATATACAATCCATTTTGTTGGTTTAATTTGAATAAGAAAATACAGGGTTAAATCCAGGCCCGAGATCTTTGCCGTTATAAATTACATGATTTTCACCATTAATTGTTCTTACAAAAGCAATATTATCTCCCAATATTGTAAAATTAGTGCCTTCTCCTAGATTTTTCCCATTATAAATAATGTCATATTTATTATTTTCATTTATTCGTTCGAATGCAATATTTTTACCTGATACCAAAAAATCGTCTAAGTCATCTTTTTTGCCATAATTTTTGCCATTGAAAAATAAATAGAATTGCCTATCATTTGAATTAAGGCGTTTATACCAAGCAATACCCTCGGGAAATAATAGAAAAAATGGGCATTCTGTCCAATCACCCCAATCGCACAAGGATTCTCCATTATACAACAAACGGCTTTTTTCTTTTTGCGCGTCCCAATCTCTAAAAGCAATATTATTTCCAGACAATTGAAGATTGGTATCAGAAGACCCCTCGTACTCGCTTGTTCCCATAATTTTTCCGTTATAAACTATACCCCCATCATATAATTTTTTACTTGAACCATCGGCTTCATTAAGCCAATATTCTTGCTTACCATAAGCAATATTATCTCCCGAAAGAACTGGATCACGACCATAGCCCAAATCCTTACCATTATATATTACATGAAATACTTTATTATCATTACTAAATGGCGTACCTAGATAAACATCTATCATGAAAGCGTAATTATTACCCGAGATCACTAATCCGTGGGGTGTTTGGGTAGTACCTTCAATATCTGTTATGTTATTGTATGTGTAAATATCCTTATCGTCATAAATTAAGTGCGACTTGTTATCAATTTGCTTAAAATAGGCGTAATGTCCATCAGCAAAAACTGCTCCATCTGGTAACTCTTTTCCGTTATAAAACTTTTTCAAATAACCATTATCCACGAGTTTTCCAAATATAATTTTATCATTATTGAGTTGTAAATAATCTATTGCTCCATCTGTTCTTGTTTTTGCCCCAACCTCCCCAATAGCTTTTCCATTGAGGATTATCCTAGTTTTATCATCAGCAGTGCTAATGTAAGCAAAATTCAAATTTTCTTTATTTTGTTTTACAGCACCTATGCCTAATGGATTATAACCTTTCTTTACTTCATCACCGTCTAAATAGCTGTCTCCGTCGCTATCAGCTTTTTGCGGATCAGTGCCTAATGTTTTTTCTTGAGCATTATCTAAGCCATCATTATCACAATCCTGAATATCACTTTTTAAATCGCAAGTGATTTTTTCTTGAGTTTTTTGATCCGAAACAATAACGTTCCTTTTAGAAATGCCCGGAATTGAACAACCTGCAGTTAATAAAATTAAAATTAGAGCAATTAATAATTTTTTCATATAAATATATTTAAACTAATAAAAAAATAATTTATTAATTAAATAATCACCCTCCGCTTTTAACTTCTTCCGGCCACTTATAATTTATATCCGGATCATTCCAGGCAAAACGAATTTCGTCCGGTTCTTGATAATTATAATGCATGGTAGGAACATTAACTATTTTGGCTTGCGGGCAATCAACAGCCGTAAAACCATGGGCCACACCCTTGGGAATTTTAACCAAGATGTGTTCACCTTCAACATCGGGTGCTGACATTATAAATTCCTGCGCTTGGCCGTAAGTTGAAGAATCTTTGCGCATATCATACAGCGCCACCAAGGCCTTGCCTTCAACGCAAATAAAATGATCATCTTGCAGATTATGGAAATGCCAGGCCTTAACCGTTCCCCTTTTAACCAAAGTTAAATACACTTGGCCGAATTTTTGAAAAATTTCATCATCATCACGCAAAAATTCCATTAGCAAACCACGTTCATCGGCCAAAGGTTTAAGTTGTTTAACTTTAACGTCTTGAATCATAAAATAAATTTAAAACCAAATAAATTAATAAGGCGCCAAAAATAGCTGTAAATACGCCTAAATCACCTAAAATATCAGCTAAAGCAAGATATAAAAACAGTGCTACCAGTATAGCAAAGATGCCGGCAAAGAGGTAGTAGTATTTTTTGATTCTAGGTCTATGGTAATGAAAAAATGACGATATTTGGCTAATATTAGCATAATTTTGACCAAATAGTAAAATTATCAAACCGCTGATAATAGCAAAAACCAAAAGCAAATTAAGATCAAAATAATTGCTAATCAAACCTGTTTTAAAGTTTTCCAAGGCAAAATAAGCAATAAAGGTGGTGCCAAAAACAACAAAAACAGTGGGGCAAATGCGCACAATGTATATGCCTAAATATTTAATAAAATTATGGATGAATTTTTTTGTACCAAATGACATAGTAGCAAATAAATTTAAAACCTCTCTTTAATATACTTGAATACTTTTTGGATCAGTTCTTGGTTGGACATCGGTTCACGATCAAAAATAACTTTAATGCTTTGTAAAGTAATGGGCTGATGATTGGTGTTAAGTTCCGGCGCACTAATGGCAAAACGCAATTTACGATTTAAAACGGCGGCATTAGCTAAAGAAAAAGTTACTTGTCCGGTTTTAAAACCATTAACATTAACAGGGGTCTGGTAATCGCTGATAATGTAATCTATATCGGGAGTGAGGGTTAAATCCTTTAAATTATAAATTTCGGGATTAAAAAACATTTCCTGTGAAAAAGCCATTAATCCCTGGCCAAAAATTTTAAGATCATTTTTAGGTGAATAAATATAGACAGGCGATTGTTGGGCTGTAATAAAATAATTTTGATGGGTTTTATCCAAAACAACGCTTTGATTGTTATTAATGCCAATCGTTTGCAAGCCGGCCGGATGAGAAGTGTAAAAACCCAAACGAGGCATAGTGCTATAAATAGCTGTTGGCTGGTATTTTAAATCAGTAAATCCATCGCTGTACTCCACACTATCCCCCAGATAAAGGCTATTGATAAAAGTTAGATACTGCTGTTTGGTTTTGATTTGCCTAATAAAGATATCGTCGTTTATTACCAGTTCCAAGCGGTACACGCCTTCGGGCAAACCAGCCATTTTAGCTTTTACTGTTCTAGGTATTGATGCGCCCACCAGATTGCCAACATGCCCATCATCCTCAAGTTTAATCTGGTTGATTTTTTGGCCTAATTCATTATACACATTAATCAGAATAGGATCCGGGCCTTTGGTCCGGTTGATATCTTGGATAATAAAACTGAAATCTAAAGCTTCATTTTTTATATAGGTATAAAAACTATGCTTGCCACGCAAGGTTTTATTTAAAAAATTATCAACATTTTGCGGACGATAATTTGGCAAGAAAAATTTACGTGGCAACTTATAGTTAATTGCCGCGATATTTGACAAAGAATTTACATTAGCTAAAAATTGTTCTCTTGTTAAAAACTTTTTTTCTTTTTGCCAAATAGTCCCCTGTTCGCTTACCATTTTAAACCAAGGTAAATTATCTAAAAGCTGATTTTCCAAGGGTTTAAAATCATAATTCCATTCATCATCGCCCGAGTTTCGTAAACCAACTTGTACCAAGGGCTGAGTCGTGTTTTGGTAGGTTATTTCTAAAGTTGCCGTAGCAAATTTTTGCGGAATCCTGGTTTCAAAATAAACCGGTTCCTGCAAAATTTGCTGCCAAGCAACGCCATTACCCTTAACTTGATAAATTGGCGATAAACGGTTGGCCGGAAAAAGATTTGTTAACGCGGGCGAATCATGCTTAAAATTATAAGTAAACTCCAGATGGCCCGATAAAACCAGATCTTTTTTAATCAATATTCCTAGGATTACAAAAGGAGCGATAATAATTATAACTCGCGTAATTTTATATAAATTTTCAAAAAATCTTTTCATAGCTGATTATAATCCATAACCTATAATCAAAAGCGGTTATAGATTATGGGTTATTGATCATTTTTTTGAATAGGATACAAGCTCTGATTGCCGAATTTTAATTTTTCTTTGCCCAACTTTAAGCCATATTGGCTATAAGTATTGGTATTAGCGTAAGCAAAATTTTCAGGTAATAAGGTAAAATCAAAATTATAAACCGGAAAACCGTTTTGAATCAGTTCTTTGATTTTATCATAATCCGCAGAAACGTTTAATTTAAAAATCACCGAACGGCTAGGAAAAAAAACCTTATCCATTCTGCCAGCCACAATAACGGCATTAGGTTCGGTTTGTTCATTAACCAGTTCAGATAAGATTTGGTAATTTTTTAAATTTTTTGCGACCTTTACAATGGATTCGGTTCCATTCAACATTACTGTTTTATAAGAAATTAAAGCCAAACAAGTAAAAATAAAGATAATAACTGCGGATTTGGCTATGGTAAATCTTTTTAATAGAATATTTAACGCGCCTGCCAAAAATGGCAAAGAAAATAGATAGATCAGCAACCAATACCTGATGTATGAAGTGCCGATGGTTATGGCACCTGGATCCGGATTATCATAAAACAACCAACTGCCATAGTAGAAAATCAGATACATTCCAACCAGTGCCAGTAGAGCTATGTAGCTAAAAAACTTTTTTTGATGCCAAAATTTTTTGGCCATAAATAACTGATGAAACAAAACCGTCACAAAACCCGATAAGATTAAAACCGACCACAAGGGAAAAATAACAAAGGTGTAATTATAAAAATTTTTAAGTGCCAGCGGAATATTCAAGCCAAAAGGCAAAAAAATCTGTTGAACCAATGATAATCCCTGCGTTAAAATGTTATTCTCCGCCAGATTGTATTTTAAACTGTACCCGACCGAAAACGGACTGCCGTAAATTTGCAGATTATAATAAAAAATTGATGAAAAAACTGCCAAAAATATAGCCAGTGATCCAAAAAGGTAAGGCCAGTTTATTTTTTTCCAATTACTGATTAATAAAATTAAAAATAACGGACCGAGCCAAACTATCTCCGATGTTCTAACCATTAATGCCAAAGCCGTAAAAAAACCAAATAACAAGTAAAATAATAATTTTTCGCGATTAAACGACTTAAGAAAATAATACAAAGCTATGATAAAAAATACCGCAAAAACAACATTCGGCATCAGCCCTTTTTCGGCATAATACCAATAACCCGGAAACAAATACGCCAATGAAGCCGAAAATAAGGCAACAGCCGGATCAAAAATTAATTTAATTAAAAGATAGAAAAAAACCACGCCAACTACCGCCAACATGGGTGTAAAAAATGGAATCGCCGCCACTCCTGTTAATTTGGCTAAAGTTCCGTAAATAATAGGCAAACCGATAAATCCGGCCGGGACTGTTGCACTGTTAATCACCCGCATGCTTCTAGGTGTTACCAAATCTTTGGCAATAAAATTTGCCGGATCAATAAAAGATAATCGGGTGTGAGCGGCAAACTGACGGGTATAAAATAGATTGGCAGTTTCATCCGGAGAATTTAAAATTGGTTCTGGCTGATTAATGTTTGCACCTGGTAAAGTTGAAGCTAAATAGGAATATGCCACAAAAAAAATAACGCCCAATAAAATTACCACCAACAGGCCATTATCTATCTTGCTTTTTGTATTAATATCAGCCATAAGTTGTTACAATTATACCATTTTTAAATGTTTCTCTCAAATCAAGTTTTATGGTAAAATTAATTAATGGTTATCAATCTAAACTATTTTAAATTTTCTCTGTTGCTGTTAATTTTACTGGCTTTTAACATACTTAACTGGCCAGCAGCTGTAATTGCCTCACTCGCAGGCGCTTTATTTTTAATTTTTGCCGGTTTGGCCATTGGCAATTGGCTGTTTATAAAAAATTCCTGGACCTGTCGTTTTATTTACGGCCTCCTATTTACAGGAGTTTTCGCCGCTTTAATTAATACCGCGTTCTTTTATCTTTCTAAAATGGACCAAAATGCCCACTTGGCCACTTTAGTTTTAATTTTTATTTTAACAACCTTGGCTGTTAAAAAACATCCTTTAATTTTTAACTTAAGTTGGAAGTTCGTTTGGCCGCGCTTAAATTTAACCTTATTAACTCTGGGCTACGGTTTTTTTATTGCCCTAATGTTTTGGCTTATTTTTAAAGCTCAAACAATCGTTTCAATTCGTTCACCTTGGGAAACAATTACCCCACAGATTTTTTTGTTATATTTTTTGGCTACTTTTATTCTCTATGCCATTATAAAATTTTCCCATAGCAATAAAACATTGTTTTTAGTTTGTCTGCATGCTTTTTTAAGTTTTAGCGTAGCGTTGATAATTTATCGCTTGGGTTTTGATTATGATCCTTTTATTCATCGCGAAAATCTACGCCTTATAGCCAAAAACGGCACTTTGCTACCCAAGCCGTTTTATTATATCGGTCAATACGGCTTAATTATTTTTTTAAGTAAACTTTTAAAAATTGGCCTGGATAATCTGGATAAGTTGTTATTACCATTAATGTCGGCTGTTTATTTGCCCACTACCGTTTATTACGCTTTTAAAGATAACTTTAAGGCGGAAAACAAAAATGTTATTTTAACCGCCTTAACGATTTTACTTTTGCCTTTTGGCGGATTTATTTTAACCACCCCCCAAGCGCTGGCCAATCTTTTTTCTTTAATAACGATTTTGCTTTCTTTATACTACATTAACCATCCGCGTGTAGCGCTGTGGCCATTGGCTTTATTGGTGATAATGGCTTTGGTTGTTCATCCTTTGGCGGGCTTGCCTTTATTTTTCTTTTTTGCAGTTTTGGCTTTTTACCAACATCGACAGAAAAAATTCCCCCTAACTGGAACAAGCAATTTGCCAAAAATAATCCATCAATCAATTCTTTGGGAAATAATTATTTTGGGATCTTTGGCCTTGCCTGTTGCTTTTTTGATCAATTCGTATACCCTATCCCAACTTAAAGTAACTCTTTCCAGTAGCTGGGTTGCCAATATTATCGCTTCACTTTCGCACCAAACTGCTTTGTTTTACTACCGGCCGTTTATTTCTTTAACCGATTTAGTTTACAGCTTTGGCAAAAACAGCACTTTAATTATTTTTGTTTTGGCTTTAACTGGATTATTTTTTGTGGTAAAACATCGGCAATTTAAGCCCTATTTTGCTTACTTAGCAGGATTTTTAATGCTGATAATGAACTACTTTTTGGTTAAAGGCATGATTTCATTTTTTTCTCTGCTTTCTTACGAACAAATCACCTATCCCAAACGCATATTGGAAATAAGTATCTATTTATTACTGCCCTTTATTATCATTTCTCTTTATCTTTTTTTCCAAAAATTACAACAGCAAAAATCAGCAGTTATTTTATTATCTTTTGTTTTATTGTCAGTAGGGCTTAGCTGTTCTTGGTACTTGGCTTATCCCAGAGTTGATAAAATATCCGAAGATCACGGCTATTCCAGCTCTCAAACCGATTTTAAAACAGTAAAATTTATTGATGAGTTACAAAAAAGCCAGCCCTATATTGTGCTAGCTGCCCAGCCCGTTAGCGCCGCCGCCATTAGTTCTTTGGGCTTTAAATACTACTATAACGATAACTTTTTTTATCCGGTTCCTACCGCTAGCCGCTTATATGGGCTATACGAAGATTTGGCCTATGCTAAAGGCAATACCGGAGAAATTATTGCCACAGCCGGCTATTTAACCGGCGTTACAGATATTTATTTTGTTTTAAACAATTACTGGCTTAATGCTTCGGATTTGATTGAAAAGCACAAACAATCGGCCGACCAATGGTTTGCCATTGACGGTAAAAATTATATATTTAAATATCAAATTGGCAAATAAAACATTTGCTAACGCGTTATTGAAGAAATTTTATTTTTTTTCCAAAATAACAATCCAGTGCCAATTTAACTTTTTAATTAAGGGCAGTTGAAGCAGAATTTCATCAATTAGCAAAAACAGCCATTCAATTATCAGAGGGATGCGAATCCTTTTTTTAAGTTTAAACAAACGGTATAACGCTTCCAAACCATAATGCAAAAAACCTTGCAAAAGCCAAACTCTTTTAAATTTAATTACCGATAAAGGAAGAGCTGCGATTAACCGCTGCCAATCGCGCTTATCATAGCCAGGATGAGTTTCATCGGCCTCCGAATGACCATGATGGATGCGCAATCGAGCACTGTTTTTAAACAACTTGGTAAAACTCATCATAAAACGCGAAGGTTCCATGGCGCAAATAATCATACCGCCTGGTTTAACAACTCTAAACATTTCCTGCAAAGCGATATCCTGGCGCTCAAAATGATGCAGCGATGCCACGATAAAAACCGCATTTACCGAATTATCAGGCAAGGGCAAATTTTGACCATCGGCTACCAAATAAATTACCTGTGAAGAATGTTGCGGATATTTTTCATTGATTTTTTGTTTAATGCCCGAAATCGACTCCGGGCTGATATCGGAAACTATCAAATTATATCCCATTTTAAGCAAGGATAAAGAGTCATATCCGCTACCGGCACCAATTTCTAAAATAATCGAATTGTTGGAAAAACCGGAAAAATATTTTTTAAAATAATCGTGATAATAAGTATTGCGCAAAGAATTCAATTGGTGCACTTCTTCTTCATCCTGATGAATGGCATTATGAAATAATATTTCTTGCTGTTGAAATTGGGTAACTTTGGGCAAATAAAAAAATAACCCGGCTTGATTATCGCATTTAATTTTTAAATCTTGGTTTACTTTTTCAAATTCCTGCATAAAGAAATTAATTTATCCAGATAATTTTCTAACGAAAAACTTTTTACATAATCATAAGCTTTTTGCCCCATATCCGGCAAATTGTTTTTATCATGTAAAATCATTTTTAGTTGATCAACTAAATCAACTTCACTGTTACTTTTAAAAATCCAACCGGTTTCGGGCTCTTTAACCAATTCTTGGCTGCCGCCAACGTCAGAAACTAAAACCGGGGTTTTTTGGCTATAGGCCTCAAGTATGACCATTGGTGAATTTTCCCACCACAATGAAGGCAAGACCAACAAATCAGCCAATTTAAACAAATCATCAAGCTGTTCCCTGGCAACCTGGCCGATCACGTTAATTTTGCCGTTACTCTTATTTGCCAGCGATTTTATCAATTCAAACTGGGTACCGGTACCAGCGACGGTCAAATTTAACCTAGAATTATCTAATTTTAAAATTGTCTCAACTAAAAACTTAATGCCTTTATGGGGCTCTAGTTGCCCAAGATACAGCAGGCGCAAATTATTTTCTAAATCTTTATTTTGCGGCTTTTGATTGTTAAAGTTTTCTACAGGATTTGGCAATACAACGCACTGTGAATTTTTAAAAAAACCATATTCCAAATGTTTATTTAAAACAAATTGGGAAGGTGAAATAACTATATCCGGATTACCTATGGCGAGCCGGGTAAAATACCTGTACACAACATAAAATATATTCTTAAGGAGCAAATTTTTGCCATAGCGATGCATGGAGCCGTGAGGATCAAGCAATTGATAATCGTGCAAAGTGTGAATGTGCTTTAAGCCAAGGGCTCTAATAACTTTAGGAATACCCAAGCTTAAGCCCTTAAGATTATGGGTAAAAACAAAATCGGGCCGGTTTTTTTGCAGGAATTTTTTTACTTGATTCAAAACTTGCGAATTGAATAAATCATGCCAATGCCAAAAAAATTTTTGCAATAGATTTTTAGGTAAAGGGTCTGCCAAATAATAATTACCCCCTGGATTAATCCGGCAAATATTTATACCTTCGTAATCTTGGCAAGATAACGTTTCGGTTGGCTGTGTGGTAATAACAAAAACCTCGCCCTTTTTTTGCAATCCCTTGGCTAAAATTTCCACCACCCTTTCCGCCCCGCCCCGAGAGTAAGGAGGATATAAATTATTAATCAAGCAAAATTTCATGATTTATTATGGTAAATATCCAACAGATCACGGGTAATTATTTGCCAACTATAAGTTTCTTCCACGCGTTTTCTGCCTCGCGCGCCATATTCGATTGCCTGAGCGGGGTTATCCAAAAAAAACTTTAGCTGGGTTACCAGCTGACCCACATCTTTGGGTTTAAATAAGCGGCCGCTTTCATTAATGCCCACAACTTTTCTAACTCCGGGCAAATTAGCAGCCACTACCGGTTTGGCGCAAGCCATAGCTTCCAATAAAACCATACCAAAGGCCTCGCTTTGGTCAATTGAGGGCAACACAAAAATATCGGCTAAATGATAATGCCCGCTTAATGCGGAATCCGAAATATAACCTGTAAAAATAATTTTTTCGCTTAAGCCATAAGATTCTGCCAAATCTTCGTAAATCGGCCGCAAATCGCCATCGCCGACAATAATTAGCTTAACATCCTCGCGGTTTAAAATTTCCAAGGCCTTAATTAAATAATTTACTCCTTTAAAATAATGAGCCGAATCCAATCCACCAACGAATAAAATGACTTTTTTGCCACCCAAGCCGTACTTATCTGCCAATGTCTGATCGGCGGGTAAAGGCCTAAAGTTGTTAATATCAACCCCGTTAGGCATAATTTTGAATTTGCCGGGATATTTTAGATAAAATTGCTGGACCAATGATTGTTTTAAATAATCTTCCGAATTAACTATTACCGCATCTGCCCTTTTTATTAACTGGTGCAAAAATATCAAACTATAAAATTTAAAAAAATATGAATGCCAACCCCGGCCAACCAAATCCATGTGATAATGCAAAATTACCTTTAATTTTTTACCTTTTAGCAACTTGACGATTATTAATGGCAAAGCCGCTCCGATAAAAGGATAATGAAAATGAACAATATCGAATTTCCAGACCCGCCAAAGCAGCTGCATAACAATGGCGCCATTACCATACTTGAATTGCGGATTAAGCTTGTGGATTTCAAAAAAACTGCTAATGTCACTTTCCATCCAGCTGTACCGCGGCGTTAAAACGGTAACTTGATATCCTAAACGGCTAAGATGATCCGAAATATTATAACAAACATTGCCAATGCCGCCTCGGTAAGGCGGAAAGGTACAAACAACTTGAGCGATTTTTGTTTTACCGTCGGGCATAATTACCAAATAATCAATTTTTTAATAACCAGCCAATAGGCGTTAAAAATCTTATTTATAACTTTTTCCATAAGCCAGCTATTTACTTCTTGATGCTCGATAACACCAGAAAAGTTTACCACTATTTCCCTATCTTTCACAATCCTACTAGATTGAATTTTCCGGCGGGTTTGGCATAATTTCTGCCAACTAGTGGGTTTTAAAAAATAGAGATAAATTTTTATTTTTTCCCGCCACCAGCCGTTTTTAAAAGAAAAAATAAACAACCCTATTTCCATTACTAACAGGGCTGGAAAAATTAACAACAAAGTTCTTAAATCATAATTGGCCAAAATAACCAGCCAACGATTTCTTTCCATAAAATAAAACTTTTTGATACTGCGACTAAATTCATACTTATGGTAAACAATGGCTTCCGGAACAACTTGATTTTTATAACCTGATAGTAAAAATCGCCAGCCCAAATCCAAATCCTCGTGATACATAAAAAAACCCTCGTTAAACAAACCGATTTTGTTTAAAACCTCCAATTTAATTAAGCAGGCCGCGCCGGAACAGTAGTTTATTTCGTTTATCGTGTGTTGTCCAGCTGAGCTGGATCGTGTGTTGTCCAGCTGAGCTGGATCGTGTATCGTGTTTGGAGTTTTATGACCATTGGTGTAGCCAAAACCCAAATAATGGATCACGTTGCCAACACTGTTAATTAAATCCGTTAACGGCCATAATAAAATTTTTGACTGAACTGCAGCAATTTGATTCGATTGTTCAATCCTATTAACTAAAATATCCAAACAACCTACTTCCAGAAGCGCATCGCTATTAAGCAAAAAAACATAATCAAAATTATGGGCCTGGGCGTATTTAATGCCTAAATTATTACCTTTGGCAAAACCCCAATTGATCTCTTGTTCCAAAACAACTATCTGGGAAAAGTTTTCTCTAACATACTCAACTGATTCATCATGGGATGCGTTATCCACAAAAATAACTTGTTGGTTAACAGTTTGAGGCGGATTATTAAAAATACTCCCCAAAAGGCCAGGGAGGTATTTTTGACCGTTAAAATTAACAATAATGATGGCAACTTTCTTCATGATTCAATCTTTAAGATTATCTTTTTCATTATCAGTTAAAGCCAAATGCCTGATAATTTTGGTTATTTGGCGCTGTTGCCGATCGAGCTTTAAATAAAGACGGAAAATAAGGTAAAAAAGAATTAAAACCGCGCTGTAAATTGCCAAATCAACTCCCCTGCCAATACCAAACCAGCGGGCCAAATAAGAAGTTGTTTGAGGCAGCCAAAAAACCGTTAAGACAACAAGCCAGATCATTAACCAACCCAAAAATTCCGATATTTTTAAAGTATTATCCTGAAACTTTTTAAATAGCCGAAAAACGACCAAGAGAACGAATAAACTAACAATGATTTGTAATGGCAAATAGATCATGTTATTTGTTAATTTTACTAAAAATTAAATCTTTAATAATTTTAAAACCTGATAAAAATCCTTGGCCGAATTCGTGGTATTTAATGGTTACCGGAACTTCTTGATAAGTTAAATTATTGGCCTTAATTAATTCTATAATTTCGGTGGCATGAGCAAACTCATCTTGGGTAATTTTAATTTTTTCCAAAGCAACCCTTGATAATGCTCTAAAACCGTTATGGGCATCGGTTAATTTTACGCCTAATAATAAATTTTGAAATAAAATTGCCGGTTTTAAAATAAACAATTTTTTAAGCCAGGGAATCGAGTTATTAGGCAGTAAAAACCTTGAACCCAAAACTACCTCAACTTTGCCATCAATAATCGGTCTTATTAATTTAGGGATTTCATCCGCCATGTGCTGGCCATCGGCATCAAAATGCACCACAATATCCGCTCCTTGTAAGTAAGCATACCTATCCCCCGTTTCCAGAGCTGCTCCCATGCCACGGTTAACTAAATGTTGTAAAACTTTAACACCCAAATTTTTAGCAATTATTGCGCTTTGATCAGCCGAACCATCGTCAACTACCACCACTGTGCCATAAGGCAAAACCGAGACAATAACTTTAGCCAATAATTTGGCTTCATTATAACAAGGTATAACAATAAAAACTTTATTCATGTTTTGCTGATTCTGATTTAAATTTTTCGTACTCGCTGTTAATAAACTTTTCAATGGAATCCTCTCCCTCAAAATCAAATCTGGTTATTTTAATCTCATCAAAGGTGCTGCCAAAAATATGGGATAAATAACAATGCGCAACTTGATCCATACCATATTTTGTATATAGTTTGCCCTTAATAAGAGCAGAACATCGTTCGTTAAAACTGAAGTCGTTCTGTGATAGATATTTACTTTCCATTGCAAAGTATTTATCATGCAGGTCAGTAAAAACTGCGCGCATTTCCGTGGTTATCTCCAATGGTAGTGCAATTTCTCTTTCCTGCAATGATGGGCCAGGAATAATAAAATCGTTTGGTTCTTGCATAATACTTTAATAATTAACGGCCAATAGAATAGTACTTAAAACCTAGCCTTACAATATTGCTTTTATTTAATAAATTTCTGCCATCAAAAATAATCGGTTGCTTCATTGATTTTTTAACTTTTAGCCAATCAAGCTTGGCAAACTCGGGCCATTCGGTGGCGATTATTAATGCGTCTGCCTGTGTAAATACATCAATCGATGAATCGGCTAGCAAAACTCCTTTAAGTAAAACTTTTTTGGCATTAGCGGTGGCCTTAGGATCAAACGCCTTAACTTTTGCGCCCAAGGAAATTAAATTTTTAATCAATTTGATAGCCACCGATTCTCTAATATCATCAGTATTATTTTTGAAAGCCAAACCCAAAACACCAATTTTTTTGCCTTTTAAATTGCCCAAAACCTGTTTAATTTTATTTAAAAATAACTGGTGTTGATTGGCATTAACATCAAGCACGGCTTTAATAATTTTAGTATCGGCCCCGTGTTGTTCGGCCATATATTTAAGAGCTCTCACATCCTTAGGAAAACAACTTCCACCATAACCAATACCTGCCTGCAAAAAATGAGGATTAATCCTGGCATCATAGCCCATACCTTTGGCCACTTCATCAACATTGGCCCCGACTTTTTCACATAAATTGGCAATTTCGTTGATAAAGGATATTTTAGCCGCTAAAAAGGCATTGGAGGCATATTTGATTAATTCGGCTGTTTCCCTATCCGTTAACATTTTATTGGTTTTGATTTTGGCAAAAGCCGACATTACCTTTAAACCGGCTGATTTATCAACTGCTCCCACAATTATTCTGTCCGGATTGAAAAAATCATAAATTGCCTTCCCTTCGCGCAAAAATTCGGAACAGGCCACTGCTTTAAATGATTTAATCTTGCCGCTGTTTAATAATTTTTCCAAAATTTTGCCATTACCAACAGGCACCGTGCTTTTGGTAACTACAATTTTACCGGTTTTACAATATTCTTTAATGCCTAATGCCGCTTGGTTTACATAAGTTAAATCCGCGCTACCATTGGGTTTAGCCGGTGTGCCCACGCAAATAATAATCAAATCGGCGTTATTTACTACTTCGGCTAAATTAACGGTAAAAAACAATCGTTTGGCTTTAATATTTTTTTTCAGCATGGCCGTAAGGCCTGGTTCATAAAACGGTTCCTTACCTGCTTTAAGCGTAGCAATTTTAGCCGGATCGGTATCAACGCAAAAAACCCGGTGCCCAAGCTGGGCCAAGCCCACGCCGGTTACCAATCCTACATAACCTGTGCCGATAATCGTTATTTGCATAATTTTTCCAATAAATTATTCATTTTATTTGCCACCAGGTCCCAGTTATATCTTTCATTAATTAATTTTGTGGCATTATCATGAAGCGATTTTTTTTGTTCAGCGTTAAGTTGGCTGGCTTTTAAAATAGTGCTGGCAATGTTTGATGGATTTTGGGCTTGGCAAACCAAACCGGTTACGCCATCCGTTAAAAAATCCGGAATTCCGCCTACCAGAGTTCCAATAGTTGGCAGCCCACTGGCCATAGCTTCCAAAAAAGCATTACCCAAACCCTCGCTTAATGAAGGCCTAATAAAAATATCGCTAGAAGAAAAAATTGACGGCAGTTCGGCGTGGCTTTTGTAACCGGCAAAATTTACTCTTTTTTCCAGTTTAAGCTCTTTTACCAATTGACGCAAGTGATTTTCTAACCCCCCAGTACCGCAGATATAAAAACAAAAATTTTGGGGTAAATTGGGCAGGGCTTTGATTACATCAGCCAGACCGTTTTTAACAACCAATCTGGAGGCGGTAACCACAATTACCGCATCTTTTGGAAAGCCAAAACTGCTTCTTAATTCTTTAATTTCCTCTTCGCTGTATTGCTTGGTAAAATTAGTAACATCCACTCCATTAGGTATAATTTCGGAAAATTTACCCTTAAACCCCATACTCACTCCCCAGTTTAACAAATAGGTGCTAATGGCCTGCAAGCCGCTTGCTTGGGAAAAAATTTTATTAAACCTGTTTCTGACAAATCTGACTTGTTTTAAAATTTCTTCAATCGGATCGCCTTCCTGCAAGGTTAATAAATATGGAATTTTGGATCTTATTTTAAAGCTTAAAGCCGCAAAACCGCCAAAGCTGGCCATAATTGCCCAAACCGCTTGGTATTTGTTTTGCCGATGAAGTTTTAAACCTTGAAAGTGGCCAAAAACGGCCAAAAATAATTTATCAAATTTGGGATAACCAATACCAACGCGATAAACATTAACCCGGCCAATAGTTTGGCGCCTGGGTAATTTTTTATCCAGCCAAGCCGTAATCAAATCAAATTCAAAATTTGGCAAGCGATCGGTGATTTCCTTAACTGCCACCTCGGCGCCGCCAATAAAAGGCAAATAAGCTGTTGAATAAATTAATACCCTGTTCATGATTACTTGCTTAAACCTTAAAATATTTAATGGTTTTTTTTAGCCCTTCCAATAATTCCACCTCCGGAGTCCAATTTAAATCTTTTTTGGCCAAGTCAGATTTTAAAACGCTGCGATAAACATCACCTGCTCTGGTGGGTACGTATTTTGGTTGTTGTTTGGAAATTAAGCCGGCAATGAGATGATATAAAACATTAATGGAAGTTTCTTTACCTGTGCCAATATTATAAATCCCCTGCCCAAACCTTAATGACTTTAAACAGGCCTCCACCACATCGGACACATAAACAAAATCCCTGGTTTGCTTGCCATTGCCGGTAATAAAGCATTGCTTGCCTTTAAGCAAATATTTAACAAAAATTGCCACAACGCCCGCTTCACCTTCCGGATCCTGCCTGGGGCCAAAAACATTGGCCAATCTTAAGGAAACAAAATTTAATTTTCTTAAAGGACGATAGTAGTTAAGCAAATAATTTTCCACCGTTAATTTACTTAAAGCATAAGGCGAACTTGGCTTTGGCAAAACCGTTTCCGGTGTGGGCAATATTTTGGTTTCTCCGTAAATTGCTCCGCCGGTAGAAATCAAAATAAATTTTTTTACCCCCACGCGGATTGATTGCTCAATTACTTTAAGCGAACCCCAAATATTATTGGTGGCATCAAGCAAAGGATAATTGACCGAAAAAGAAACGCTTTTTTGGGCGGCCAAATGAAAAACCATTTCGGGTTTTTCGCGGGAAAAAATTTCTTTGATTTTAGGATTAGTAACGCTTGTTTGGTAAAATTTGGCCTGATTATTGATGAACTTTTTTTTGCCGGTTGATAAATTATCCAAAACAACCACCTTATGGTTTTTGGCGATTAAGCGGTCAACTAAATGGGAGCCGATAAAACCGGCTCCGCCTGTAACTAAAACTTTCATAATCAAAAATCAAATCTTTGGTTATGGATCACAGATTATTTATATCTAACCCGTAATCCATAACCTTGCTAAAAGTTAATTATTTCTTCAAGTACTTTCGCAATTTTGCAACCATATCTGTTTTTTCCCAGGTAAAATCCGCTTCTGTCCGGCCAAAATGGCCATAAGCGGCAGTTTGGCGGTAAATCGGACGCTTTAATTTAAGATGATTGATTATTTCGGCCGGTTTTAACGGGAAAACTTTTCTGACTATTTTTTCCAAAGCTTCATCGGGCAACTTGCCGGTACCAAAAGTTTTTACCAAAGTGCTTACTGGTTCCGCCCTGCCGATAACATAAGCCAGCTGAACTTCGCACTTATCCGCCAAACCCGAGGCCACGATATTTTTGGCAACGTAACGGGCCATAGAACAGGCGCGCCGGTCAACTTTTGAAGGATCCTTGCCCGAAAAGCATCCGCCCCCGTGCGAACCATAACCGCCGTAAGTATCAACAATAATTTTACGGCCGGTTAAGCCGGTATCGGCAACAGGGCCGCCCTTGATAAATTTGCCCGTGGCATTGATAAAATACCTGGTATTTTTATCAAGGTATCTTCCGCCAATGGGCTTGATTACTTTATTGATAATATCTCGTTCAACTTTTTTTTCGGAAACCGTTTCATTATGCTGAGCGGCAATAACCACCGTATCAATCCTTTTTGGTTTGCCGTTTTCGTATTCAACGGCGATTTCGGTTTTGCCATCTGGACGCAAATATTTTAAAGTCCCGTTTTTGCGGACCATTGCCAAACGCTTGGCCATTTTATGAGCAAGCATGATTGGCAAAGGCATTAATTCTTTGGTTTCCCTGCAAGCAAAGCCGAACATTAATCCCTGGTCGCCGGCACCTTGTTCTTTATATTTGCCCTTGCCGGCATCAACGCCTTGGGCAATATCAGCAGATTGTTCGTCAATGGCTACCATAACACCGCAATCTTCGGCCGAAAAACCGGCTGAGGCGCCATTGTAACCGATTTCCTTAATGGTTTGCCTGGCAATACCGGCAATATCCACATAATGATTGGTTCTGATTTCACCTGCTACCACCACTAAACCGGTTGTGGCAATACACTCAATGCCGGCGTGTGACTGGGGATCATGGCGCAACAACTCATCCAAAATCGCATCGGAAATTTGATCACAGACTTTATCCGGATGCCCTTCTGTAACTGATTCGGAAGTAAAAATGTATTTACTCATAGAATATTATTGATTGATTAGTTATAATTGATTATTAATAAATAAAAATAGTTTTTTAAGAATTGACATCGCCGTTTAATGATTCGGTTAGCACTCGCTTATTGGCTCTGGTATACTCCAAAGTTTTAGCTAATCCCTGATCCAAGGTAACTAAAGGATACCAACCCAAATGCGATTTGGCCAAATTTATATCAGGCAACGGCAAGGGCGTAATAAATTCCAAGGCGCCTTGATATAAAATTTTTGAAGAAGAACCGGTAAGAGCAATAATTTTTTCCGCAACTTCTTTAAGCAACACATCCACGTTGCTGCCCAAATTTACCGGCTGATTTAAATCGCTTTTCATTAGCTTAAGCAAGCCATCTACCACATCGCCAACATAGCAAAGCGAAGTGGAAAAATCTTCTGGCCCGTAAATTACCAAATCCTTGCCATCCAGCGCGTTTAATATAAAATCGGAAATCATCTGGCCGTCATTTAATGCCAATCTAGGGCCGTAGGTTCTAAAAATCCTGGCGATTTTAAAATCCTTTTTGTAAAAATTCCGATAAGTGGTTATCATGGCTTCGGCAAAACGCTTGCCTTCATCGTAACAGCTTCTGGGGCCATCAATTTTAACCGAACCATGAGCATCCTCTGTAACGTAATTATTGCTTTCCCGCGGGCCATAAACTACAGCCGAAGAAGCATGCAATAATTTTGCTCCGTATTTCAAAGATAAATCCAAAACATTTTTAACCAGTAAAGAATTGGCTAACACGGTTGCAATAACCAAATTATCGAATTTTTTGGCAGAAGTCGGGCAGGCAAAATTATATATTTCCGACAAACCAAAAATCTTAATTTCAAATTTTTGCAGTTCCGGCAAATCTTCCAAATTAATCGTTTCGGTTAGATCATGTTTGATAAATTCAAAATTGGGATTTTGCAGCAAAAATCGAATATTTTCCAAACTGCCGGTAGAAAAATTATCCAAACAAATTACATTATTTTCCTTAACCAGCTCTTCGCACAAATGGCTACCGATAAAACCGGCGCCGCCCGCCACTAAAATATTTTTTCTTTTGCCCAAAATAGGATTAATTTTTTTCATATATTTTTTTCATTTGTACAAACCCTTTAAATCGTTGGTTCTGATTTTAATTAATTCAATTAAAGTTTTTAAATAGTCAATCATTTTGACTTTGGAAGAAAAATCATTCGTCCAGCTTACCGGCAATTCGGCTATTTTAAATCTGTTCTTTTTTGCCAGATATAAAATTTCAAAATCAAAGCCCCAGGTATTTAAAGTTTGCTTTTTAAAAATAGAACCGGCGGAATGGGAAAACAATTTAAAACCGCATTGGGTATCCTTAATGCCGGGTAAAAGCATGGCCCTGATTAAAAGATTACCTGCCCTGCCCAAAGCCACTTTAAGCCAATTCTGCTTAAGTAAAACTTTGGATCCCTTTAAACCGCGGGAACCGATTACCACATCATAACCTTCGCTTAATTTTGGCAAAAAACCATCCAGCTCTTCGGCCGGAGTGGAGTAATCGGCATCCATAAACAAAATGGCCTCGCCGTTAGCCGCTAAAACACCTGTTTTAACCGCTGCTCCTTTACCCAAGTTACGCAGATGCTTAATAACTTTTAAATTCGGCTTTTTTAAATTTTCGGCAATGCTGGCGGTTTCATCTTCCGAACCATCATCAACTACTATCACTTCACATACCGCTAACAAGGCCGACCTGTTTAAATAGCCGTAAAGTTTATCCAAGCTCTTTTCCAAGCGCTTGGCCTCGTTATAAGCCGGAATGACAATGCTTAAAAACATATGAAAGAACTTTATAAATTATAACAGAAATACTGGTCTTTTAGCAATGAGGGGATCGGTTAATTAGTTTTTTTAAAAACCCAAATACGGCTAAAGGTAAAATTACTAATACCGCTCAAAACCAACAATAAGTATTTTGCAACAATATCGTAAACCCCTAAATAACCAACTAGAAAATAAAAACAGGCTTCAACAATCAATAAGGTTAAAAGGTTAAAGGCAAAAAATTTAAAATAGCTATGCGCATTGGCCCGATTTTCAGGCGAATAAAAGGTAAATCTGTTGTTTAAAAAAAAGCTAGAAGTAACCGCTGCCGAAAAAGCCAAAGCATTGGCGGTTAAATAGTGAAGATTAAACCAAGCAAATGACCTGGTTAAAAAATAATAAACCAAAAAATCGATAATGGCATTAACCGCCCCAACCATGGCAAATTTGGCAAATTGCTTAAGAACGGGAAATCTTAAAAAAAGGCGAGGAAAAATTATCTCAAACAGTTTGTCCATTACTTAACAATTAAATTAATATTGCCCAAATTATCGGTTGTGGGAATTTTTATATTTTTCAGCAGTTTGCCTTTGGCATCATAATAAGAAAATTCTATGGCCAAAGAATTTTTGGCATTAGCTGGAATCACCCGACTAACCAGCAATTGTGGGGTGTCCGATAAATTATGCGCACTTACGGTTATAGCATCCTGCGGCGAATAACCACTTAACGACCATTGAAAATTCAAATCGCCCGAAGGGGCAAAAACTTTAATCTTTTGCGATAATTTTTTTTGTGGTGAAACAATAATTTCGGCCCGCCTATCACCGTAAACATCAAATCCAACAACTTTTACTCCCCCGCTATAAGAAGGATCATAAGCCAAAAATTCCTTAAGCAGTTTGCCGCTGAAAGAAAAAATCCTGACCCATGGTTTTTGGCCTGGTCCGCTGCCTACAATAATTTCCGGTTCATTATCGCCACTAATATCGGCTAAAGCCAAATTTACTCCACCTGTAAAATTAGCATTAAAAGCTAAGAATTCTTTCTGCAAAGTTCCATCCGAACTAAAAATTTTAACTAGTGGCTTTGTTTTTCCTTGAGGAACGGTGATAATTTTCGCATCACCGTTAAAAATTGCCGCCGCTACATTAACTCCGCCGGAAAATTTTGAATCATAGGCAAACCAATGGCGATCCAGCGATCCATTGGCTTTAAAAATCCTAATATCCGGTCCACCACCCGGTCCAGGAGCTGTTATAATTTCCTTTAAGCCGTTGGCGTCCAAATCGGCCGTGGCCACCGAAACTCCACCTTTAAAGGCCTTATCGTAAGCTAAAAAATTGTGGCGCAAGATTCCATCGAAATCAAATAAACTGACTGCTGGTTTAAAACCAGGGCCAGACCCGACAATTAAGCGGCCACCTACATTACTTGCGGCTTGGGCCGCTACAATGGCTTTTTCTAAATTTAAACGACCACTACCCAAAATACCACGATAAACGGGATTTATTGAATCAAGATTATCTGTATTATTGATGATCAATTGGTATATTTCCTTATTGTTCAAATCAGGCCTTAGAGATTTAATTAACGCCGCGGCTCCGGATACCTGGGGAGCAGCCAAAGATGTGCCCGACCACCAACCGCCAAAATATTTTTTAAATTCTGGCATAACCGGAGAAAAATAAAGAGTGCCGTAAAAATTTTCTCCAGGGGCTACCACATCCAAACACTGCGAACCAAAATTGGAAAAATTGGATTTTTTATCCTGATAATCAACCGAGCCAACGCCTAAAACAAAATTATCACCAACACTGGGGCCATCATGGCAAATAGGATATTGGGGATGAATGCTCAAGTTTAAGCTAAAATCATCATCGCGATATTCGCTATTGGTTTCATTGCCGGCCGCGGCAACGATAATGGTGCCCGCCCGATAAGCCGTGGCAATAATTTCACCTAGCTGTGGATCGTTAACCCCGCCCACCATGCTTAAATTGATTATTTGGACGCCATGGGCAATAGCATATTTAATGGCTTGGTAAACGTTGCGACTATCGCCTGCTCCCTGCCCGTCCATTACTCTTAAGGGCATAATTTTAATTTTCCAAGCAACCCCCGCCAAACCAAAATTATTATTGCCCATGGCTCCAATAACTCCGGCCACTACTGTGCCATGGTTAACCCCTAAAACAGTGTAATTGCCGTTAATTTTTGGCCGAGGATCGTTATTATTGGCGATAAAATCCCAGCCATAAACATCATCAATGTAGCCGTTTTGATCATTATCCAGGCCATCGCCAGGTACCTCGCCTTTATTTTGCCAAATATTTTGGTAAAGATCCGGGTGCTCGATATCCACACCACTATCAATTACCGCCACCACCACTTCGGGCGCCTCCTTAATAATATCCCAAGCAGTTAAAGCTTTTATTTGCGCCAAATAATATTCATGTTTAAAATCGCGATCATCCGGATAAACTGCCTCTGCGCCGAATGCAGAAAACGAAAAACCAAACAAAACAAAAAATGCTAAAGTAAAAATAGCAATTTTTTGCTGGATATGAAAACGAAACATAGATTAGCTTGAAGTTTGGTCCATTAAGGCCTGAACTTCATTAAGGCGGTCTATAACCTGTGGCCTGCCACCCGAAGGCACTTTTTCCACCAAAACTTTTAGATATTCAATGGCTTCGGAATAATTCTTAATTTCCACCAAATAATCGGCAAAGGGCTGGAGCAATTGGTAATCGTTGTTGGTATTTTTCAAGCCCTCCAGATAAACCTCACGTATTTTATCCGCTTTGTTGGTTAAAAAATCCTTGTACAGTTTGGTTAAATTAAAATAGGTAAAATAATATCCGGGGTTGGCTTTTTTAGCTTGTAAAAATGATTCTTCGGCTTTTTGGTAATCGCCAAGCTGAATGTAAGTATTACCGATATTTTGCCAAGGCGTGCTGTTGGTAGGAATTTTTTCCCAGGCACGGTGATAATAATCAATGGCTCGGGTAGCGTGCCCTAGTTGGTTTTCCAAATTTCCCAAATCCATGTACACATTGTAATCATTAGGAAAAAGCTTGAGCATTTCCAAATCTTTAGCGATTCTTTCGTTAATCTGCTGAGTAGTTGCTTCATCTATTAAAACAGGTAAAAATTGTTCAACCGGCTTTTTTAAGGATAAAATTACAGCACCGGCCAAAACCAGCAAAATTACGGCTGATAAACCGAATAATAAATATTTTTTAGGAAAAATTTTTAAGTAATTCATAAAATTTATTGATTAATGGTGGTAGTGCCGGCTTGTGTTTTATCCAGCTCGGCTTTTTCTTTTAATTGAGTGATAAATTGGTAAGCAGCGTAGGCCCGGCTGCTAAAAGCCGGAATGGCTTGGCTGGCATTTTGCAATGTTTCCAAAGCGCGGTCATATTGCTTATCCTTAACCAACAAATCAACATAAGTTTGCCAATCATTCAAATCGGTTGATTCCAAAGCTGTTAACTGGGAATAAAGATAAATTAATCTTCTTAAATCATTTTTACCGTCATAATACACAATCAGCTGCTTAACGGTATTTGGGTCAAAAAATCCAAAACCCTTATCAATCATTTGATCGGTTTGTTCATAATATTTTTCTTTATCACCCAAGCTTTGGTAAACCACAGCCAAGTAATAATAAGTTTCCGGCAACTGATCGGTTAATTTTAGGGCTTGTTGCAAATACTTCAACGCCTCCTGTGGCTGGCTACCGTATAAATACAATTGAGCCAAAATCCAATACGATCTGACTTCGCCAGGGCGAAGCTCTTTGGCCTGCTCGGCTGCTGCCAGGCCCTTTTCCAAATATTTAACATCCCTGGTTAGTTCGGTAGCCAAGGCGTAATTTTTGGCCTGCAAATAATGCAAAAACATATTTTTGGGATCAAGTTCTATTGCCCGCTTCATCCAAGAAATGGCCTTATTAATATCGGAAATTTTTTGCTCCTGGGAAACATTTAGGTCATTTTTTCCTTGAATCATTTCGCCCAAAGAAGTGGAAAGCAAAATCGCCGGATCGATTTTATATATACCTTTAGCGTAAGTTAAATCGTACCAATCCATTGATTTTGCGTATTCGCCGTATTTGCCGGAAATGTAGGCCTCATAAACATAAATGTTTTCTCTGATCTGCTTTAAATCAACGCTAAAAAACAAAACCAGTAACAGAATAAAAGATATGCCAATGCCTGTTAACGGATTTACCGAAATGGCAAAAAATTTGCTTGGCTGGGATTTTTGATTAATATAAAAACTGCCCGAGAGAAAACACAAATATGCCAGCAAAAGATAAAAAACAATCAAATTATTCAACGAATCAAAAACAGCTAGATTTTGAATAAAGTAGGCAAAAAACAATAACACGAAAACTATATAGTACAATTTGGGTATTTTTTGATGACGGTAAAGTTGGAGCAAAGAATAAAAGATTGCCCAATATAAGCCCAAGTAAGTTAACAAACCTAAAATGCCCATGGTAGAAGCCATATCCACCAAGGTGTTGTGGGCCCTATCAAACCAAATTTCAGATCCGGAATATTGGTAAAAAATCGGCTCAAAATATTTATTAAAAACAATCTGATAATTTTCCGGTCCAACGCCCAGTATAAAATTATCCCTAAAGCCCATTAAACCCCATTTCCAGGAATGCAACCTGGTTTGCACGGTATTATCGGCAAAAGAATAGCTACTCAAGCGCCTTAGCCAATAATTATTCTTAACTACGGGCGCGTTTCTAAATGTTAAAGCCAATCCCACAAAAATAAACACTCCAAGAGAAAAAAATACCAAAAGTTTAACTCCCTTTTGCTCCCAGGCGCGTAATGTAAAAGTTAAAATTATAAACAAAACCAAGGCAAAAATAAAACCAAATTGAGCGCCCCTAGTGGCGGTTAACTGTAAAACAGTAAAATCAGCCAGTAATATTAGTAAATAACCAATTCGGCTGGGCAAAGATATTTTTTCCACTAAAAACAACAAAGCAATAAAAACATGCACCAACATGTAACTAGCCAAAAATGAGGCATTACCCATGGTGCCGTTAACCCTGGTTAAACCGCTTTCAAATGTTCCGCCCAAACCCAAACGTTGAAAAATAGCGTAAATGCTAATGCCTAAACTGACAATTAAAGAAAAATTTAACAGCCAGCGCCAATATTTTGGCTGATTGCAAACACCTACCAACGCAATAAACCAGGCAAAATAATGCAAATAATTAAAGGTGCCAAAATTACGTTCCCAGTTGCCCCACCAGCTGCGGTAGACGCTTAAAGAAGTAAATGTGGTAATTAGCATTGCCCCGGCAAAAGCCATAACCGACCAAAAAAGCAAAGTTTTTTTAGGACGATACTCGGCTTTCCAAAGCGCCAAAGGCACATAGGCAGCAAAAATTATCTGGACCAATATTTTAAGAATATTGGTTTTTTGGATGATATTAGGAAAATATGAATACGGCACAATAACTACCGGAATTAAAACAACCAGAAAACTGCCAAAAATGACAATGTGTTTTAAAATCTTTTCAATAAGTGATGATGTTTTTTGATCCATATTAGTTCAAAAAATTAGAAGTAATTTGCATAAATTATATAATATTTGTTAAAAATTAACAAGGGTTATAAAACAGGCGCAAATTTTAAACTAGCCCCAAAAAAGCAAATACTTTAATTAATTTTTAATGGAAGAAAACTGAAAAATTTCAAAATTTTCCGAAGAATAAACGGTTTTTAAAAAATCATAACGATCCAGCTGCCAATGAGGATCTTTATTTTTGTCCCAAATCAAATAATCAACCTGGTATTTTTTTAAAACATCTCTAAAATCTGATTTTTTTACTTCATTAATCAAACTGCCAATTCTGACAATTTCGGTTTCAGGGATTCTTGGATAATCATGCGCAGGGATTAAAAATATTTTTCTTAATTTATTTTTGCTTTGCTCATGTGCCCAATAATTGATGTACCGCGTGCCCCAGATTGATCGCTCAAACTTTAACAAATCATTTTCGCTAATGGGATTAAAATATTGATTAATGGCAAAACGCTCTTGAACTTCGGCATCGGACACAAAAAACAACGAACAGGTTTGGTTGTAAAAAACATTATTGGAAGTATAAATGGGTATAAAAACACTTAAGTCGGTATTGGCATAAACCACTGTTTCTTTAGGAGCATTTTGTTTAAGCCAATTAAAAACAGAACTGTAATTTTGCCGATAAATATCTATGGCTTCCGGTTTTGAAGTGGATTTTACAACAATAACTATGCGCGAGATTGACCAAACAGCCAAAACCAGCAATAAAATTATTTTTATGGTTGTAACCCAGATGGTTTTGGAAATTTTATCCAAAATAAACTTGGCTAAATAAGCGCAAGTAAAAACAAAAACAACAGCGCTTAAAGGCCAATAATGGCTGGAAAACTCCAAATTTTTGCCGGTAATAACGTGCTGATTAACAGCGATAATGCAAGCAACCACCGCACTGCCCAAAAAAACGCTTAAAGAATTTAAAGGTACGATTTTCTTTTTTACGAAAAAAATTATAACACTTAAAATTAACAATCCCAAAATAACAATTTTAAAACCTGATGGGAAATGAGTTGCCAACATACCCAAACGGGTCATGGAATCGGCGTAAAAATCCAGTTGGGCGCTTTGCCACATTTCCCAAAAATAACCGCTGCCGATAATAAGAGCGCCACTTAAAACCAATAGATAATTTTTAATCTTAAAATCAAACAGCAACAGCTTGCCAAAGAACATAAAAACAACCAAAAAAATCACGTAATAAGTCCAGTAATAGGGATAGATATAAAATAACAAACCCAAATTAATCACTGACCAAATAAGCCATGATTTTTTGGAAGTTTCCAAATAGTTCAGTAACAAGGCAAATAACGACAGCCAAAAAATAAAATTAAAAGCCGGGCTGGGAACGCGAGTAAGCATTCTAAAAAATAGCACGCCCAGCAATAACAATGTTCCGGCCAGAGCTAGTTTTTTGGACTGCCCTAAGCGCCAAATAATCCAGTAAACCAGCAAAAAACTGATAATCGCCAGCAAAAATGCGTAAAATTGGTAGCCCTGATTTATTTCAATCCCCAAAATAGCCAAGGGCTTGGCCAATAAATAATCTGGCAGCCAAAATTGCATGGGCGGTCCGTTTTTATGTTCTAGCCAGCAAGGGTTGGCTAAAGTGGCATGGCCGTCAATCACATCTTGGCCGCGCATTAAATAATATAAATCATCGTCTATCAAACTTTTAAAAACTCCCTTAAAATCAGACCCCGATTGATTAACAAAAATATAATGAGGCAAATAAGCCAGCACCCCTAAAAGCAGAGCGATTAAAATAGCCAACCAGTGTTTTTTAACAACATTCAATAGACCGGATAATTTTGTTTGGGGATTAATCATGATTGGTTATTTTTTTCTGGCTAAAACAAAAATATTATCCCGTAAATTTATGGGAATGGCTAATTTATTTAGCCAAGGCGCCTGGCACATTTTACCCAAACGGTTCCAAATGGCCAGTTTTTGCCAGGCATATAAAGTTTTAAAAATATATTCCAAGGTAAAGCTTTTGCCGATTTTTGCCAAATAAACAATTTCAAACCCCTGGGCAGTTAAAAACTCAATCAGGTTTTTTTGGTTAAAATAATTTAAATGTTCGGGTGGGACAAATAAATGCCAAAAACGTCCTAAAATTTTGGCCAGCCAACTGCCAGCATCAGGCGTATTAATAGCTAAAATACCTCCATTATTAAGGATTTGCCAAACTTTGGCAATTTCTTGCACTGGCTGAATAAAATGCTCCAGTACATCAAACATGGTTATGGCCGAATAGGCATTTTGGCTTAAATTTGCTTTGCTTAAAGTTCCGGTTAAAATATCCAAACCCTTATTTCTGCCTAAAGTGGCAGCATAATCGGAAATCTCAATCCCGCTGGCCTGCCAGCCATCTTGCAAAGCCAAATCAACAAAAAAACCGGTCGCCGCACCAACATCCATTAGTTTCCCCCCATTTGGATTATGTTTTTTTAACAAGGCCAAATATTTTTTAAAGGTTGGCACCATGGGCAATTTATCCTGATCATAGTCAACATAACCATGGCCCAAAGATGCGGCAGAAAAATAATCAGCCGAATAAATTTTTTCGGCGCCCTCTCTGGGAAATACAAAAATCAAGGAGCAATTTTTACAGCGCCATAAATTATAGCCGTTTTTTTTAAAGGCAAAGGCAAAATTATTTTGCCCGCAAATAAAACAAGGATGAATTATTTTTTGAAAATCATTTTCCATGGCGCAATAATGCCTTCGCGAATTATATGATTGGATATTTTTGATTCTCCACCGGTCCGGTTTTGAAAAACAATCGGCAGTTCCTTAAAACTAAAGCCTTGCCTAATAAGAGCGTATTTTAAACCAATGGTAAAAGCATAACCGGATAAATTAAGGGCGCTTAAATCGATTTTTTTCAAGCAATCGGCTTTAATTGCCAAAAATCCGCTGGTAACATCATGAATAGGCGTGCTTAAAATCAATCGGCAATACAAATTCCCCCCGTAACTTAAGGCCTTGCGCCACATTTCCCAACCAATGGTTTTACCGCCTTTAATATACCGAGAACCAATGGCCAAATCGTACTTTTGGCCTAATTCGATCAATTTTGGCAAATAACCCGGATTATGAGAAAAATCCGCGTCCATCATAATAATGGTCGTAAATTTAGAATCTTTTAAAATTTCGTTAAAAGCGTAAATGTAAGCCCTGCCTAAGCCCTCTTTTTTTTCACGGTTTAAAAGATGCAAATTGGCAAATTTGCCCATCATATCTTTAACCAAACCGGCTGTTTGGTCGGGCGAATTATCATCAACCACAAAAACATCTACCCCCGGAACAGTTACCAAAATTTCCGAAAGCAAGCGGGAGATGTTTTCTTTTTCATTATAAGTAGGGACAACTACAGCTATGGCCATATTTTAAATTAAATATTGCTGATATTTTAACAAATTATCAGCCAAACGGCAATTGTTTTATCGCTTGCATTATCCCCGATTAATCAGTATAATTCAAAACAATCTATGATTATCAATCAAACAACAAATGAAAAACTATAATGGCTTAAAATTAAGGAAAATGCTGGTTTTTATCAGCACAATTGGCCTTTTTTATGCCAGTTTATGGCTGACTTTAATATTGCGTTACCAAGAAAATTACAATAACCAAATTTGGCAAATGCATTTTTGGCCTTTTACATGGCTTTTTTTGATTTGGTTGGTTATTTTTTACGCCTTAAATTTATTTGACCCCATTGCCAACCAACACGGCGTAAGTTTTTTAAATATTTATCTTAAAACAGCCGCCATAAATTTGGGCTTGGGTTTTATTTATTTTTATGCCCTCTACAGCCGCGCGGAAATAAGGCCTAGAACCGTCTTGATTATTTTAATGGCCATTTTTACCGTGCTGTATTTTGTTTGGCGAAAATTGTTAAATAAATTAAGCCATAATGAAAAATTCTATCCCAACGTTTTGTTTGTTGGCTACGAACCGTTAATTAAAGAAATTTTGCCTAAAAATGATGAAGAACAACGCTTTGGCTATTTTTATAAAGGAATTGTTACAGACCAAATTGATCTGGGAAAATCGCTTAATTTAAAATCTTATAACTTTAATGAGCTTAATGAAGTAATTAAAAAAGATAAAATTTCCTTGCTGATTATTAATGAACCCAGCAATCAGGAAATCATCAATCTGCTTTTTAAAATTTTGCCATTAAGGGTAAACTTTATCAGCTTATCAAATTTTTACGAAAATATTTGCCAACGGATACCTTTAACCATTATCAGCCGTGGCTGGTTTTTGGATAATTTTTCCGAAGGCCAAAAAACTATTTATGAAACAAGCAAGCGTTTGATTGATATTGTTTTATCACTGCTTGTTGGCTTGGTTTCCTTGCCTTTTACTCCTTTTATCGCTTTAGCCATTAAGCTTAACAGCAAGGGTCCGATAATATTTAAACAAATTAGGGTTGGTAAAGACGGCCAAAATTTTGTCACCTTAAAATTTAGGACCATGTATCAAAACGCGGAAAAATCGGGGGCAATTTGGGCTAAAGAAAATGATCCCAGAATTACCACTGTCGGCTTATTTTTAAGAAAAACCCGTTTAGATGAAATTCCTCAATTAATTAATATTTTTACCGGTGAAATGAGTTTTGTAGGCCCGCGTCCGGAAAGGCCCGAATTTATTGAGCTGCTGGAAAAAGAAATCCCTTTTTATCGCGAACGCCTGCTGGTAAAACCCGGTTTAACCGGCTGGGCCCAGATAAATTTTCCTTATGCCGATTCGGTTGAATCAACCTTAAAAAAACTGCAATACGACCTATACTATGTTAAAAATCGCTCTATTTTTTTGGATTTAAGTATTATCTTAAAAACCTTAAACACCATTTTACAGCAAGTTGGCAGATAAAATTTAACTTAATTTAGCTGTGTATAAGTTAAATTTGGCATAAAAAATTTCTTAAAAAACCTCAATAAATTAACATATTTGAGGTTTTTTTGATACCTCTTGACACCTATTGACCTATTGGCATATAATTGTCCTATGACTCAAGAAATCAACGAAAACAGCATCTATACTACAGCCGAAACCGAAAAACTGCTCAAAATAAGCAATAGCACTATGAAGCGATTGCTTAAAAAGGGTTTGATTAAAGGCAATAAAATAGGTAGACAATACCGCATTTTAGGCCGAGAAATTTTACGCCTCGTTTCTCCGGAAGTAGAAGCTAAAGCCACCAAATCATACCTTAAATTAATAGATCCTATAAAAAATACCATTAAACATTGGTAATTTATGAATTTACCTAAAAAAGCTTTAATTACTGGCATTACCGGCCAAGACGGTTCCTATTTAACCGAACTGTTACTATCAAAAGGTTATGAAGTTCATGGCTTAATTAGACGATCCAGCAATTTTAACACCGGCCGGTTGGATCATATTTACCAGGATCCGCATGATGCTGGCAGGCGTTTATTTTTATATTATGGTGATTTAACCGACGGCTCCAACATTGCTCGGCTGTTGGAAAAAATAAAACCGGATGAAATTTACAACCTTGGCGCGCAAAGCCAAGTTAGAACCAGTTTTGAAATACCGGTTTACACAGGCAATGCCGATGGCTTGGGCGCCCTGCGCCTTTTGGAAACAATCAAGGATACGGGTTTAAAAGTTAAATTTTACCAAGCCGGCTCTTCGGAAATGTTTGGCAAGGTTAAAGAAATTCCTCAAACCGAAACAACCCCTTTTTATCCCCGCAGTCCTTATGGCTGTGCTAAGGCCTATGCCCACTATTTGGCGGTTAATTACCGCGAGGCCTATGGCATGTTTATTTGCAACGGAATTTTATTCAATCATGAGTCACCCAGACGCGGCGAAACATTTGTTACCAAAAAAATAACCAAGGCCATGGCTAAAATTCGCCTAGGCAAACAGGAAAAATTGTTTTTAGGCAATTTGGATGCCAAACGCGACTGGGGCTATGCGCCAGATTATGTAGAAGCCATGTGGCAGATGCTTCAACAAGAACAAGGAGATGATTACGTTATTGCCACAGGCCAATCCCACAGCGTTAGAGAATTTGTTGAACTTACAGCCAAACTGTTGGGTTATCAATTAACCTGGCAAGGAGAAGGGCTTGAAGAAAAAGGTATTGATGCAAAATCCGGAAAAATTTTAGTAGAAATTGATCCGGAATATTTTAGGCCAACCGAAGTGGATTTTTTATTAGGCAACCCGGCTAAAGCCAAAGAAAAATTAAACTGGCAACCAAAAGTGCAATTTACCGATTTGGTAAAAATCATGCTAAAAGCGGAATTTGCCAATTTTAATCTTAATCCCGATGATTATTTAATTGCTTAAAATCATGGTTTTAGTAGATACCCATAAATTAGCCAATATCTTAAAGCTTGCTCATAAGGCCTTTTTTAAGTATAAAAAAAAGATTGTTATTTTAACCGCGCTGGGCTTTATTAGCGGGCTTTTAGAAAGCATTGGGGTTAATGCTTTAATTCCCCTATTTTCCTTTGCCACCAAAAACAAAGAGTACGGCAGCGATTTGGTAACCGATGTCATTGAAAAAACTTTTAATTTTTTGCATATAAACTTTAATATCAGATATCTTTTAATATTTGTTTGTTTAATGTTTGTGTTAAAAGCCGTCATGTTGATTATTTCCAGCTATATCAGCGTAAGAATCACTACTGATTACGAAAAGGCCACTCGGTCTGATTTATACAAAAAAACCATGAACAGCGATTGGCCCCATTTAATCCAACAAAAACTGGGTTATTTGGAAAACACCATTATGACCGATGTGCAATACAGCGCCAATCTTCTTCAGCAATTAAGCGATACCATCATGGTAATTACCAGCTTACTGATGTATATCCTGATTGCCATAAATATTTCGCTTTATATAACCTTAATTACTTTGGTTTTGGGCTTGTGCTTATTCTTTTTCTTTAAACCCACCATGTACCGCATTAAAAATAATGCGGAAAAAATGGTCCAATTCAATAAAAAAATCTCCCACTTTATCAACGAAAGCATTGTGGGTATTAAAACCGTTAAAGCCACCATGGCCGGAGAAAAGTTAATGGAACGGGCAAAGTTGTTTTTTGAAGAATTAAATGTTTACAAGATAAAAATATTCTTGCTCCGCAATATTACCCAATCATTTATTCAACCGATCAGCTTGATTTTTATCTGCGTTATTTTTGCTATTTACTATAAATCCGCCAATTTTAATCTGCCTTCAATGATCGCCATCGTTTACTTGATCCAAAGAATTTTTCAATATATCCAACAACTTCAAGGTCGTTTTCAAAGCATTAATGAAGCTTACCCCTATTTAAAAAATGCCATAAATTTCAGCGAAGCATCCTCTCAACATCAAGAACAAAATAAGGGCAACGAACCATATCAATTTACCAACCAGCTGGTTTTTAAAGATGTAAGTTTTTCTTACCATGAGAACAAAGCTGTTTTGGAAAAAATTGATTTTACCATTAATAAAGGCATGATGGTTGGCTTAATTGGCCCATCCGGCGCAGGCAAAACCACAATTGTGGATCTTATTTTGCGGCTCTACCAACACGAAAGCGGCCAAATCCTGCTTGATGGCCGCGATATTAAAAAAATTGAATTAAAACAATGGCGCAAAAATATCGGCTATATTTCTCAGGATATGTTTTTGCTAAATGATACCATTGCCAATAACATTAAATTTTATGATGAAGCCGTAGGCCCGGCAGAAATTCAAGCAGCTGCCAAAATGGCCAATATCGATGATTTTGTGGAATCATTGCCCGAAAAATACGAATCAATAATCGGCGAACGCGGAGTTTTGCTTTCGGCCGGTCAAAGGCAAAGGATCGTTATTGCCAGAGTTTTAGCCAAGCAACCGGAATTTTTAATCTTGGATGAAGCTACCAGTGCACTGGATAACGAATCCGAATTTAAAATCCAACAAGTTTTGGAAAAACTAAAAGGCAAAATTACCATTATTGCCATTGCCCATCGCCTTTCAACCATTATTGAATCCGATAAATTGTTGGTTTTGGAAAATGGTAAAATTATTGAGGAAGGCAAACCGGCTGATCTGCTAAAAGCCAAGGAATCGTATTTTTATAAAGTTTATAATATCAGAAATTAATTTTAAACTTATGAATAAAAATAGCAAAATTTATGTTGCCGGACACACCGGTTTAGTGGGCTCGGCCATCGTTAGGGCTTTGCAGGCCGCTGGCTATGATAATTTAGTTTTAAAAACACATGAGGAATTGGATTTATTAAACCAACAAGCAGTGGCTGATTTTTTTGCCAAAAACCAGCCGGAATACGTTTTTTTGGCAGCAGCCAAAGTTGGCGGCATTATGGCCAATAACACCCAGCCAGCAGAATTTATTTACAATAATTTACAAATTGAAATAAACATCATTCATCAGGCCTACTTAAATAAAGTCAAAAAATTACTGTTTTTGGGCTCATCCTGCATTTATCCTCGGGAATGCCCTCAGCCGATGAAAGAAGAATATTTACTAACCGGCCTATTGGAACCAACCAACGAGGCCTATGCTATTGCTAAAATTTCCGGCATAAAAATGTGCCAAAGCTATAATCGCCAATATGGTACAAATTTTATTGCGGTTATGCCTACCAATTTATACGGCGAAAATGATAATTTTGATCCTCAAAGTTCACACCTTTTACCTGCCTTGATTAAAAAATTCAGCGAAGCCATCAAAAACAATGCCCCAAGCGTGCCAATTTGGGGCACAGGTGTAGCCCGGCGCGAATTTTTACATGTGGATGATATGGCCGATGGCTGCTTGTTTTTGATGAATAATTTTAACCCAACCAAAGAACAAAACAATCAAGGTGAAATTTTCTTTAACCTGGGCACAGGCAAGGATTTAACGATTAAAGAATTGGTTGATTTATTTAAAAAAATAACCAATTACCAAGGCGAAATTGAGTGGGATGCTACTAAACCCGACGGCATGCCCCAAAAATTACAGGATATGACCAAAATGCACGGCCTTGGTTGGAAACATAAGATTGAATTAGAAGAAGGAATTAAGCGAACTTACGATTGGTATTTGCAAAAACAAAAAGCTTAGAGCTAAAAATTAATTAGGCACTCTGTAATTGGATTTATATAAACATATGAAAATAATGCTTATCTGGGATAGCTCCCAAACAGAAGTTGGCAAACTTATTCAAGAATTGGAACAAAATAACCATGAATTAGTTTACTGGCTTGGCGGTGAAAGCGAAAAACATTACTGCCCCAATAATGCCGTTTTTCATAATTGCAAAGAAGCGATTTTAAATAAACCGGCTGATGGTTTTACCGTTGAGCAATTTCCTACTCCGAGTAAAGAACTTATTCAAAAACTGCATCATGCAGAAGCAATTATTTTAACCATGATGAATGGCAAATTTGGGGGTTTAGCTACTGATCTGCGCAAACATTTTTATTACAATTCAATTCGCTACTGGCAAGGAATTTTAAATTTACTCAAGCCGGAAGCGATAATTTTTGTCACCGTTCCCCATACGCCATTTGATTATTTAATTTACGAATTGGCGAAAATTTTAAATATTAAAACCATTCTTCTTGAGGGCACTTGGATTTCCGATCGGGCTTACGTTTACGATGATTTTCGGGAGCCGATTAAAAAAATCATTGAAGTTAAAAAATTAAACCAAGGAAAAAATTTCGAAGTTTCTGATTTGAGTTCGGATTTACAAAATTACTTTTTTAAACAAACCGATCCTGCCAAAGATTCAACTCCCCTGTATATGCCCATCCAATTTAAGCAATACCTGGGCAAAAGCTTGTGGCTGCGCCGTTATAAACACTTAAAAGCTTCATTAAAAAGCGGAGCATTGATTAAAAACGCGCTTGCCTGGCTTAATAAAAAAATCGGGCCAAACTTAAAAAAAGATTACGAGGCGCTTCAAGTGGAGCCGGATTTAACCAAGCCCTTTGTTTACGCGGCTTTGCATTTGCAACCCGAAATGACCACTTCGCCCCAAGGAGATATTTATGTTGACCAAATTTTACTACTGGAAACTCTATCCCATGCCTTGCCCAAAAATTGGGTCATTTACGTTAAAGAACACCCGATTCAATGGCTTTTTAGAGGACTAAGTTATTTTGATTATCGCTATAAAGGATATTACCAAAGAATCGCCGACCTTAAAAACGTTTATTTGGTTCCGGTTAATTATTCCTCTATTAAATTGGTTTCTCATGCCCAAGCCGTAGCCACTGCTACCGGCACAGTGGCCTGGGAAGCGGTTTTAAGAGGCAAACCGGGTATGGTGTTTGGCTATCCTTGGTATCGCCATTGCGACGGTGTTTTTACCATAACCAGCAGTGAGGATTGCCAAGAAGTTTATAACAAAATCATCAACGGTTATACCGTGCCCAAACAAGAGGTTATTAACTTTCTGTACTATTTTGACAAAGCCACAATTCACGGCTATATTAATATGGATATTGAAAAAAATACCACTCTAACCCCAGCCCAAAGCGCTGCAAATATCAGAGCGGCTTTATTAAAAGAATTAACCAACCAAAACTAATATGAATCCAGAATTATTCAAAGATAAAACAGTTTTAATTACCGGCGGCACCGGTTCGTTCGGTAAAAACTACGCCCGTTTTTTGCTAAAAAATTCCGAGCTTAAAAAGCTGATTATTTTCAGCCGAGACGAGCTAAAGCAGTTTCACATGCAAAAAGAATTTAAGGATGAAAGAGTTAGATTTTTTATCGGCGACGTTAGGGATTTACCCAGATTGTTGCGCGCTTTTAACGGCGTGGATATCGTAGTTCATGCCGCAGCTTTAAAGCAAGTTCCGGCTTTGGAATACAATCCTTTTGAAGCGGTTAAAACCAATATTTTAGGCAGCCAAAACGTGATTGATGCCGCGATAGATCAAAACGTGGAAAAAGTATTATTGATTTCTACCGATAAAGCCGCTCAGCCCATAAACCTTTACGGTTCAACAAAATTGTGCGCCGAAAAATTATTTATTAACGGTAATATGTATTCCGGCGGTAAAACAAAATTCGCTTGCGTTAGATACGGCAACGTTATTGGCAGCCGAGGCAGCATTGTTGATCATTTGATAAATAATCCCGAACTGCCTAAAGTCCAAATTACCCATGAAAAAATGACCCGTTTTTGGATTACCTTGGAGCAGGCATTTGGCTTGGTTAACTTTGCCCTGGAAAACATGGCGGGCGGAGAAATTTTTATTCCCAAAATTCCCAGCATGAACTTGGTTGATTTGTTCCAAGTACTGGCGCCTAAAGCGGAAAAAGAAATTATCGGAATTAGGCCGGGTGAAAAACTTCACGAAATGCTGTTAACCAACGAAGAAGCCAGGCACGCGCTGGAACTGGAAAATTATTACGTGGTGTTACCCGAATACGAACAAATGTTTAATATTAAAGAAAGATACAAACATCATTTTGTTGTTGGCAAAAACCTGCCCGAAGATTTTAATTTTACCAGTAATAACAACCAAAGCTGGTTAACTTGCGAAAATCTTAATTTGATAATAGTAGACCTAAAAATATGATTTCTTACGGATCGCAAAACATTGATCAAGCGGATATTAATGAAGTTATTAAAGTATTACGTTCCGCTAATTTAACCCAAGGCCCTAAAGTTAAAGAATTTGAAATAAAACTGGCCAAATACAGCGGAGTAAAATACGCGGTTGCCGTTTCCAATGGCACCGCTGCCCTATTTTTAGCTTATTTGGCGGCCGGATTAAAGCCAGGCGATGAAATAATCACCACGCCTAATTCCTTTGTGGCTACCACCAATATGATGCTTGCTTTGGGCATTAAACCGGTTTTTGTTGATATTTCTTTGGCTACTTACAACATGGATGAGCGCAACATTATTAAAGCCCTAACCAAAAAAACCAAAGCCATTGTGCCGGTGGATTTTGGAGGCCAAGCCGCTGATTTAAAAACTATCAATCTTTTGGCAAAAAAACATGGGCTTCTTATTATAGAAGATGCCAGCCATGCTCTAGGTGCCAAGCATTATGGCAAAAAAATCGGCCAGTGGGCGGATTTAACAATTTTTAGCTTTCATCCCGTTAAATCAATTACTACCGGCGAAGGCGGAGCCATTTTAACCAACAATAAAAATTTATACCAAAAATTGCTTTTATTAAGAAGCCATGGCATCCATAAAAATCAACAGGGCCGCAACGTGATGACGGAACTTGGCTATAACTTTCGCTTAACCGATTTGCAATCGGCCTTAGGCAGTTCGCAATTAAAAAAAGTTGATTCTTTTATTAAAAAACGCCGAGAGGTTGTCAAATGGTATCAGGCGGAATTAAAAAATTTAAGCCAAATTATTTTACCGCAAGAAAAGCCGGAAAATTATTCCAGTTGGCACTTGTATGTTATCAGGACAAAAAAAATATCAGATCGCGATATGTTGGGAAATTTTTTAACTAACAAAGGCATTGGCATTAATTATCATTATCCGGCTATTTACAAGCAACCCTACTATCAAAAAATCGGTTTTAAAAAAACAAATTTACTTAACGAAGAAATTTATCAATCCAGTTGCTTAACTCTCCCCTGCCACACTCTTTTAACCCAAAAAGATATAAAATACATTGCCGGGGAAATTAAAAAATTTTACCATAGCAAAAAATAATCAAATTTTATGCTAAACAATCAAAATTTTCCTCAACAAATTAAGATCGGCAACCGAACAATCGGCCTTAACGAACCAACCCTTTTTATTGCCGATATCGGAGCCAATTTTGACCGCGATTTAACCAAAGCCAAAAAACTGGCTTTAGCGGCCAAAGATGCCGGAGCTGATGTGGTTAAATTTCAAACATTTAAGGCCGACAAAATAGTTTCCGGCCCCAGCTTTGCCAAAATGCAATTAAAAGGCGTTCATGGCTCTTGGAACAAGCCAATCAATGAGGTTTTTGCCGCAGCGGAGTTCCCTCGCGAATGGCATAAGGAATTAATGGATTATTGCCACGAAATTGGAGTAATGTTCAATTCCTCACCATATGATTTTGAAGCGGTAGATTTATTGGAAGAATTGAATGTGGAATTTTATAAAATAGGTTCCGGTGAAATTACCTGGCATGAAATGCTCCAATACATTGCTAAAAAAAATAAACCCATGATTTTGGCCACAGGAGACAGCACCTTGGCGGAAGTAGATGAAGCAATAAGCGTGATTGAAAAAACCGGCAACCGCAATTTAATTTTATTGCAATGCATTACCAATTATCCTTCCAAAATAGAAAGCGCCAATATTAATGTGCTTAAAACCTATCAAACCGCTTACAATATTTTAACCGGCTATTCTGATCACACACCCGGCGACATTGTTATCTTAGGTTCTATTGCCTTAGGCGGCCGTGTGGTTGAAAAACACTTTACTTTAAATAAGAAGGATGCCGGACCAGACCATCCTCATTCCATGGAACCGGCTGAATTTAAATTAATGGTGGATCGGGCCAGATTGTTAGAAAAAGCTCTAGGTAGTACGCGTAAAGAAGTAGTGGAAGAAGAAACCGAAACCGTGATTGTCCAAAGAAGATCTTTGCATGTAACTAGGGATATGGCAGCCGGCGAAATAATTAAGGCAGAGGATATAATTGAACTTAGGCCGGCCGTAGGCATTTTGCCCAAATTTAAAAACTTGGTAGTTGGTCATAAGATTAAAAACAATTTATTAAAGCATGAGGCCCTAACTTGGGAGAATTTGGAATAAGTGGACGCGTTCGCATCGGCTTGAAAAAATTATTAATTCAGCGGATTAAAAAAGATTATAGACGCACTTATGAATTATTTAGAAGCAAAAAAAATAATGGGAGCTAATTTTATCGGCCCCGAAGAACTGAATAAAATAAAAAAACCCATGGGCCTTAAAAATCCTTTAATGGCAAAAATTCCAGCTATTCCTTTTACAAGCCAACTTTTAAATAAAATAAAGCGCGATTACCTTCTTATATTAGGTATGCCAAAAAACTCCGCAAACAAGCCCTTAACCATCAATGAATTAAGAAAAACTTTCGGTTATGATCCAAAAAACTTTCAACCTTGTTTTTACAACCAAGATTGGTATTTAAAAGAAAAATTTGCCTCTTATGTCACTTTAGCTAATCAATGGTATTTAATCAAAAAAACAATTTCTCCTAATACCTTGGGCAAGCAACCAAAAGATTTACTAAAAACATTAAACAATAATATTTCCTTGCCTTCGGCAATTTTAACAGCTTACGCTTTTTTTGCCTTTTATTTTTTAAACAACGGAAAAAAACTTTGGGTTAACAATTTTATTTGGTGTAATGATACGGATCATAATGGCGATCAAATCTATGTTGGCAGATACTGCGATCCGAAAAAAATCAATAAAAACGGTTTTAATATCCATCGTTATTTAACCATTAATAAAATTTACGGCTTAGCCCCGATTATTACCAAATAATATGATTACCGCCATAATCCAAGCCAGAACCAGTTCTAGCCGCTTACCGGGCAAAGTTTTGTTAAAATTAAACGGCCAAACTGTTTTAGAACAGGTGGTTCGCAGAGTTAAAAAAAGCAAACTTATTAAGGATGTTATTATTGCTACTACTACCGATAAATCCGATAATAAAATCGTTAAACTTTGCAAAAATAAAAAAATCAAATTTTTTAGGGGCGATATGAACAATGTGCTGGACCGTTATTACCAAACCGCCAAAAAATTCAACTTAAAACATATTTGCCGGGTTACTTCGGATTGCCCTTTAATCGATCCTGATGTTATAGATTTGGTAGCCAAAAAATACTTAAAAACGCGCGCCCAGTATGCTTCCAGCTCTCGGCCAAAACCAACTTATCCCGATGGCCTGGATACGGAAATTTTCAGTTTTAAGGCCTTAACCAGGGCCTGGCAAGAAGCCCAACTTCTTTCGGAAAAAGAACACGTTACTCCTTACATTTGGAAAAACCCAAAAAAATTCAAATCAGTCATGGTAAAAAATAAAAAAGATCTTTCCGCTTTGCGCTGGACCTTGGACGAAAAAATTGATTTTGTTTTAATCAAGGAAATTTATCGCAAACTTGGGAAAAATAATAAAATTTTCCTTATGGCTGATATTTTAAACTTGCTAAAAAAACGGCCCGAACTTTCTACGATGAATACTTCAATTAAAAGAAATGCCGGCTATTTTAAATCTTTAAAAGAAGATAAACGAATATCCAAATAATATTTATGAGCAATAAAAAAGGCCTGGCTTTATGGAATAAGGCCAAAAAAATTATTCCCGGCGGCTCCCAGCTGTTATCCAAAAGATCGGAAATGTTTTTACCCAACCAATGGCCGGCTTATTATCATAAAGCCAAAGGCGTTGATGTTTGGGATTTGGATAACAATAAATATTTTGATACTTACGGCAGTGTTGGCGCCAGTATTTTGGGTTATGCCGATAAAGACGTAAACAATGCCGTTATTACAGCCATTAAAAACGGCTCCAATACCACGCTTAATTGCCCGGAAGAAGTGGAATTAGCTGAATTACTTTGTAAATTGCACCCTTGGGCTAAAATGGTGCGGTACGCCCGCACAGGCGGCGAAGCCATGGCTGTTGCCATTAGAATCGCCCGAGCCAAAAGCGGTAGGGATAAAGTGGCATTTTGCGGTTATCATGGCTGGCAGGATTGGTATTTGGCCGCAAATTTAGCTAATGACAAAAACCTGGACGGGCATTTGTTAAAAGGACTGGAACCCAAAGGTTTGCCCAGATCCTTAAAAGGTAGCGCTATCCCCTTTCACTATAATCAAATCAAGGAATTGGAAGCCATTGTTAAAAAACATAAAGACATCGGCGCGATTGTTATGGAACCGCTAAGAAACGATCAACCAACAGCTAATTTTTTGCAAAAAGTTAGAGCCATTGCCAATAAAATAAACGCAGTTTTGGTTTTTGACGAAATTACCATTGGCTGGCGTTTAAATTTAGGTGGAGCGCATTTAAAATACAAAGTTAATCCTGATATAGCGGTTTTTGCCAAATGCATCAGCAACGGCTTTCCCATGGCCGCTATTATCGGCACCAGCTCGGTTATGGAAGCCGCGCAAACTTCTTTTATCAGCAGTTCTTATTGGTCCGAAAGAATCGGGCCGGTAGCGGCACTGGCCACGATTAAAAAAATGAAAAAATCCCGGGTTCAAGCGCACTTAAACGATATTGGCCTAAAACTGATGACAGGTTTAAAAAAGGCCGCCCTTGATAATAAAATCAAATTAAAAATTTCCGGCGTGCCTGCCTTGGTTCATTTGGATTTTGATTACGGCGCCGAAAGTTTAGCCATTAGAACCTTATTTACCCAAGAGATGTTAAAAAGAAAAATCCTGGCCTCGGGCGGTATTTATGTTACCTATAGTTTTACAGCTAAACATGTTAAAATATACCTTAAAGCAATAAACGAAGTTTTTGCCTTTTTAAACAAAGCGATTGCGGAAAACAAAGTAAAAAAATCATTAAACGGACCCATTGCTCATCAGGGCTTCCAAAGATTGATTTAATTTATGATGAATCTATTAAAAAAAATCTGGCATTTGCCCAGGCATATTGTTTCCGATGGCTATGACGAGGCCTTGCGTGAAATTAACAAAATTATTCCTTTAAAAATACATTCCGTGGCCAGCGGAACAAAATGTTGGACCTGGATCGTGCCTAAAAAATGGTCTATTAAGGAAGGCTACATTAAAAATTTAAAGGGACAAAAAATTGTGGATTTTTCCGATCATCCTTTAAGAGTCCACTCTTACTCCTTACCTATTGATAAAACGGTTTCCAAAAAAGAATTGCTTAATCATATCTGGACAAATCCAAAAAGACCTAACGCCATTCCTTTCCAATTCAAATACTACGAGCAGGATTGGGGTTTTTGCTTGGAACACAATCGCCTTAAAAAATTAACCGATGATCAGTACAAAGTTAAAATTGATTCAAAATTGGAAAACAGCTTTTTAAAAATCGGCGAACACATCATTAAGGGCGAAGTTGAAGAAACAGTGGTAATTTTGGCCCATCTTTGCCATCCTGGCATGGCCAATGATGACGCAGCCGGCGTAGCGGTTTTAGTGGATTTGGCTAAAGAACTTAACAAAACCAAAAATCACTACACCTACAAATTTATTTTAATGCCCGAAACTATTGGTTCAATTGCCTGGTTATCGCAAAATGAAAATTTGATCCCCAAAATGCGTTATGGAATTTTTTTGGAGATGCTGGGAGGTAAAAACACTTTGGCTTTGCAATACAGCCGCCAAGGGAACACCCAATTGGATAAAATTGCCAAACAAATTTTTCAGGAAAGCCGCAAAAAATACCGAGAAGGCGCTTTTTCGGAAATCGTGGTTAATGATGAAATGGTTTTTAACGGACCGGGCGTTAATGTGCCAACAATTTCCATTAGTCGTTATCCATATCCCGAATACCATACCAGCGACGATACCATTAAAATCATTACGGATAAGCAACTAACTGAAGCCAAAAATATTGTTCTTAAAATAATCAATAGATTGGATCAAAATTATTGGCCCAAAAGAACTTTTAAAGGCCCTGTCTTTTTATCCGGTTACGGCCTTTGGGTGGATTGGAAAACAAATTTTCAGCTTAATAAAAATTTGGAGCAACTACTTTTGAATTTGGAAGGAAACCAAAGCATTGTAGAAATTGCGCAAAAATTGGGCATGAGTTTTAATGAAACCCATGATTATATAAATAAATTTGCCGATAAAAAATTAATCATTAAACAATATCTAGATGAGCATAATTAACCAATACTCTTCCGACAAGGAAAGAGTCAGACAGTATTATAATCAGGAATCATCCGTTTACATGGATTTTTACAAAAAAACCTGGGACGAATATCCCGAGCAAGCCATTCGCTTGAATTTTATCGTTAAAATCCTAAAACAGAAAAAAATAAATAATATTTTTGATGTTGGCTGTGGCACCGGCGGACCAATGATTAAAATGCTGAATAATAAAATTAAAGCCGAAGGCGGAGATTTTGCGGAAAAAATGGTTAGTGAAGGCAAAAAAGAATTGCTTAAGGCCGGTTATAATCCCAAACTTATTTCGCCAATCGATCTGGAAGATAAAAAAACTTTGCCCAAGAAAAAATACAACTCCGTTTTGGCTTTGGGCGTTTTTCCCCATATACTTAATCAAAAAACGGGTTTAAAAAATATCAATTTTTTGCTCAAAAAAAACGGTTCGGCTTTTATTTCTTTTCGCAATGATTTATTCGCCCTTTCTACCTTAAACGAATACTCATTGGATCTGTTTTTAAATCGCATGTTTAACATTAAGGTTTTTCCTAAAAAAATCCAACAAGAAGTATTAAAATTCTATGCTGATCGCTTAAAAACCACAGTATCCATTAAAAAAGAAAACGGTGCAGTTAAATATACCAGTATCATGGCCAGGTTCCATAATCCCCTAACTTTGGAAGAAGAACTGTTTAAACCCTGCGGTTTTGCCATTACCAAGATCCATTTTTACCATTACCACGCTTTACCCACATTTTTCCAAAAAAAATACAAAAAAATCTACGATAGAGAGAGCTTAAAATTGGAAAAAACCAATGACTGGAAAGGTAATTTTTTGGCCTCGGCATTTGTGGTTGAAGCCAAAAAAATCAAATAAATTATGAACAAAACCGATAAAATTATCGATATTTTAGGCGGAAGTTTGATACAGGATAATAATGGCCGCTGGCGCACCACTAATTTTAACGAGGGTGATAATTTTGGTGCTTTAGGCGATCGTTTAAGGGTACTGGCAGCCAGCTATCTTTATCAACACAACTCTAAATCATATTTTTTAGCTTCCGGCGGTAAAGGACAGCTTAAAGCCATTAAAAGCGCACCTTTTATTTCTACAGTGGTTAAAAAAGAACTAGTGGCGTTGGGCGTGCCAACAAGCCACATTGCCACGGAAAATAATTCCAATACCACCTATGAACAGCTTTTGGAGTTGGATAAATACGTTAAAAACCATAAAATCCGAGAGGTGGAAATTATTTCCAATGAGCATCATTTGCCCCGCATCAAATACATGATCAAAACAAGTCCAAAACTTTTGGATTTAAGAAAACTTAAATTACTCAAACTGCTTTCTGCCGAAAAAATCTGTTTACAAAACGAACCCCGCAAGTGGCGTTCGGAAATTACCAAAGCTTACAAAAGCGAAGCTATGAAAATCAGAATCAAGGTTGAACAGCAAGGCATAAACGATTTAAAAAACGGAAAATATAAATTTTCATAAAATTTATGGATAAAATCAAAATTAAAACACCTCAAGGAATCAGATTGATCGGTCCAGGCGAATCGGCTTTTATTATCGCCGAAATGTCAGGCAATCATAATCAATCATACCAAAACTGCCTTAAAATAATCGATGCCGCATTATCAGCCGGAGCCGATGCCATTAAATTACAAACTTACACCGCCGACACCTTAACTATCAACTGCGTTAACCGTTACTTTCAAATTACCAAACAAAAAAATTGGTCCGGCCAAACTTTATATGATTTATACAAAAAGGCCTATACTCCCTGGGATTGGCAGGCAAAATTAAAAAACTACGCCGAAAAAAAAGGCCTATTTTTCTTTTCTACGCCTTTTGACAAAACCGCGGTAGATTTTTTAGAAAAAATGAAAGTCCAAATTTATAAAATTGCCTCTTTTGAAATTGGCGATTTTCCTCTTTTAAAAAGAGTCGGCCAAACTAAAAAACCAGTAATTATTTCACGAGGCATGGCTACAGCCAAAGAAGTTGACTACGCCTTAAAAACTTTAAAAAAATATGGTTGCCCTCAGGTGGCGATTTTGCATTGCGTAAGTGCTTATCCCGCTCGTTCTGAAGAGATGAATTTATTAACTATTCCCGATCTGACAAAAAAATTTAAAGTAATAACCGGTTTATCCGACCATAGCTTAGGCATTACCGCGGCTATTACCAGTATTGCCCTGGGAGCTAAAATCATTGAAAAACATTTAACTTTAAAACATTCAGACGGCGGTCCAGATGCGGCTTTTTCTTTGGAACCTCAAGAATTCAAAGATATGGTAGAGGGAGTCAGATTGGCCGAAAAATCCTTAGGACAACCATTTTACAACAAAACTGCCGGCGAAAAAAATAGCATAATCTTTAAAAAATCCCTTTTTATCGTTAAAGATATTAAAAAAGGTGAAAAAATTACGGAAAAAAATATGCGTTCAATTAGGCCCGGCTATGGTTTGCCGCCAAAAAATTACGAACTAGTCCTGGGTAAAAAAATAAAAAATCATTACCCGGCTGGCACACCTCTTTCTTGGTCTAAACTAAATAAATAACTCATTATGAAAATAAATCTTGTTATTGATAACCCCAACAGTTGGTTTAATGCACCGGCCGTGAAATTAAAAAAAAGTCTTACCAGCATGGGTAATATTTGTCTGATTGTGAATGATCCGCGAAAAATCAAACCTAAGAGCGATATTACTTTTTTCTTGAGCTGTGAACAATACATTACCCCAAAAACAAGAAATAAAAGCCTTCACAATATTGTAGTTCATGCCAGCAATCTGCCTAAAGGCAAAGGTATGTCGCCTACGACCTGGCAAATTTTAGAAGGGGAAAATACCATCCCCCTGACCTTATTTGAAGTAGCGGATAAAATTGATGCAGGTGATTATTATCTTAAAGCCAGTTTTAGGCTTAATGGAAGCGAATTAATCGCCGAATGGCAAGAAAAACTGGCTCAGAATATTTTTCAATTGATTTTTAAATTTGTTAAAAATTTTAAAAAACTGCCAGCGAAAAAACAAACAGAAAAAACAACTTATTATCCTCGCCGCACCATTTCGGATAGCGCCTTGGATCCACATAAAACAATTGCTGAACAATTTAATCTGTTAAGAGTAGTAGATAATGAAAAATATCCGGCTTATTTTATTTTCAAAAAAAATAAGTACATTATTAAAATCTATAAGGATCAAAAAAAATGGATGAATTCTTAAAAAACAATCGCGAATTTTTGGCCAAATATCCCCTTTTAACCGGAGGGAAAAAACTTTTGGTTGAAGAAATGAATCTGCCGATGATTGTTCATATGAATGCCTTATTTGCTTTGATTTTAAACCAAGCCAAAGGGTTTTATCCAATTTGGCTTAATAACCAAAAATACGATGACGCCTTGATCAAATCGTATTTTCCGGATAGCGAACCTTTAAAAAAATCCACTTTTTCTTTTTTATTAAAGATATACGCCTCACTGATAGCTCTGGCAAAATTTCCCCAAATACTGGTAACAGGCAATATTGTAAATTTTTATTTTGATAAAATCAAATACGGAGATATTGTTTACGATAACTACCTTTATACCTATCACGTTTCCACCATCAAAAAAATCAATTGGCGGATTATTAAAGTGATGGCTATTTGTATTTTTAGGCATTTAAGGATAAAAACTGTGTTAAAATCGGGTAACTTTGCCGGCGTGCTGGTTTCGCACCAGGTAGGCATCCGTAGCGGCGTTTTACTTCGAGTGGCCTTAAGATACGGCTATCACGGGTATTTCCGTTTTGGCACTGTTTTATGCGACTATAAAAAATTGGCAGAAATCTACGATTACCCCTTAAAACCTACTTCCGACGAAATTGATCAGATTATTGAAAAGCTGGGATCAGCTAAGCTGGAAACGGTTTTTCAGGAAGTACTTGCTAAACATATTTCGGGACTTAGCACCAAAGACGGTTTGCACGCTTTTGCTCCAAGCAGCAAGCTTTACAGCGAAAAACAAAAATTCAACGCCGATTTCGGCTTGCCTAAAGAGCAAAAAAATATTTTTATCATGCTCCACGCTTTTATTGATAGCCCTCATTCGCATTTTAAATGGATGATCTTCAAGGATTATTACGATTGGTTTTATCAAACCTTGCAATTTGCCAAAAAACATCCGCAAATGAACTGGATTTTTAAACAGCATCCTTCGGCCAAATATTACCAAACCAACGACGTGGATTTTAATCTTCTTTTCTCCAATGCGCCCAAAAATATCGTTTACCTAGCCGACGACAATCAGCTGGACACCCGCAGTTTGATTGCTTGCGCCGATTTGGTGGTAACCTGCTTGGGTTCGGCGGGTTTTGAAATACCGGCCATGGGCGGCGTACCTTCAATTACCGCGGCCGATAATTTTTACACCGGCCTAGGTTTTGCTCTGGAACCCACCAATCAAACGGAATACTTTAATATTTTAAGCCGAGCTGATAAAATAAAACCGCTCTCGGAAACAGCGCGAAATCGAGCCAAAGCGACTTTTATTTATATCCGGGAATACGCTATGTACGACATTTCCGCTTATCCCAAGCTGACTTTTGCCGAAGAAAAGGATAAAAACATAAATAATTGGTACTGGTCAAGAATCAGCCAAGCTTATTTGTCTAAAAAAGATTCAATTTATAAGGAAATCGATCATTGCATTAATGAAGTTAAAAAACCGAATTTTAAAAAGTTGACCAGCTTGGAAGAATTATTTAACAAATAAATATGCTCAAACTTAAACAAATAATCAAAAAATTTATCCCGCCTATTATTACCGAATTTTACCACGTGCGTTGTAAAAAGTACGGTTTCTTTGGGAATTATCCAAATTGGCAATCGGCTTTGGCAGATTCCACAGGCTATAATTTGCCTTTAATTTTAGAAAAGGTTAAGCAGGCTCGTTTAAAAGTGTTACGCGGTGAAGCGGTTTACGAACGCGACTCGGTTAACTTTGACAAAATAAAGCATTCCTGGCCGATGGTTGCCGCATTACTCTGGATTGCCGGTCAAAACAATAATCGCCTAAATGTTTTGGATTTTGGCGGCTCTTTGGGCACCTCCTATTTTCAAAATTTGCCCTTTATCAAACATTTGCCAGAAATTAACTGGAACATAGTTGAACAGCAAAATTTTGTTAAAATCGGGAAAGAACTTTTTTCAAAAAACGAGTCGCTTAAATTTTATCCGACTATTGAAAGTTGTTTGTTTGAACAAAAGCCGATGGTGGTTATTTTATCAGGCGTATGGCAATATCTAGAAAAACCCTACGATATGCTGGAAAAAATTATATCTCTAAAAATAGATTACTTGCTATTTGACCGGACCACTTTTATTGCTGCTGGAGCGGACCGTTTAACAATCCAAAAGGTGCCGCCGCGCATTTATGAGGCCAGCTACCCTGCTTGGTTTTTTAATTTGGAAAAATTTACCGATTTTTTTGCAGGCCGATACGAAATTATCGCCGATTTTGCCTCACTTAACAAATATTACCAACCCGGCGATTACCTTGATTTGGGCGACACAGTTGCCTGCGAAAAAGGTTTTCTTTTAAAAAAGCAGAGCTTATGAAATACAATTTTTGCACTTTATTTAATTCCCATTACCTAATTAGGGGGTTAGCCATGTACCAATCGTTAAAAGAGCATTTGGATGATTTTTGCTTATACGTCTTCCCTTTTGACGATGAATGTTTAAAGATCTTGAAAGAATTAAACTTGCCTAATATAGTAGTAGTTTCATTGCAAGAGTTTGAAGATGAAGAGCTGTTAAAAATTAAAAATACTCGTAGCCCCATGGAATATTGTTGGACCTGTTCTTCCAATAGCACCTGGTATACTTTAAAAAAATATAATTTGGAGAGCATTACTTACATTGACGCTGATTTGTATTTTTACAGCTCCCCGGAGCCAATTTTTAACGAATTGGGAAATGATTCCATTTTAATCACCGAACACCGTTTTTCCCGCGATAAAGATAAGGCGGCTTTGGCCGGAAAATATTGTGTCCAATTTATGACTTTTAAAAACAATCCTGACGGCTGGCGTGCCTTGGACTGGTGGCGCACTGCCTGTTTAAATTGGTGTTATGCCAAATATGAAGATAATAAATTTGGCGATCAAAAATATTTAGACGATTGGATGACGAGATTTTCAGGTGTTCATGAACTGCAACACTTGGGAGGTGGAGTGGCCATTTGGAACATTAACAATTATAATATTAGTATGGAATCCGGAAGTTTGCAGGTTATTGAAAAAAGTTCGGCAAAAAAATTTCCATTGATTTTTTATCATTTTCACAGCGTTAAATTGTTTCGCCTAGGTAACCGTATAATAGGAGAAAGCACCCAGCCGATTATTCACAATGTCCAAAAATTAATTTACAATAGTTATACTAGGGGTTTAACTCAAGCATTTGACGTGGTTAAAACAGTGAGGCCTGATTTTTCTTTAGGCCTAAGCCCCAACTTAATTTATTACAGAAAAAAACTTGGTAAATTTTTACCAACCAAAATAAAAAGTTTTTTTAAAAAAGTTATTACCTAAATTTATGATTAAAAAAACCAGAATTAAAAATACCAGCATTGCCAAGTTCCAATTTTTTAACGATTTTCCGGATGGCAATTTGGTTATTATTGAAGAAGGTAAAAACATCCCTTTTCCAATTAAACGGGTTTATTTCATTAATAACCTATTTAATCCCAAGGCCTTGCGAGGCATGCATGCGCATAAAAAACTGGAACAGGTGTTGTTTTGCGTTAACGGCTCGTTTGTCTTAACTTTGGATGACGGCACCCACAGCCAAAAAATCACGGTCAATGATCCTTACTACGGGATTAAAATCGGGCCAAAGGTTTGGCGCGTGATGAACAAGTTTTCCAAGGACTGTGTGATTTTGGTTTTAGCCAGCCAGCTTTTTAAAAAATCAGATTACATTAGAAATTACGAAGAATTCATCAAATATGTCAAAAAATAAAACCATCCCCTTTTTTGATTACCTACGGCAATACCGCATAATTAAACCAAAACTGAATATAGTTTTTGAGCGTGTTCTGGCTTCAGGCCAGCTTATTTTAGGACCAGAAGCGAAAAAGCTGGAAATTAATTTTGCCAAATATTTGGGCGCTAGACATGCCATAGGAGTTAATTCAGGCACCGATGCCTTAAAAATCGGCCTAAAGGCCTTAAAAATTGGCTCTGGAGACGAAGTTATTACGGTGGCTAACACCTTTATCGCCACAATTAGCGCCATTAGAGAGACGGGCGCAAAGCCGGTTTTCGTTGATATTAAGAATGACTTTACCATAAACGAAAAATTGATTGCCAAGGCCATTACCAAAAAAACCAAGGCAATCTTGCCGGTTCATTTATACGGCCAGGCGGCCAATATGCCGACCATTATGGCGATTGCCAAAAAATATAAACTCAAAGTCATAGAAGATTGCGCTCAGTCCGTAGGCGCTAAAATTGGTTCAAAATACACCGGCAGTTTTGGCCATCTTGCCTGCTTTAGCTTTTATCCCACCAAAAATTTAGGAGCTTATGGCGATGGTGGCATGATTGTTACCAACAATAAAAAGCTGGCCCAAATTTGCCGGCAGTTACGCTGTTATGGCACAAGCAAAAAAAACTTTGCTGAACTTGAGGGTTATAATAGCCGTTTAGATGAAGTTCAAGCGGCTATCTTGAGTGTTAAACTGAAACATTTAAACAAATGGAACAATCAACGCCACCGGATTGCCGAATATTATCTTAATAATATTCATAACCAAAAAATCATACTGCCTCTTATAAAAAATCCGACAGGACATGCGTGGCATTTGTTTGTTGTGCAAGTAAAAAATAGGGATAAATTTATTCATCATCTTAAAGCAAACAAAATTGATTATGGCATTCATTACCAGTATCCTATTTTTGAGCAAACTGCCTACAAATTTTTGAAGGTCAAAAAAACGGACTTTCCTCAAACAAGTTCCGTAGCCAAAAAGATCGTTTCTTTACCTATGTTTCCGGAATTAACCAAGGCAGAAATGGCTTATATCGTTAAAAAACTCAATCAGTTTTAGCCAAAAAAATCTTCAATGATCTTAACCAGATGTTTGCCTAAAACTTCGGGCGATAGCTTGGTAATAAATGTCTGGTAGCCGTTCCGGGCTATTTTTTTAGTTAATTCAGGATCATTTTTTAAAATCATTATTTTATCGGCCAAATCCTGCGGATCAGCTGCTTTAACAAAAAGGCAATTTTGGCCATCTGTTAAAATTTCCCGATTGCTCTTGGAATCGCGGGTAATGTAAGGCAAAGCCAAAGCCAATGACTCAAAGGTTTTATTTTGAATCGTCCGCTCCAGGCGGATATGTTCCGAAAACTGCCCTAAACAGATATGTGATGCCAACATCTTGGCTCGCAAATCATCATCCGATAAATAGTCGGTAATCAACTCCAGATTGGTAACCTGGAGTGTGGCGATTTTTTCCTTAACTTTTGGGATATAGGCGCCATGACCGATTAAAATAAATTTGATATGCTCTTTTTCTAACAATTTTGCCGCCTCAATCACGTATTCCACGCCAGTGGCCGGTAAAAACCAACCCCTAAAAATAACGGTAAATTCTTCAAATTTGGCAATAGCCGGATCAGGGTAAAATAACGCTTCATCGGCACCGGTAAAAATTACTTTGAATTTTTTAGGATTTGCCAAAAAAAACTTTGTTAAAAATTTTTTTTGTTCTTCGCTTTCCACTAAAATCAAATGGGCTGTTTTATAGGCCAGCCAATCAATCAACCAAAAATACAAAGAGTGCAAGGAAATGGGCTTATGTTCCTGCCGATCCAAAATAATGCTTTCGTACTTTGAACACAAGGCGTTATAAACTACTCTTTTAGAAGAAATTAATCTGGCTAGCGGTGCCATTAAATTGCTTTGATAGCCCACAAACATCAAATCGTAATCATGACGAATTTTCCAATGCTGTTTAAAAACCCGCCAATATTTTAGCAAGCCGCGAGAATTATCCCAAACCTCCAATACTTCCCAGCCCTGTTGTTTAAGGCCTTTTAAATAAACCAAATCTCTGGGCCACCGGGGCTTAGCTAAACCAAAGTAACAAATTTTTAGTGGTTTATTCATAGTGTTATAATTGGTGGCATATATTTTATTTTTTCACTGCGGAACTCGCCAGTGTACGTCTCGTTGATTCAGCCATTAGCTCCTTTTGTCATTTTACTCCGAACATTTTTTAGAGTGCTCACACAAGTCCTCGTTTCAAAAATAAAATATATGCCACCAGTTTATTAAATTATTTAATAGCAATTTTAACAATAAACCGATAAGCAAACAAACCTGGCCAAATTTTTACCAACTGCTTAGTGCCCCTGGTTGGCGCGTGATTATCAATTTCAATTATTCGATACCCCGAATCAGCAATCATTTTTTTAAAACTGGCCCACGAAAAAAAATGAATATGGCTTTTATCCATAATCCCCTGGTTGGTGTAATTAAACTGGCCAAAAAATATTTTTAAACGATTTTTCCAAAACAATAAATTTGGCACGGTAATTAAAATCTCTTTATCTGCCTGAGGCAATTCTTTAAGCTTGATTAATAAGTTTTCCGGTTCAAACAAATGTTCCAAAACTTCCGAAAGCACAATAGCATCGTAATTATTTTGCCTTAATTCTTCGGGCCAATTTACAATTTCATCTTCCAGATTGAATTGCCAGGCATTATCCAATACCTGTTTGGCTTCATGCACTGCTTGAGCGGAAATATCCGTGCCAAAAAATCGGCAGGGCATTAATTTTTTTACCTCTTGGCCTAAAATACCATTACTGCAACCAATATCCAAAATAGTTTTATGAGAGTTTTGGGTCAACCAGCGAATAATCGCGTTTTTACGGTAATCATTAATTTTATGATACTTGGCGCCTTGATAATATTGATCCAGTGACATAAATTGATTAAAATAAATCCTTAATTAATTTTTCAGCTATCACAACTGGCCTGCAAAATTGATGGTATAATTTATAACCACCGCTGGCAATTGTTTTTCGTAAATCATGATTGTTTTTTAATAAAATAATCTTTTCAGCTAAATCTTTGGCATTGGCTCTTTGGCATAATAAAATATTATTTTGATCGTAAAACAATTCTTTTATCGCCGGGGTATTGGCTGTAATCACCGGTTTAACGCAGGCAATGGCTTCGTATATTTTATTAGGAATTACTCTCAAAGTTTTTTCGGTTTCTCCAAAAATTCCCAAGCACAGATCATATTTTTTTATCCGCAAGGGCATTTCAATAAATGGCACTTGTCCGGCAAAACAAATATTTGTTAAACCGAGTTTTTTTGCTAATGAAATTGATTCTTGATATGTTTGTCCGTCACCGATTAACTCAAAATTGATATCAGAATCAAATTCTAAAATTTTAGCCGCCTCAATTATATAAGGCACCCCCTGTAACGGGATAACCTTGCCCCAAAATCCGACTATGAATTTTTTGCTTAAATTAATCTCTCTTTCCATGTTCGTGGGGTATCAACTGTTTCAAGCTCCAAATTATCCAAATACTTGGGTTGCTCATAACCCACTTCCCTAGCCCAAACCAACATTTGCCTTAAGCCATCCCTTAAGGGAGTTTTGGGTTCATAATTAAGCAACTGCTTGGCTTTTTGATTGGAAGAAAAAGCATTTTTAACTTCTTGAGGCCTATCCGGCAAATGAATAGGATCAAATTTAGCCCTATCTTCGGCTTGAGGAAAAAATTCTTCCAAAATGATATTGGATAATTCATTAATGGTAATTTCTTCTTCCGGACCGATATTAATAATTTCTTGATGCAAATTATCCATAAAACCCGCTTCGGCCATGGGTGGCACGCAATCATCAATGTAGGTAAATGCCCTTTTTTGATTGCCGTCGCCGTAAATATAGTACGGTTTGTTTTCAAGCAGTTTATTAATAAAAATGCCAACAACATTACGGTACGGATCGGCTTTATTTTGTCTTGGTCCATAAACATTATGCGGCCGGATAACGGTAAATTCAAAATTATGAACCTCGGCTAAAATTTTGGTGGCCTGTTCCATAGAGGCCTTAGAGATAGCGTAAATATCTTCCGGCCTGGTGGGCATACTTTCGGTAAACGGCGGTTCTTGATTGCCGTAAACCGACATGGAGCTAGTTAAGAGCATCTTTTTTAAACCGTTTTTAATGGCGGGAATCAGTAAATTTAAATACGAAAAATAATTCCGTTCCGTGCATTCTTGAGGTGTAAATTGGCTGCGACCTTCGGTGGCATCGGCTGCCAGATGGTAAATTAAATCGGGCTTAATTTTATTAATGTAATCGGCGGTAGCTTGTTTATCACGCAAATCCAAAACCGTAAACTGTGATTTTGGATTAACATTTCTCATGTATCCTCCGGATAAATCATCCAAACCAAAAACATTACAACCTTTGGCAATTAAATAATCCACCAAATGGCTGCCCATAAAGCCGGCCGCGCCGGTAACCAATACTCTTTGGTATTTATTGTAATTCATAAAAAATTTCTATTAATATTTTATTTAAAAATCGCATCATCGGCGCCAATTAAAACCTTAATAAATTTAGGTCTAGGAAGATCAAAGGTTTTAACAAAATAATCAATATGGGCATTGGTATCCAACAGTATTTTATCAGCAAATCGGCAATTTAGCCACTCCATAAGCCAATAATAAAACGCTTTTAAACTAACCGGTTTAACCAGTTGGCGATCATAAACATAAGCGTCATACAATGAATAAAAAGCATCCCACACCAATAACTTTTTAAACAACAATCTTAAAGCAATTACTGCCCATCTAGAATCGGAATAGCCAACAATAACCAAATCAAACTTTTTCTTACTTGCTTTAAATTCTTGTAACAGTTTGATTTTTGCCGCAATCCCCTTGCCTACTGTGCGAAGCAAAATAACTTCTTGGCCATTGGCTTTTAGACCGCTAATCAAAACTCGATTGCGGGCATAATTAGGATCAAAATCCCCAAAATAGCAAATTGTTTTTTTATCTGTCATGAAAAATAAATTCAATTATTTTTTTGGCCCTTGCTTGCCAGCTAAAACTAAATGAAAGTTCATGCGCAGCTTGGGCTTTTTTTTCAGCCGATTCTTGATTATTAAACACCTGCGTTATCACTTTAGCCAAATCCTGAGGATCACTTGGTTTACAAAACCAGGCAGTTTCATCGGTTAAAATTTCTCTAATACTGGGCAAATCAGTAGCAATAATGGGTTTTGTGGCCGCCAAATATTCAAACATTTTTAACGGCGCCATAAAATATTTATAATGGGCTTTATTAGGAAATGGCATTAGTAAAGCATCGGCCGCTTTTTGAAAATAACCCAAACTAGCTTGACTAACATGTGGCAATAATTTTACTTGCTCACCTACACCCAGCAGATCAGCCAATGCCTGGTATTCCTTAATGCTTTGTTCTGTACCGCCTACGGCTATAAAAAATAATGATTTATCGCTTAATATTTGCAAGGCGTGTAAAATTTCCTTTAAACCCTTATCCTGACCCATGGTTTTAAAACTGCCGGTATATAGCAGAATTTTTTTATCAACCAAATTAACCAGATCCAATTTTTTTAAGGCCTGCTCTTTGGAAATATTTAAATCAAACAATTCTTTATCCACCCCATGCGGGCAAACTAAAATTTTCTTATCTTCAAAAAAATTTTTAACAAATTCGTGTTTAAGATAGTTATTGGTAACAATAATTTTATCCGCATTTTTAATAAGTTTTAGAGCAACATTTTTGCTTTTACCAAACCATTCATGGCTTTCAAAAACCACTTTATAACCCTTGATCTTAAATAACCAGGCAATTTCTGGCTTGCGGGTATAAATAACTGCATCCTTATCCAGAGTTAAAAAATACAATTTACTTAAAAAAAACAAACTTTGCAACAGATAACTAAATTTTTTTAAATACCGATCAAACTGAATAAAATCAGAGCTGTTGATTTGCCGTAAAGTAAAATTATTTTTTAAATTATAATACGAAACAACATCCTGGGTTATGGGATTTTTTCTGGTAGGCCAAAGCAAAGTAACATCAGCACCAGCAGCTGCAAATTCGGAGCACATCTTCACTATTTGATGGCCATGGGCTTTTTCGGTTGGTAACCGTGAATTGGTGATATAAATCAATTTCATATTTTACCGTACTTAACTATGCCTTTAAATTGAATCATGCTCACTGGTCGATCAACGGCATTGCGGGGCATTTCCAGCAAATCAACACCGTGTTTTACCAAACCCGGCTTAACGGTTAGTGCTGTTTTATAAAACTTTCCCGCTGATTTTTTAACCTGCTCATTGTAACGGCCGGTAGGATAAGCCAAGACAGAAACTTTTTTGCTTAACAATTTTTCCAAAATTATTTGCGATTCACTTAATTCTTCTTCGGCTTTGGCAATTGCCAATTGATGTAATTTTTGATGATGATGGCAATGTGAGCCAAAATCGATCAAGCCCGATTGATTCATGGCCAAAATTTCTTTCTCCGACAATAATGCCAATTTTGATCCTCCTCTCGCCACTCTAAATCCTCCTAAATCGGCAGTATTAACAAAGATGGTAGCCGGAAAGTTATAGCGCTGTAAAATCGGATAGGCCTCGTTATAATTATCCAAATAACCGTCATCAAAAGTTATCACAACGGTTTTTTTTAAAAAATTGCCGCCCGATTGCAAAATATCCAAACAATCTGCTAAGCTGATCACTTTAAAATTATTATCAGCCAAATAAGCCATTTGCTGGGCAAAATTAGCCGGAGTTGTTTGAAAAAATTCCCCCTCCTGGCCAATAGAATGGTACATTAAAATAATTGCCCTATTTTTAGGATAAGGCAAAACCAATTGGCAAAAAAAATAGATAAGATCTTTAATAATGCTTTTGATAAACATCAATGAAAAAGGCAAATTTAAGCTTAATTTTTTCTAAATATCCCAAATATTATAACATTTCCTTATCTTTTTTTAAAGATTGACAAAAACGATATATTATGATAATGTGCAAAGAATTGCTTCATTTGAAAAATCATAATAATACTTTTCATTACGGAGGGCTCGTGGGAAAACCACAGATATTGCCAAACGCCGGCGAACACAGAAAAATCGCCGGTAAGTATGGCAAGTCATTGATTGAGCAGGATTTTGAAAATCCGCACACCGGCCAGATTGAGACCTTTTCTCTGTTAGTTCAGAAGGATTGGTCTGTTGTTCTGGCCCTTACCTGCGGCAATCAGGTTCTGGTTGTTAACGAATTCAAGCAAGGGCGAAACTCGATCGAACGCGAGTTATCAGCTGGCACAGCTGATTTTAACGAATCGCCCAGCGAAGTGATGAAACGCGAACTGTTGCAGGAAACCGGCTACCAAGCTGGCGAACTGATTAGTTTGGGTTTCGGCTGGATGGCTACTCGTAATTCGCCTACCAAGGCGCATTTGTTTTTGGCCACCGGCTGCCAAAAAACACAACCAGCCAAACTTGATACCAGTGAGGTTATTGAAACCGAACTGATACCCTTGAATGATTGGATCCAATTGGTGGTTGATGGCCAAATCAACGAATGGTCCGCTGTTATGGCAACTGTTCGAGCATTACCCCATCTTGGACTGCGAATTTCTTAGATTTGACAACAAATCTATTACCAGTAGGAATGCACAATATGCTTCCTACTGGTCTTTTTTTACTAAAATCCCCTTAAAAACTTATCCCCAATGCTTTTAATTGGCTAATATTAGCCATTTTTTAGTCCTTGACATTCTAATTACACTTAATTAAAATACATTATATAAATTAATCAAATATACTTATGGGCACAAATACCCACAAATATACCACCGTTTCCCTGCCTATCCCCTTAAACGACAAGCTTAAAAAACTGATCGAGCCAACCGGCTTTGCTGCGGTTTCCAGCTTTGTTACTTATGTTTTAAGGCAGATTGTTTCGGACAGTCAACAAATTGACGCCAAACCGCTCGATTACAGTTTTAACAAGCAGGATGAAGATAAAGTCAAAGACCGCTTAAGAAGCTTGGGTTATCTTAAATAATTAAAAGTGAGAGAGGTTAGTGACAATTTTTTGCAAACGAACTATAAAATTAATCAATCATTTATATGGATCACTTAGATCAACTTGAAAACAAATCAATTTACATTATCCGCGAGGCCTACTATCAATATAAAAATATTGCCATGCTCTGGAGTATTGGTAAGGACTCCACTTCCCTGTTGTGGCTAGTACGCAAGGCCTTTATGGGCCATGTGCCTTTTCCGGTAATGCACATTGATACAACTTATAAATTTCCGGAAATGTATATCTTTAGGGATAAATACGCCAAAGAGTGGGGCTTAAATTTGATTATTGCCAGAAATGACGATGCCATTAAAAGAGGTATTAGTTACGCCACCCATGATGCCTTTACCTGTGCCCACGAACTTAAAACCGTTGCTTTGCAACAAACAATGGCCGAAAAAGGTTTTAAGGCCTTGCTGTTAGGAATTAGACGCGATGAACACGGTATTAGGGCTAAAGAAAGGGTTTTTTCACCTCGCAGCCAGGATTTTAAATGGAACTATCAAGATCAGCCGGCTGAATTATGGGATCAATACAAATCCAAGGTCTTGGAAGAAAACCATGTGCGGGTTCATCCCCTGCTCCACTGGACAGAACTGGATATTTGGAAATACGTTAAGCGTGAAAAATTACCGGTTAATGAATTGTATTATGCCAAAAACGGTTTAAGGTACCGTTCACTTGGCTGTAAACCAATAACCAATCCCATGAAATCCGATGCCGATACGGTTGATAAAATTATTGAAGAATTGGCAACAACAAAAGAAGCGGAACGTTCCGGCCGGGCTATGGATAAAGAACAAATGTATACCATGCAAAAGTTAAGAAGTTTGGGGTATATGTAAAGATAGATGAGGCGGTGAAAAAATATTTTTGCATTCCGAGGGACCGTTTAAGCCTCGCCAAATGCGACCTGATAAAATTCAAATCGGCGGGCATAGCTCATCAGGAAAAATGCACCAGCGATGGGCGCGTTTCCCGAGGATGAAAAAAATATTTTTTTACCGCCGAATCAAAAAATATAAAATTATCAATTCAAAATATTAAACATTTATAACCTATGGATAAAAATTATTTAAAACTCGTGATTGTGGGCCATGTTGATCATGGCAAATCAACCTTAATCGGCCGGCTTTTGGTAGATACCGGCGTTATGCCCCAATCAAAAATAGACGAAGTTAAAACCGTTTGCGAATCATTGGGCCGGCCTTTTGAATTTGCCTATTTAATGGATTATATGGAAGAAGAAAGGCAGAAAAAGATTACCATTGATACGGCGCAGATTTTCTTTAAAACCGCTTTACGCGATTACGTAATTATTGACGCGCCCGGCCACAAAGAATTCTTAAAAAACATGATTACCGGCAGTGCCCAAGCCGAAGGCGCGATCTTGATAGTGGATGCCAAAGAAGGCATTAAAGAGCAAACCAAGCGCCATGCCTATATTTTAAGCTTGCTCGGGTTAAAACAAATCGTGATCGTGATTAATAAAATGGATTTGGTTGATTATCAGGAAACCAAATTTGAAGAAATTAAAACCGAATTGCTAAAACACTTAACAGCGGTTAACTTAACACCAACCTACATTATCCCCATTTCCGCCAGCAACGGCGATAATATTGCCAATAAATCAACCAAGATTAATTGGTACAGCGGCCCTACTGTTTTGCAAGCTCTTGATTCATTTTCCGAAACCTTGCCTACTCAATCTTTGCCTTTAAGATTGCCTGTTCAGGATATTTATACCGCAGCAGACAGAAAAACCTGGGCCGGTTTGGGTGAAACCGATCATAGTGATAAAGATTTGCTTGTTGGCCAAATTGAAAGCGGCACAATCTCTGTAAATCAAGAAATAATTTTTTTACCTGGCAATCAAAAAACCACCGTTGTGGCAGTTAAAAAATGGAATCAAGATCCAACTTCCGTTTCTGCCGGCCACAACATTGGTTTGATTATCAAAGATGACCTGCCAATTAAACGCGGACAAGTTGCCTGCGCCACCAATGATTTACCCAAGGTTACCAATCAATTTAACGCCAGAATTTTTTGGATGTCACCTTCGGGCATTAAAATTGGCGAAAAATTTATTTTAAAATGCGCCACTCAAGAAACAGAGGCGGAAATTAAAATAATCAATAAAGTTATTGATTCTTCCAGTTTAGAAATTTTAACTGATCGAAAAGAAGAAATTAAAGAAACCGAAGTAGCTGATGTAACTATAATCACCTCCAATCCCATTGTAGTTGAAGATTACAATTACATCCAAGAACTTGGTCGGTTTGTTATTATTTCCGGCGAAGATATTGCCGCCAGTGGAATTGTTATAAACTAATTGCTATATGAATAAAAAAATTCTTCAATTATCGCTTATAATCATAATGGTTTTAACTTTAAGCGGTTGCGGTAAAAACAATAATGATACGGAACAAAAACCAATTGTTGCGGAACCGCAAATTATGAAAGTTGGTTACTTTCCCAACATAACCCATGCTCAAGCCTTAGCCGGCATGAATATGGGAACATTCCAAAAGGCCTTAGGCGATTCGGTAAAGTTGGAAGCTAAAATTTTTAATGCCGGTCCAGCTGAAATTGAGGCGCTTTTTGCCGGTGAAATAGATTTGGGCTACATTGGCCCAAGCCCTGCCCTTAACGGCTATATAAAATCCCAAGGCCAGGCCTTACAAATTATCAGCGGTTCGGCTTCCGGTGGAGCTTCGTTAATTGTCAGCCAAGAACTGGCCAACGATTACAGCCAAAACGGAGTAAATGCGTTAATTGGCAAAAAAATCGCTTCGCCCCAGCAAGGCAATACTCAAGATATTTCTTTAAGACATTATTTAAAAGATAACGGCATATTGGAAAAAACCCAAATCATTCCTATTGCCAATGCCGATCAGTTAACCATGTTTAGCCAGAAAGAACTTGATGGCGCTTGGGCACCCGAGCCCTGGGCTTCACGCTTAATTGAAGAGGCAGGCGGGGTGCGCTTAATAGACGAACGCGATTTGTGGCCCAACAATCAATTTACCACAACCAACATTATTGTCCGTACCGAATTTTTAAACCAACATCCTGATTTGGTAAAAAATTGGTTAAGGGCGCAAGTAGAAATTACTAACTGGCTAAAAAATAATCCCATTGAGGCGCAAGCCGTAGTAAATTCGGAAATTGAAAAATTATCTTCCAAAAAATTAGCCGATAACGTTTTAAGTTCGGCCTGGGAAAAATTAAATTTTACCGTTGATCCGTTAACTGATTCGGTAAAAACTTTTGCATCTTGGGCCTTTGATCAGGGTTATTTGGGCAAAACCCAGCCGGATTTAACCAATCTCTATAATTTAAACCTCCTCAATGAAGTTACAGGTCAAAAATATCAATAAAACTTTTGCGGGCGAAAGCGGAAAAATTCAGGCCTTAACAGACATTAACCTTGATTTGCAAGAAGGTGAATTTGTTTGTTTGGTTGGGCCTTCGGGTTGCGGCAAATCAACACTTTTAAACATCATTGCCGGCCTAGCTCCAATTGATAGTGGAAAAATAGAATTTGCGGGCAAGCTTGGCTTTATGTTTCAGGAGCCAACCCTTTTTCCCTGGCTTAAAGTTAAAGATAACATTGCTTTTGGCTTGAAAATCTTAAAAAAAAGCAAAGAAAAAATCAACGAAGTGGTTGATTATTTTTTGGAACTTACCCACTTGAGTAATTTTAAAGAGGCCTACCCGCACGAACTTTCCGGCGGCATGAAACAGCGCGTTGCTTTAGCCCGTACTCTGGCTTTAAAACCCGATATTTTACTAATGGACGAACCCTTTGCCGCGCTGGATGCCCAAACCAGGGAAATGCTTTACAAAGAGTTGCAGGAAATTTGGCAATTTTCCAAAAAAACCATTTTGTTTGTAACCCACAATGTGCGCGAAGCGGTAGTGCTGGGCGATCGGGTATTGGTATTTACGGCCAGGCCCGGGCAAATTAAAAAAGAATTTAAAATAAATTTACCCCGCCCGCGAGATATTAACGATATTGAAGTAGCTAAAATAAGCAACGCTATTAATCAGGAATTAAAAACCGAAGTGGCCAAAGTTGTTAATGAATTGGAACATTATGAAAAATAAATTCATCCGCCTTGCCAAACCGTTACTTTTTATCGCACTTCTGATTTTATTGTGGCAAGCTTTGTTTTTGCTTAAAATTTGGCCCCAGTGGCTATTTCCATCCCCTATTGATGTTTTTGCTACCATCTTCAACGGTTTTGTTTCCGGACATTTTATGTTGGGAATATTAATTAGTTTAAAAAGAATTTTTCTGGGTTTTGGGTTATCATTGATCGTCGGTACAGTATTGGGATTTTTAATTGCCAAATTCAAACTTTTGCAAGAAACTTTACAACCCTTGATTTTAGGATTGCAAACTTTACCAAGCATTTGCTGGCTCCCACTGGCTTTGCTGTGGTTTGGGTTAAATGAACAAGCCATTATTTTTGTTATCATCATGGGTACGGTATTAAGTTTAACTATTTCGGTAACCGATGCCGTTAGCCATATTCCACCGGCTTTTATTAATGCCGGTAAAATGCTGGGAGCGCACGGTTTTAATTTATCCCGATACATTATTTTACCCGCTATTTTGCCAAATTTTTTAACCGGGGTAAAACAGGGTTGGTCATTTGCCTGGCGATCATTGATGAGCGGTGAAATGCTTTTTATCACCATAGGTTTAGGGCAATTATTAATGTTTGGCCGAGAACTTAACGATATGGCCCAGGTTATGGCCGTAATGCTTATCATAATTATAATCGGCGTTATTTTTGATCAGCTGATTTTTGGAAAAATAGAAAAAGCCGTTAAATACCGCTGGGGTTTAAAGTAATTTCATTTTATTAAAAAACAGCCCTGAAGTTATGCGTAGCATATACTTTGGGGCTGTTTTATTATATATATTAAACTAACTGTTTTTCCAATTTGGAAATTCTTTTATCATGCAACCATAGCTCCGATCTCATTTCTTGCCTTTCCACATCAGAACCAGTTACAATATGCAAAATGGTTTGTAAAACACCATCCTGCTTATTCAACCTTTGATTCATCTCGTCCCTTAAAGCATCCGAATCCTGCTTTATGGCGGAAGCGTAGGTTTCAAAGAAGCTCTCCATTATTTCCACTGTTACCAGTGAGTTTTTGTCCAGCTTTTGGCCGACAACTGCAATTTTCGCTTTTCTTAGCATTGCTTTTCTTTTTAATTATTAAATTGACCCTTGAGTTGTAATTTTAACTCTTCAAAAGCGCCTAGTCAAGATCCTGTAAATATTCATTAAAACCACTTTTTCCACAAATCATAACTGCCCTTAAACCACAGTTTAAAAATCAACATTGGTGTACCAACATCCAAGGAATCACGGTGCAATAAGTAAGGGTTGGTGTTTGAATTATTATATCCGGGCAAAATAGTAAAACCAAACTTATAACCGGCTTTTTTTACTTCATTAATTACTACTGGATTATAACTTTGCTTATCGCCAAAGGGATAGGCAAAAAAAGCCGAATTAACTGACTTATTAATTTCTGCTGATAATTGTTCGGGTGATAGTTTAGTTAAGCGCGGATGAGAAACACTGTGCCCACCCAAAGTATGGCCATCAGATAGCAATTTGGCTTCATGACATCTAAAAGGTTGATTAATGAAAAAAACAGCTTTTAAACTATGTTTTTTTAAAATTGGTAAAACAAGATTTAACCACGATTGATAACCATCGTCAAAAGTTATTAATACATTAATCTTATCATTTGCCAGCTCTTTATTTAAAAATTGCTGGGGCGTAATAACGTTAAAATTATTTTTCAGCCAGACGACTTTTTCTTCAAAATATGCAACTTCATTATCTTTAACATTATGCAAGCACCAAACCCTAACTAAGGGCTTGGTTAAAAGTATTCTGCGCCAAAAAGGAATAGTGGTTAAATAAGATAAAATAATAATAATGTTGCGGATAATTGTTTTCATAAATTTTTAGCGCACTCAATATAAGTCTGACCTATATCATAACCGTGCTTTTTGTAAAAATTGATAGTAGCCGGTTTTTGAGCTGGCGCATTTAAATAAAGCCATTTTCTGCCATCAGACCGTGTATTTTCTTCAAGGGCCATAAGTAAAGCCGAACCGATTCCCTGGCCTCGCTTATCTGACAAAACGGCCAAAACCCAAATAACCACTCCGCCCGCCTTTAACGGTTCCCCGTAAATCGCGCCAACTATTTGACCCTCATCTTCAGCCACTAAAAAATATTTTTCATTTAGATAATTGACGACAAATTCCGCTGTCAAATTATGCCCCGATGCCGTGTACAATTCCCGCAAATTAAAAATCGCTTCGCACTGCTTTAAATCTTCTTTTGTCGCTGGTCTGATGTTCATATCTATTTTCATGATTTGCAAGCAACCGCTTCAATAAAAGAACTCTTATATCCATGGTAAAGGGATAAAGTTTTGTTTATTGATAAAATTTTAAATTTTTTAAGATTTGTTTTCATAAATTTTTCCGTAAAAAAATGCCTAATGTGACCTCGTTTAATAAACATATCTTCATTGATTTTTTTACCCTGACCATATAAAGAATCGTTAACCGACTTACATTTAACAAATAGTAGACCGCCATTTTTTAATATTTTATATATTTTGTTGAATACCTTTAAGGTGGTCTTATTATCAAAATAATCCAAACTAAGATGGGCGTATACGATATCAAACGACTTGACCGGAAAATTAATTTTTTTTATGTCCAGTATTTTAAGAGTAATGTTTTTTATTTTTTCTTGCTTTAATTTCCTTTTTAGGTGTTTAATGGCTGTGCCCGAAAAATCAACCGCCGTAACATCCAAGCCTTTTTTAGCGAAATACAAAGAATCAACGCCCGTCCCACAGCCCAAATCCAATAAGGTTTTAAAGGTTTTATTTTTTATTTTAACCAAACTTCTTTTGGCAAAAATATTAACTCCACCCTTATCGCCATCTTGCCAAATTTTTTTCCAAATTATTTTTTGATTCATATCCTGCTTTTAGCTCAATGCCCAAACTTTTGCTTTAACCTATCTAAAATATAATCATTCTCTTTAAGCAATGATGTTTTGCCGTCTCTTAAAGCGCTCCCCTCATTGATTATTGGTATGGAAAAATCTTTTATTCCTTTTAATATAATATCTTCTTGGGAAATATGCAAAGCCTCATGAAACCCGCCATATCCGCTCAAATGATAATGGCAAAGTTTGTTCTGAAAATTTTTATGGAATTCCTCAGCCAATTCCATAGATTGATCTATGGTATAAAGATGATTAACATCACAAACCCATTTAGCCTGAGGCGCTTGTTTAAAAATACTTTTTAAATCTTCAACTGTTTTGCCAAAAGATTTATGAACATCCATATTTTCAAAAGCCAACAAATTGCCAACTTTATCATTTAGCCATTTAAAATCGTCAACCAGATCCGGATGAAAAAGAATGGTATTGGCGTTAATATCTTTAGCTATTTTTAAAAGATCTTCAATAACCGCCTTGCCCTCCGCACTAGGATATCTTAACCAAACTTTTGGATCTTCGGTAGTCAGTGCGGGAGCGTGAATGGAAATATAGTCAAATTGTTTAATTTTTTTAATATCATCAGTATCTAATTTCTCATCCAATCGGCCGGCCACTATATAACTAACCTCAACTGCATAATTTTCCACTGATAATAAAATTTCAATCCTTTCTTTAAGAGAATATTTAGGTTTTTTCTGGCCTAATGAATATCCCAATTTAATCATATGACAATCTTTTTTATTTTACGGACTATTTGTTTAAAACCTCTTCTAATAATTCAGGAAACTCCACGGTTCCCATGTCTTTCATGGTAAAATGGCCGTGATTTTGCAGTTCAATTATTTTACCGCCAAGCACATCATGAAAAATTTTTAAACTTTCTTTGCCGGCATCTTCTTCGTTATTGGAAGTAAACATTACAATTTCTTCAACCCTATCTTTAATAGTTTCATCTATTGAATAATTATAAAATTGCTCTCTAAATATCCTTTCCTTTGTGGCAATTTTCCAAGGTGCGACCAAAATAAGTTTAAATATTTTTCTTTTTGTTTCTCCTAGCCAGCGAACCAAGAAAGCGCAACCGCAACTGTGGCCAATTAAAATCGTGTTTTCATTGGTATTATATTTTTCAAATTCATTTTTGAATTTATCATAATCCGGTTCCCACGGCGTAGGCATAAGAGGTGCTTCTGTTGCCAGATTTTTATCGTTTAACTGTTTTTTTGTCCAAGCAATCCAATGTTGATCGTATCTGGCACCCAAATCAACCATCGTTTCCGGGGTTGAAGGACACCCATGAACAATGATGCATTTTTTATTTTCCATATTATTTTCTTGTAAAATAAACTAAAGCCAAAGCAAATACAAAACATAAAAAATAAGCAACGGCAAAGTTGATCCAATGGGTTTTAAGAAATTGTGAATTTAACCAAAGCAAAAGAAAACTAAAAAAAATCGCAGCTAATGCACCATAAATTCCGCCAACTAGAAAATCACGGGATAACCCTTTGTCATTTAAAGTTAATAAAATGTAAGACATCGCAAAAACGATCGGAATGCCGCCAATTGCGCCTGCCAATTTTGGCCCTGAAAATTTTGCAATAATCAAAATTATAGCTGTTACAATTGCAGCAGATAAACTTTTTAAAAGAATATCCATAATTTTATTTATTCAATAATTAATTTTCAATTGTTTATCCAAGGTCGGGTTGGAAAAATATACCCGTACATTAAATGCAGAATCCATTAATTCAATCATTTCAAATTTTTCTTTATTAATAAGCTTAAAGCCGTTTTGCGATAAATACATTTTTTTGAATTCGTCGTAATTAGCTAGAGTAAAATCGGCATCGCCCCTTTGTGGCCTTGTTACATCGGGTTTTCTGATTTTTAACAATTGCAAATTTCCGGCAATTGTTTGAAGCGGCTCAATTTGAAACAGTACACCGCTTGGCATTTCCTCAATCACCTTACCAATTTGTTTTGACAATTCCACAAAATTATTAAATTCCTCGTCATTTTGGCAAAAAATACAAGCATAATTAACCGGTGCCAGATCGCTAACAAATTTACGTTTAAGTTGATCAGCTTGCGCCACTATGTCTTGAATAATGTTTTTTAAATCCTGCACGTTCATAAAATATTACCAATCAGTCTCATTTAATACGGCTTTTGCTAATGTTACCAAACGAATACTGCCGTAATGCTTTTCAACATCGGTTAATAATTTTTGGGTTAAAATTTTCCATTCTTTTCGCCTTTGCGGTTCATTTCTTACCGTTTCATCGTACATGCTGGCGATTTTATCGCAAAGAACTAATAATTTAATAAAATTACTTTTATCTGAAATATTTTGCTCCTCCTCCCAAGAATCATGAGTCATTTCTTTAACACATTCAAGCACTTTGGGTTCAACAAAATCAGGAATCTCTAAACTTGTATCTTCAAGAATATCGTGAAGCAAAAGAACTTGATAACCAAGCTCGCGTTCCTCAAAAGGAATACGCTGGTCATTAAGCAAAGTTAAAGCGCACCACATGGGATGAACCACAAAAGGCACTTTGCCATCTTGCCTAAAATCCTTTCGGGTATTGTGTTCCTGATGGGCGCTGTAGGCCAAGTCCAAAAGCTGTTTTAAATTTGTTGGTTTAATGTTGTCCATAGTAATTATTTTAAAATAATATCAATCAGCTTGAAATTATGCTGTTTTGTATAGTCTAACTATTGAGCCTTTTAATTTGAATTTCATAAAATTTTAAATATTTTAAAACAATAATATAATGACTAATAATTACTGATGGCGCATTAAATGTTTGTTGAATTCCATGGATATATGTATGGGCACAATTATCTCGCATTTTTTTTAATGTCCTTAAAGTAGATTTAAATTCTTCGATGTTATCAATTGATTCTTCAATTTTTTCTAATAATCTAATTCCATAAGCATAAATAAGAATTTGACGAAAATGCTCATAACTAAAACTATTATTTTTTTCCACCTTTTCCTCGAGATACTTACGATTAAAGTCTTTTTTAATGGTTCTTTTTATAAAGAGCGTCAATTTATCCATAGTTTGTTCAACCCATCCACAACACTCAATAATTGCCATTTTACTATATATTTTTTGATCGCCTTTAACAATAGACTTACTATATAATCTATCTAACTTTTTTAATTCCTTCGTTATTTGAGATTCGGCAATCATTTATTTACCAGAAAAAATTTTTTCTGCTGTTTTTAATCTATCAATAACTTTGCTTTTTTTAAGAATACCCTCTCGTATGTTCTGTTCACTAAATGATTTGCTATTAATTAATTTTTTATAATATTTTTCAATAACACTGCTTCGTTTATTTTTTAAAGTATTTACATTTTTTGCTACACCATATAACAAACCCTCTAAAACCGTATTACTAATATTTATTTTTTTCATCTTTTTATTTATTTTTTCAAGTACTCCCACAGTGTCATCAAAAAGCAATCGCTTAGTCTCATTATCACTATCAAATCTATGATCATGCATGTAGTCATTTAGAAAAGATGATAGCTTGCCTTCATACTTATTTGCTACACCATAGAAAGCAAAAAAACGAAGTATTAATTCAACTGTTTTAAACCTAAGGTCTTTTTTATTTCCACTAATTACTTTCCATTTAGGTGACAATGCGCATTCTTTTAAAAACTCATTAAAAGCACCTTGATAGACTGCATTTCTAATCTCCTGATTATTAAGTTTTAATCCACCAGTATTCAATCTATTAAAAATCATAAATATATACTCAGAATGCTTTTTTTTAGTATAATCGCATCTTAATATTGTAATTGGTAATGTTAAATTTTCGACACGCTTATATAAATCCGGAAACTTCGACTTTATTTCAGAGGTAGTTTTACCAGCTATTCTATTATCAATGTCTTTCGTTTTTGACAAAGTCCAATTCGGATCATTAAGAAATTTAGTAATTGTAGACATTCTTTGTAAGCCATCTATAACCTGCCATTTTTGAGATTTATAATCTAAGCTAAAACACATACTTGGAATAGGTAATTGTTTAATCAAAGAATCTATAAATCTTGTTTGATCGGTCTCTGGCCATACAAAATTTCTTTGAAAATCTGGATTAATAGTCAAAGTTTTATCATTATGCATTCTATTAAGATCGGAAGCGGATCTTAATTCGTTATACGCTATTACATCGTCTGGTGGCACCTCTCCTTCATCTATTTGAAAAAAGGTCTCTTCCTCTATTTTTTTTAAATCCTTTCCTTCCTTGGTCTTTTTCATATTTTTGAAATTAATTTTATATAATTTATAATAAATTGAAATCAACTAATAATAGAATCATTATCAAACTCAACCACTTCCCCATCCATCTGCTCCGGCTTAGGGATGCCAAACTCATTAAGGATAGTTGGAGCGAGATTCAAAATACTAGTATCCATTTTACCGGCTTTAATGCCTTCTCCGTAGGCCAAAAACAGGCCACGGCGCTCATTTTCGCCTTTCCAATGCGCCGGTGCTTCAAATACGCCATTACCGCCCAAAGAACCGCTAAAATGGGTATTAGGGGCTTGATCTACAATTAAATCGGGCGCCAGATCAAAAAACTGGCCGCTATAAACTTCTTCCTTTTTGTAAACTTTTTTAACGATTCGCATGCCATTATGCTCCAGCGCTTCCAATTCTTTAATTAATTTTTCTTTAAACGCTTCATCTTTATTTAATAAGTACAGCGGACCCTGGCCCGAAGCAATAACTTGAGAGTTATCCCAATCAATGCTTTCGGCTTTACCGGCAAATTGAATATGCCCTACATCATCCGGCAACATTTGCTGTAAATTTTTGGGAACCACTTTTTTTACAAAATCCTTAAGGCCTAAAGTGGTTAGCCATTTGGTGGCTCTGGTTTTGGTAATACCTAACTTTCCTAATTTTGATGTTGCGGTATTTTGTTTAAGCTTTAAATAACCTTTTTCTTCCAGCCAACTGGAAATATTGAATTTTATTTTAATTTCATTAGTGCCATGATCAGACATAAAATAAAATTTGGCTTCCGGGTATTTGGCCATTAGCCTACCCACACCTTCATCAATAATTTGCCAGGCCTTAAAAACAACTTCATCGCCCCAATGATAATGCTGTAAAACATTAATCAGATAAACAGCCACCATGAAAAAATCAAACTTGCCTTGTTCCAATAAGTATTCGGCAACCTGGAATCTAACGGAAATTAAACGATAAATTTCTTCTATCACTTCGGTTGCACCCTGGCCCATATAGCTGATGTTATGAGGCAAAACAGCGTAATCAAATTTTGATTTTAACAAATTTTCTAACGCAGCCGGATAAGTAAAACCCGATTCCATGGCATCGGGCCCGCCCGAAACCATAATGCCGTTAATTTTATGAGGCGGATAAGTAGTGGGCATATCAACTACGCCAACTCTGTATCCGGCTTCGCTTAAGTAATCAAAAATTTCCTTGCCCGTAAATGATTTGGCATTGGGCACGAATATTTTTCGGTTTTTTACATCCACGTTTTCCCACCAAAAAACACCAAGTTTAGCCGGATTTAAACCAGTAGAAAAACATTTCCAATTGGGCGAAGTAACCGGAGGCAATTGCGACATTAAAACTCCCCAGGTTCCACCTGTTTGTAATTTTTTAAACGCAGGCATTTTGCCTTCATCAATCCATTTTTGGATATAGTTCCAACTACCGCCATCAAGGCCGATCACGATAACTTTTGGCATAAGTATGTCTACGAATTAGGAATCTTTACGAATATACGAATTAATGTATTTGGCAATCCAAGGATTAAGCAAAAATTCAACCTAGTATTCGTATATTTGTATTTATTCGTAATTAGTAATTAATTAATTAACTGATTAAATGTATTGACAATCTCTTGACTCAAATGATTAACATTATGGTATTTTACCACCAAATCACGTAATTTTAAACCAATAGCTTGCCTTTGTTGAATGGGCAAATTGATGATATTGGTAATTTTTTTTGCCAAATCCAAATAATCTTCTCTGGCAAAAACAAATAATTGTTTTTCCGCTTCTGTTAGTTCGCTGGGTAATAAAATTTCTGATGTTGCGGCATTGGAATCAACCACAATTTTTCCAACCGCCATAGCTTCCACAATGCTTTTATCCAAACTATTACTGCCTCCGGGATTAACCACAAAATTTGCTTCGTTAATTAATTTAGGTAATTGCCAATTGCTTACTGCTCCCATAAATTCAACCACTTTATCCAAACCCAATTTTTGCCGTAAAGCCAATAACTCCTGCAAATATGAATCATCGCCTTGAGCAATGGTGGCGCCATATACTTTGGATTGAATTAAAATTTGGGGCTGGTTTTTTAAAACTTCGGCCAGCGCTTTTAACAGCAGCTCGTATTTGCGAACCGGTGAAACTCGGCCAATAGAAATAATCTTAAGAGTTTGACTATCAACTGCAACATCATTTGATGGCTGAAATTTATCGGTATCAATCCCCTGCCCAACAACCCGTCTTTTATTTGTTTTAACATTAAACGCCACGGAAACGCTGGTTAAAACCCGATCCACAAAATGCCTGGCAAATTTTGCTCGTCCATTTAATTTAGCGTGGGCTTTCCACCAAATTAAACCAATATGATTAATTTTTAACAACAATCTAAAAGGAGAAAGCAGGTAAACATAAATTTCATTCATGTGCACAAAAATTCCATTGATTTTCTTGTTAAAAATCAAAGGCAAAACAAAGCCGTAGAAATTTTTTAAATATTGCCATCTGTTGTTTCCAACTTCTTTGCCTAACGAAAAAACTTCGCAGTTGCTTGGCAATTCTACCCGGCCTTTAAACAAACAAACAATGTAAAGTTTTTCCACCTGACCAGCTAAACTAAATAAATAACTGTGGATGGCGCCCAAAACATGATCGTTAAGATCAACCTTTTGGGTAATGTATAAAATTTTTAATTTATTTTGATTCATTTTTTTGGTAATTGAGCCAATTGCCAGGATTTTAAATATAAATCCAAATTATCCTGCTCGCTAGGTAGTGAATTAACAGTTAACAAGACCTGCCGTGATAAACGCTGGCGCAGAGCAGGATCTTTAGCCAGATCCAATAACTTGGCGGCTAAACTTTCTGCTGTCATGTTTGGTAAAACAAAACCGTTAATGTTATCTAAAATAACTTCGCCGGCCGGAGTTACATCGGTTGTAATTGTTGGCAAACCGCATGATGCGGCCTCAATCGGTGTTCGCATATAGCCCTCGCTTTTGGAAGTAACAACCAACACATCCGCTGTTTTATAAAACGAAGCCAAATCATCTTTCCAGCCGTAAAACAGAACTTTGTTTTCTAGTATTAAACTTTTAGCTTTTAGTTTTAGATCTTCTTCTTCCGAACCGGATCCGACAATCACTAACATCACTTGCGAATAATCTTTTACTAGCAAATCGATGCTCTCAATTAACAAACCAAAATTTTTAACGCTAACCAAGCGCCCAACAGCCAAAATAATAAATTGGCCTGGAAATTCTTTATGCAAATCAATTTGGACCGGCGCGTTAGCTATTTTTTGGCAATCAATAAAAATCGGCACTGTAATAATTTTTGCCAACGAAATTTTAAATTGAGCCAAACTAGCGGTAATTTTTTTACTGACCGTTCTAATGGAATCAGCTTGAGGCAATAAAAATTTGGCTAAAAATAAACGGCAAGAGTTAAGCAAGCCGGTGCGATAAACATTATGCTGGCCAAAGTAATCGCCGTGCAGCTGCAAATTCAAACCCAAATTGAATTTTTTCTTTAACCAATAGCCAACCAAACCCGACTCAAAAGGATCCTGGGTGGAAACTATATCAATTTTTTCTTGCGCCACAATTTTTTTCGACAACTTCCAGGCGTCATAAATATAACAAAATTTTGTTTTTGAATTTGTTGGATAAATTTTTAATTTGGAGTTTGAAGTAACCGGGGTAAAACCTTTTTTGGTAAAAACCACCACAAAAATCCTATCCACCAACTGGCTGTATTTAACCAAACGCTGGTAAACATCGCTATTGGGCTTAAATAAATTTCGATCCGAGCCGATGATTAATACTTTCATATTGATGAAATTAGCAATAAAAATCTTTCCAGCAATTGCTCTGGGCCGTAGCTGGTATCAATTTTACTTATGGCGTGCTTAATTGAGGCGTAATGATCGGAATCCAAAGAAAGCAAATAATCCAGCTTGGCTGTTAATTCATCCGCGTTTAAAGGATACTTTAAAAAAAGCAGTTTTTTATCCCAATCATCAAAAACTCCGGAATGTTTGGTCATTAGTACAGGCGTTTTTAAAGCAATTGATCTAAAAACTATGTTGGGTGAAATATCCGAAATAGAAGGTAAAATCAGCCACTGGCTTTGCCCAATTAAATTATCCAATTCTTGACCAAAAACCGGTTTTTTAAAAATAACCCTGTTTTCCAGTTTTAATTCTTTAACTTCCTGCTTTAACTTATTCTCTTCCGGACCTTCTCCTATCAATAATAATTGATAATTAATATCCTGAAGCTTGGCAAAGGCCGAAATTAATCGGCTTAAATTTTTTAATTTGGTAAAACGCCCGGCAAAAATCAATTGTTTTTTTAATTCAATATTTTCATCAGAAATAATAACTTTAGGGAAAGCGTTAGGCAGCATTAAAAACTTATCAGCATTTATGCCGTAATGCTCTTCAATAATAGATTGCTGATAAGCTGTGGTGGTAATTAATTTTTCCGCCCGCCTAAAAATAAACCTGATTAATAAAAAATAAACAGCTTCAATTACATTAAAATTGGTTCTGTAATAATCGGTTAAAGTAACTTCTTTGTTAAATTTATTAACGGCCGTTTCCCATAAAAAATCTCCACCCAATCGAACGGAAAACTTAAAACTTTTAAACAAGCTAGCCGCTGCCACCGGTAAGGCCGCACTAAAGGTATCAAAAACAACCACTTTATCGCTTACAGAAACATTTTTTAAGACAATAAAAAAATATTTTAAATAATTCCAAAACCTAAATGAACGATAAATCCTGATTACCGGAAAATCCAGCTTTTCCTGATTTTTTTTATCGGCGTAAGTTAAAACAAGCGGCTGCTGGCCGCGTTTAAAAAGTTCCGTTGCCAAATCTTTAACCAAAATGGCCGGCCCGCCGATTTCCGGAAAAAAAATGCCGGTGGCTAAAACAATTTTCATAAATTACCCTGATAATATTCAATGGTTTTTTTAAGACCGTCTGTAAAATTAACTTGGGGTTCGTAACCAAGTAATTTTTTGGCTAACCTGATATCCGCCAAAGATTGTTTAATATCCCCTGCCCTCTCGGGCCCATGAATAGGTTCAATTTTTGTATTTAGGCAATTATTTATTTCTTCAACCAGTTGATTTAAAGAAATGGAATTATTGCAGGCAATATTTATAACTTCACCCTTGCCCACTTGCGATGATTCCATGGCTAAAATATTGGCCAAAACATTGTTATCAACAAAAGTAAAATCCCGCGAAATTAAACCGTCGCCGTTGATGGTAGGGCGTTCTCCTTTTAAAATCTGTTTAATAAACAAAGGAATCACGGCGCTGTAAGGAGAATTAGGATCTTGATTGGGCCCAAAAACATTAAAATATCTTAAAGAAACCGTTGGCAAATCATAAAGTTTGGCAAAAACTTTAACCAGTTGTTCGCCGGCATTTTTATAAACAGCGTAAGGCGAAATTGGCATAGCAGGCAATGTTTCCACCTTTTCCACAGCCGATTGATCTCCGTAAATGGAAGATGAAGAAGAATAAACCAATTTTTTAACTTTAAACTCAACGCATTTTAATAATATTTTTAAAGTAATGGTAACGTTATTTTCTAAACTTAATAAAGGACTTTCAATAGAACGAGGCACCGAGGGCAAAGCAGCAGTATGCAAAACATAATCAACGTCCTGCATGGCTTGATTGATTTTATCTTCTGCCAAAATTGAGCCCTCAATAAATTCTATTTGGCTTAAAACTTCGGCTAAATTTTCTTTGCGGCCAGTAATTAAATTATCAATCACCGAAACTTTGTAACCTTTACGCAAAAGCTCTTTAACTATATTGGAACCGATAAATCCCGCACCGCCTGTTACTAATACTTTAGACATAATATTGACTACGAATTACGAATTATTACCAATATACGAATACAAAGTTAAATTTTAGCTTAACCATTTGTATCTCAATAACCACTAATTTGTATATTCGTAATGATTCGTAATTAGTAGAATTATAAACACTTATACACAATCCCTAAATTCTTTGCTTCCTGCTTATCATAAAACCTTTTTAAATCAAACAAAATCGGAGCATCATTCATCATGCCCTTTAATTTCTCTAATGTCAGTTCTTTAAATTCATGATGCGGACTAAAAACAATTACGGCATCAACCTTTGGTACATCAGCCAGTTTGCTATTGGTCATGCCGAAATAATGTTCTATAAATGAATCCTTAACCAACGGTTCATGGCCAAAAAGTTCAATATTAAAACCCTTAAGCTCCGCCATTAATTCTTTAACTTTGGAATTTCTTAAATCAGGGACGTTTTCTTTAAAAGTTAAACCTAAAATTAAAATTTTGGCGTCTTTTAATACCTTGCCCGCGGCATTTAAGGATTTAATAACCACTTCGGCCACATGATGAGGCATGTAATCGTTAACGCCTCGGCCGGCTAAAATAACTTGCGGATGATAGCCCAGCTCCAAGGCCTTATGGGTAAGGTAATATGGATCAACGCTAATACAGTGCCCGCCAACCAGGCCGGGAAAATATTTAACAAAATTCCACTTGGTGCCGGCTGCCTCAATTACTTCGCGAGTATCAATATCCATACGTTCAAAAATCAAAGACAATTCATTCATTAAGGCAATATTCAAATCCCGCTGGATATTTTCGATTACTTTAGAGGCCTCGGCGGTTTTTAAATCGGAAACAGGGTAAATTGTATTGATAATGGAACCGTAAACTTCGCTAACGATTTTTAACGCTTCGGGCGTGGAACCGCTAACGATTTTAACGATCTTATCAATGGTATGCTCTTTATCTCCCGGATTAACTCGTTCCGGCGAATATCCTAGGAAAAAATCCTGATTGTATTTTAAGCCGGATTCTTTTTCTATCAGTGGCATGCAAAATTCTTCGGTACAGCCCGGATAAACAGTGCTTTCATAAACCACAATGGCACCCTTAGTTAGATTTTGACCAACGATGATTGAGGCCTTTTCTACCGGCCCTAAATCGGGATTTTTACTGTTATCAATAGGCGTAGGCACGGCCACAATAATAAAATTGGCTTCTTTGATAACTTCCGGCGTGGCGCTGTATTTGATGTTATATTCCTTAAGTTTATCACCCACTTCATCGGTTCTATCGTAGCCCCTTTTTAGTTCCTCAATTTTTTCCACATTGGAATCGTAACCAAAAACCTCATATTTTTTGGATAACAAACAGGCCAAAGGCAAACCAACGTAACCCAAACCAACTACGCAAATTTTAGTGTTATTCATAATTCGTCATTGCGAGGAGCCGAGCGCAACGAAGGCGACGAAGCAATCTCGCTTGCTAAAAAGTTAAAAAAATTATACCCTACTATTATACTTAGAAAGTAATTAAAAGTCAACCACAAAAATGACCGATTCTAGAATAAAAATCCTTTATTTAGTGACTCAATCAGAATGGGGCGGTGCCCAGGAATATGTTTTTAATTTAGCCTTTAATCTGAATAAAAACCAATACACCCCCTTGGTTTTGGCTGGTCGCGAGACCTTGAGCGACCAAAGGGAGTCGAAAGGTGGCAATGGCGCCCTTTTTAATGCTCTAAAAGCCCAAAAATTGCCCTACCAAGAGCTTAAATGGGTTAAACGGGCAATTAATCCTTTATTTGATTTACTGGCCGTTTTTGAATTAATTGGCATATTTAAAAAAGAAAAACCAAATGTGATTCACTTGAACAGTTCTAAAATCGGTTTTTTAGGAAGTTTGGCAGGAAAAATTTATCAAGCAACCGCCAATCATGAATTACGAATAATTTATACAGCTCATGGCTGGGTGTTTAATGAACCGCAACCTTGGTTAATCAGCAAAATCTATTTTTGGATAGAAAAAATTTCTTCTGCTTGGAAAGATGTGATTATTACCGTTTGCGAAGCAGACAAACAAATTGCTTTAAAAAATAATTTTAAAACCAAAATTGTTACTATCCACAATGCAGTTGATTCTCAACAATTAAACTTTTTGGATAAACAAACGGCTCAAACAAAATTGTGGCAACTAACTAAGGATAATAATGAGTCGCTACACAAAGAGGCAAAAATTATTTTTACTATCGCCAACCTTTACCCTACCAAAGGCATTAATTATCTGATTGAAGCAGCCGCTATTTTAATTCCCCAACATCCTAACTTGGTATTTATGGTTGCCGGAGAGGGTCAAGAACGAATTCGTTTGGAATCTTTAATTTTAAAACACAAACTAACCGACAATTTTTTCTTGCTTGGCTCTGTGTTAAACGCTTACCAATACCTTAAGGCCGGCGATTTATTTGTTTTGCCTTCGGTTAAAGAAGGTTTGCCTTACGCCATACTGCAAGCTAAGGCGGGTCAGGTGCCGATTATTGCTACCCGCGTTGGCGGCCTGCCAGAAATATTACCTCAAAACTGCCTCATCCCGCTGGATAATCGTACGGGCGGGGTCCTCCCGCCCATCCTGGCGGATAAAATTGAATCCTTCTTAGCAGGCCGCCTACCAATACCTGAATATAAAATTGATTCCTTTAGAGAATTTCTAGAAAAAACCATTACCTTATATAAATAAACTAAAATGCGGATCTTTGATTAATCAAAGATCCGCATTTTTTATTTCAACAATCTTTCTTCTACTTCAAAGCGTAACCTAAAGCCCTAACAACCGACCAATCCAATGGACTGGTTGGAATACGGTTAAAGGCCTTTTGGAAACTGCCAATACCCTGCTTTTCTTTGGTTAAATCACGAGTAAAGCGAATGCGATACATCATGGTGTTCCAGGCCAAATCCTCTTTGGCGTTTTTAAAGTTGGGAGCATGCCCCACAACTTTTTCAAAAGCCGCTAAAACCTTGGGCACCTGGGCTTGTTCGTTGGCTAAATTGCGGCCAAGAACTTTTTGCCCGGTTGTCATCCGCTCAATATCCGACCAGCTGACATTGGCTTTGCCAACGGTATTAAAGTAATCCCTTAACAGGGCCCCTCTTTCGCCCAAACCTATTTTTTTAGTTGCGATGGAAACGCCGTAAGTGACAAAGTTAGCCATAGCTGTCTTTTGTTCCGCGCTGGCTGTAACCTTAAATTCCTTAAGATCAGCAGTAACCTTATCGCTGGACTGGCTTTCTTTAGCCGAATCGCGTGTTAAACCAAGGTTAGTTAACAATGCGGTTACATTGCTGGGATCATTAACTGAATTGGCTGATGGTGTAGCCGGCGTGGCCGGTGTTGCCGGGCTTTCTGTTGGAGTTGCCGGCGTGGCCGGTGTTGCCGGAGTAGCTGGAGCTGATGATCCTCCACCACCTCCACCGCCACCATTATTATTACTGCCTGCATTACTACTGCCCAATCCCGTACAACTTCCACTAGGTGTTACTGTCACAATAACCGGAGCTGGCTCGGATGCTGAAGCTGTAATCAACAAAATTGATTGGCTGTTGCCACACTCGTTGGTAACTGTCATATAGGAGTCATCACCTGAAACAGTAAAACCCTTTCTTTCGACTGAAATTAAAGAAACAATTGAGTTGGCCGAAAGAGTAAAGGTAATTGTAGTGGCATTTACGGTAAACGAATCAAAGGTTGAGGAAGTATCTATGGTGTAGCTCGAACCATCGTCTAGAGTAATAGTACTTTGTTGAGGAAAAGTTACATCATTAGCGGCAAAAGCCAAAGTTGGGGCAGTCAGCAGGGCAAGTAGGCCTAAAATGAGAATTTTTTTCATATTAATTGACTGCTTAAATTAATTAATTTAGTTGGGACAATTGCCTGCTGAAGAAACCAAGGATCCCGCGGCATTAATATGGAAGTGATAAAGCGTGCCGGCGGAATTTTCCATTTCAAAACATCCTTTTTTAATTCTGATAGTTGATGAAGCAGTGTTGCCAATTGAGAACAATCTAGAAGGTGAAGATGAGCCAACGCCAGTTTTGCCGTTAGCCAATACCGTAAACAAACCGGTATGCGTAGATGAAGCCACGTTAAACAACCTGGTGGTTGGGGGCAAAGAAGCGCTAGAAACAGCTAAAATGGATAAAGGAGTGGTTGTACCAATACCAACGTAATTATTTGTGGCATCAACAACCAAAGTATTGGTATCAACTGTTAAGTTGCTGGTAACAGCCAAAGTGCTAGTAAAAGTACCGGCGCCATCAACCCTTAATGTACCATCAAATTCGCCTTTACCTTCTACAAACAAAGAATCATCAGCTAAAGCTGTAAAAGCATCCGGAGTTGAACCGGTGCCAATTCTGGCACCCGAAGTAACTGTTAAATCGGTACCAACAGTAACCGCGGCCTGTAAATCAGCCGCACCTACTAGCGTTAAAGCACCAGTTAAAGCTGATGTACCTGTAACAGTCAATGTTCCACCGGTGGAAATGTTTGTGCCAATGGTGGAAGCGGCAGAAGCAACGCCAGCAACTACGAACATGAATAAGGCTAACGAAAAAATAAATAATATTTTTTTCATAGTTAACTTAATTAAATTGTTAATTCAAATTTATAAAACGTGAGTATATAGACAAGGGCCATTTTGTTTCGACCTTTAAAGACCGCATCTTTATTTTTATTAAAGAATTTAATATATTATACCATTTTTTTTCTTAATTATAAACAATGCCAGTTATCCACAGCGTTGTAGAGACAGGGTAACCCCGTCTCTACAACGCAAAACCACCTCCGTTGATCAGACGGAGGTGGTTTAAAATCGCTAATTCAGTTTTTACATAAATCGGTTCGGACTTAAGCCCGGAGAGCGATTCACGTGACGCTCAGCGTCACATTAGTCACGCTTAGCGTGATGTTTTTACTAGAGAACAATAGCTTAGTTCAAGGACCTAGATTTGTTTAAGGTCTTGATATTATAGCCATTAAACCAGTCAGCTGACTTAGTAACAGCAGTACCATCATAAGTGCTGGAGGCATTAAGATCTGTGTGGGATAAATTGCCATTTACACCCGTAGAATCAGACCAAATCATATAAGATCCAGTAGATTCCGCACCATTTGCATTAGAGGACAAGCAGTATTTGCTTTGGGCTTTAGAAGGGGAATTGCCCACACAATTTGCTTTCAGGTACTTATAACCAGTAGTGGTGTTGGAAGCAGTATCGCCATTAAATAGGTATGTCCAAACGGCATCACCATTACTGCTTGTGCCGGTTTCAAAATGACCAACGTTAGCAGTTAAAATGTAATACTTGCTTTGACCACTAGAAATAACGCGTTCTTGGTTAAAGACCAAAATAACATCGTTGGTACTGGAAGCACCGGATCCAGCAGCTGCAGAATTGAGAGCGGTATTCTGATACAGATAACTATTAGCATCGCTTAACTTACCGCCAAGAACACCAGTAGCTACGGTAGTTGTTGCGCCCCAACCATTATAGATCTGATACGCTTTAGCACCTGTATCAGCTTGAGTTAAAGCAGCGGCTGCGTTATAGCTATCACCCTCTAAAATCTCAAAATTGCTGAGATAAAGGGTTGAAGTATCCTTTACAACATCGGTCATACCCAATTTAAAGGATAATTTCTTCAAGGTCAGGTCTGTGCCTTCATTAGCCGTAACCTGGAATTTATACAATTGGTTGACACCACCAGCTAAATTACCGCCGGTTTCATCAGCAGTAAAGACTGGTAATGTTCCATGAACAACCATTAAGTTTCCCGGAACATCAACGATACTAGAGGCATTACTCACAGAGGTAATAGATGTTCTGGAAGAACCAGCGCCCTTGGCCTCAAAATTACTATCTTCATCAAACATAGCAGAAACAACATCACCAGTATAAGCCGCTGTGTTTTGATTAATAGCTGCCAAATTAAAGTATACGTTTACTACTTTAGAACCAATTGGAACATACAACGGATTAGCAGTAATATTAAAGTCAGCTACACCACTAATTAACTGTTGAGTAGCAAAAACAATTGTATTGTCTTTGTTTGTATACTTAATAGTTACACTAGTAACCGACCTGTCATTAGTAGCGGCTTCTTTTTGTTCAATTCTTAACTTATTAACGTTAAAGGCCTCATTAGTGGCCTGGAACTTTAAATTAAGAACAGGAACATTTAAAGTTGAAGCAACCACATTGGCTGCATCCGGATTACTGTCAGCAGTAACATTTAAGGTACCGGATTCTGCAATCACAATGTAAGTGGAGGAGGTAACGGCAGTAGCCGAGCCATTACCACTGGTAATAACGTAAGCTCCGCCAGTACTGTTTTTCATAGTAACGGAATTGTTACTAGCATCAACAGCGGTAATGCCAGTATTATCCTTAAAGTTCATCTTAACATATTTTGACATACCAGTGGTGCCTTCACCACCAGTATCACCATTAGCAAAAGCTGAAGAAGTAACATCTCCAACCACGGCCAAAATTTTTGTTTCACCAGCCGGAATAGTCCAGTTCATATCAGAGAAAGTAACAAGTCCGGCAGTGCTCATTGATTCAAGGGAACCATTGAGATTGGTGGCTAAAGCGCTATCAGCACTCTTATCATAAATGCGCAAATTAGTTACCAAATTATTGGCGTAAACTGTACCAACAGCGGCCATACCCGCTTCCCTAACATCAGCCACACTACCCACAGCCATAGAGCTGGTCGCGCCAGCGCCATCGCCATCAACATAACCATACATAGTCATGCCGGAAATAGTCACGGATGAACCGGATAAGGCCTTAAGGGCAAATTCGGCTAAGGTAACTTTATTAGTTCCTTGAATAATGGTAGTACCAGCTGAAGGAGTGCCGGAAGCCAATGACACATAGAGGTCAGCGGCTGCTACTGTTTGGCTTGTACCTTGAGAAAAGGTAGAAGGAGCAATATCAGTAACAAATTGGTTATTGTCGGTGTTCTTAATTGCGGTTGGGCCAAAAGTGTAAAAACTGGTAACACTTGAACCCAAGGTAGCAAAATAAGTAGCGGCAGTTAAGCTGGAGTGCAAATCGGCCTTAATAGCAAAGTGTCTGGTTACATTAGCAGTTAAGGTAAAGTAATCAGTAAAGGTGTTATATACACCAGCACCGGTGCCCAAATCGCCAGTAAAGCTGGAACAATTAACTGCGCTGGTGCTCTCGCCATTGTCCGTATCAACTACTTTAACGTTAGTAATATAGTCGTTGGAGCAATCATCAGCAGTAGTATCAGCGGCGGTCTTGTCTAAGTTAGCACCGGCAGCACCGGAGTTGCTAAGTTCAACTCTTAAACTTCTAATTTCAGCATTAACTTTGGAAGTAACACCAAAATTCATTAAAGAAACATTGGTCGCACCAGCGGCAACGTTACCGGCAATAGGACCATCCATAGTAACGGTGAACTGTCCGCCTTGGACTGTAACTTCAGAATAATAAGTGCTAGTACCATCATAAGTACCAGTATCAGTACCGCTAGTACTCATATCAACTGTTGCACCATAACCATAAGTAGCACCAACAGCGTATAAGTCAGTAGTTTGATCCAAGTAAGTTCTAATGGTATCAGTATTTCTAGCTGCGCCATTAATATCAGCGTAGACGTAGAAAATTCTATTAGTATTCTTAGCTAAAGTGAAAGGAGTGGCTAAATCAAAGACCACATAACCCTTGGCGTTAACACTGCTAACGGATGCAAGTTTAGTGGTAAGTTGATAAAGCGACAAGTTTGATAAGTAGGCGTTGTTTAAAGTACCGGCCTCATAAAGAGTAATTCTCTTTATTGTCAAATCCTCACCGGTTCCGGCGGATAATTTAAACTGAGCAATCTTGGCATTTAATTGGCCAACTGAAGGGTTGGACAGAGTGCCATCCTTATCAATTTCCACATCGCCGGAGTTAGCCGAACCAATACTTGTGGTTTTGCTAACAATTGGGAATGAACCGTTAACAACAGCAGTAGAAGTAATATCAGTAGAGTTAACTTGAAAGTAGCTGAAATGACCAGAGTAAGTAGCAGTAGCGCCGGTATCAGCACTTAAGGTTAAGGTCTTGGTAGAACCAGCAGGAATAGCTAAGCCAATATTGACAAATTGAGCCATATTGGTGGTGCTATTTAGGGTTTTACCATTGGTTAATCTGGTAGCGCCATCATACAAATAAAGATTTGTATATTGGGCGGAAGAACCAATGCCTAATCTTTTAACACTCAAAGTGTTAAGGGTAACAGCGCCGTCAGCAGCCGCGGTCAAATTAATTTTCATTAACGGGACGTTGGTAGCTAAACCTGGAACTGTCTGATCGCCTGGGGTATCAGAAGCCAAAGCTACTGTTAAGCCAGAACCGGAAATTGGGGTAGCAGAACCACTACCAGCCATAGGAGCAGCTAAAGCTGATTCCATGGAAGTAACGGAAGAGCCATCGGAATAACCGGACAAATCAGAAGCGGTTTGCACAAAGGCCATGTTAAATCTGTTGGCGGTAAAACCAGCATCAGTAACAGGGCGCTTGGTGGAACCATCAATGTAATAGGTTTGGGAAGAAGCAGCTGTTTTAACCAAAGAACCAGTTGGGTAGTTTGAAGAGCTGGTTAATTGGGCGCCGACGGTGTAATAACCGTACAAAAAGTTAGGCAAGCCTAAAATTTGGCTTTCCCAAGATGAACCAAAGAATTTAACAGCAGTAGCGGCAGAGTCAACGTGCATAATGGTGCCGTTGGTACCAACTGCGTAAACTTTAGGATCATCAACGCTAAAGCCGCCATCGGCTTTTAACGAAACAAACTGCACCAACTTGGTGCCTGGTCTTACAACGATTGTTGAGCCCAGGTCATAGCCGGACAATTCATCGGTGGAAACGGTTTTTACGCTGGAAAAATCTTTATACCAGGTAAAATACTGATTCGCATGATGGAAAGGATGCCTCTTTAAGTTGGAATCCAAGTAATAAACAGCGGTGGTGTTTGAGGCAGTGATTAAATCACCAGGCACGGCCACATTGGCGGCGGTGGTGGTTAAAGCAAAACCAAAAGTACCAAAAGCTGTTAAAACCATCATGGAGATCAAGAACGATTTCTTTAAGAAATTACTCATTTTTATTAATCTCCTTATTAACTCATTTTCCGTCTTTTCCGTTTGTAAATAGCGCCTGTCACGCTCAGCGTGACAATTACGACGCTAAGCGTCGTGCCCGCTAGAGCCCAACAAAACATAATTTTAATTAACTCCGGCTCAAAAGCCGATCAACCTTTAGCTAATCCAAATTATGGACAACTACTTATAACCTTGAAAAGGGCAAAAAATGAGGGGTTGTCAACGACTTTACTTAACTTACCCGCTCATCAAGCTTTCACTAAATTAACGGGTAATTGACTTATGTCCGAAACCGTCCCTGTTATTTACAAAGAGGCGGCCGTCGGACACAAGCCAAAAATAAAGCAATTGACGTTGTTTAACTACAGCCATGGGTTAAAACCCACGACTTTAACTTACTAAATTAGCTGTACTTTTGCCTTATTTAAGCAGAAATACAACAAAATATTTCTTCAACCGGTTTGGTTAAAGAAATGTTTTGATATTATAAAATAAAGAACAAACTTTGTCAAAAACACTTCTGTGGACAATTTTCTGCCCAATTATCATTTTAATCTTCTAAAAATGGCAAGGTTAACGTGCTGGAAGTGGGCTGTTCGGAAAAAATCAATGAAGGATTAACCTTTACTCCTTTAGGATTAATAATCGGTAAAGTTGTTTCTAAACTGGATGTGGAATCCTTAACGTTTACAGTCGGTACTTTAGGCGCTCCAACTTTTAACAAATTAATGGTACTGCTGGAAGTAGTGGCTGATTGCAATAAGGCATCATTAATTACAGAAATATCCCCGATTTTTGAAACAATATCTTTTGATTGCTTGGCAATAACATTACTGGCTTTTACTTTTTCCAAAGCACCGGTTAAATTATCGTTGTTTAACAAACCCTTGGCTTCATCCAAAATAACCTGGGCTTTACCGGAATTTTCAACAGCATCGGTTAATTCTTTATTTAAGGCCTTAACTTCCACTTTTTTAGGATCATCTTTTTTGGTGGCCAATGAATCGGCCAAGCCAACTTGTTCGGCCTGCGCGCCCAACTGATTGATATTTTCCTGTGCGTGATTAATAACTTCGGACAAAACATCTTTAACCTGATCAGCTGCCCCGCTTTGGCCTTCAATCGGCTGATTTTGAATTTGATTAACGGCTACTTCCAAACTGGCAACGCCCGTTGCTTCAATAACCGATTGAGCTTCGGATACAGTTTTATTAACATCCTGGGTTGGCACCGAAACTTTAATTTGTTCCAAACTTTTAACGGCTTCTTGGCCGTTTTGGGTAATTTGCAAAGCCAATTGAGTTACTTCTGATTTTTCTTGTTGATCTTGGCCTGAATCCTCTTTAGCAATGGCCAATGAATTAGCGGCTCCGGCAATATTGCCCTCTAAATACTTAACTATTTTATTAATATGTTGAACTTTTTCTTCAGCGGAAATTTCATTATCATTGGCTATATGCCCCAGTTGAGCTTCTCTTTTTTCGGCATAAAACAAGTGGACATTGATTTCATCTTTAGGCGTAAAAGCCAATAAAATGTTGATTTTTTCGGCTGTCCGATCCAGCAAGCCCATGGCTCCAACAGGCGGAATTTCGGCTTGGGCAACCAAATTGGTGCCAAACATTACTGCTACTAAAGTAACTAAAGCCGTCATTTTAACCGGAGATGGCATTAATTTGCCGGACCAAATAACAAAAGACAAATAAAACTTGTTAGACCAGGTTGGTTCCAAAGCAATGGTCTCGGTTTCAATTTTTTTCAACAAAAAAGACCGGGCATTTTCGGTCCATTTGGAAGAAGGTGAGATTGTTTCCAGTTTTTTAAATTGTTTAAGAAGGCGTTCGGGCATGGTTGATTGAATGCTACTTAATATAATCTTTTAACTCTTTAACTGCTCTGTGAATAATGACACGCACGTTGACTGTGGACTTATCCACAATCTTGGCAATTTCTTTAATGGAAAGATCTTCTATATACCTTAACAAGATAATTTCTCTGACTTCTGTTTTTAAAGTGAATAAGATTTTTTCCAATGCTTCGCGATCAATATTATGATCGGGATCCACTACTACCGGATCTTCTATTTCTTCATCACCGTAAATTAAAGGCAACTCTTCTTTTTCTCTGGTTCTAAAATAATCGGCAATTAAGTTTCGGGCTATGCGATAAATCCAGGCCTGAAATTTGTTAACTTGATTACCGCCCGATAAACTTTCCCAACATTTTAAAAATGTTTGACTGGCTAAATCTTCTGCGGTTTCTTGACTGCCGACTTTGAAAAAAATATAACGATAAATCTTTTTATTATACTTATCAAAAAGAGCGCCAAAGGCCTCTGAATCTCCTTGGCTGGATTTGATAGCCAATACTTTATCCTGATGTTCGGAAGATTCGTACATATAATAAGACGTAATTTAACAAAAAATGTTACAGATTTAAGCCCTAAATAAAGAAAAAGCTAATATTAGCTGAATTTTGAAGATTGATTAGTATTAAGAAGCTTAATTTTGCTTAATTATACGATAATTAGGGCAAAATGTCCATTGTTTTAAAAATTAAAGCAAGGTCTAAAAAGGTGGATAAATTTTAAAAATCCGGCCGTTTTGCCTTGGTGTATTTTAGATAATTGATGACAACAAAATGTAGAGACACAACCTGTTGTGTCTCTACATTATTGATAACCAATCACGCTCTACAACGCCGGCAAAACGGCCGTGCTGTGAATAACAAATTGGTTTAAAAATTAAATGATTGGCTAAATTATTAGAATAAGGTATACGATATTGTATACTTTATTTAATATTATTAAATATGTTAACAAATTTACTATAATTAAGTATAGACATATCTATACTTTATGGTATTATTAAAATATGGAACAACCATTATTACCAGTTAGATTATCTATTAGCGAAGCGGCCAAACTTTTTGGCGTTTCCGTTAAAACAATTAGACAAGCCCTTAAGCGCGAAGAGATTCGTTATATTATTGCCAGAGGCAGATACAAACTTAATTTTGAAAGCGTACTTAAGTGGTCGCAAGAATCAACCCGCCGTCGCAACTTACTTTCTTCTTCCGGAGTTGGCCAGTATGTGGATAAATGGAAAATCCAAAATAAAAAATACAGCCCCAATATTCCGGCTGTTGATAACACTCTTAGCGCTTTAAAGAAAAGTTAGTTCTTACTTTGTTGCATATAAATTTTTTTAACCCGCGCGCCAAAAAATAACATTAAATATCGTCCAATTTTCTAAAACCAATTCGTTCGTGAGCCATATCATTTGTTTGCCACATCCTTCCGCGATAAATAACTCCTTTGCCGTAACGGCCATTAATAGAATCTAAGGCCTGAGCCAAATAAACATCTGCACCTAACGGATGTTTTTGTTCTACCTCAAAAGGTAAAGTAGTTTGACCGGATGGTTGGTTTAAGTTATACACACCAACGGCTAAAAAACGGACCTTATCGGTTAAAACGGCTTTAGTTAATGTTTGATCAACCAAAGAAAAAATCTCATCATCCGTTGATACCGGCCTGATTAGGGTAAAACTTTTGCCAAAATAAGAGCCGGTAACATAGGCCCAATTAATATAAAACCCGTGGGCTACTTGGCCACCCAACCTTAACCGTTCGCCGACTTTGTAAACCAGCTTAGCCAAAGTTTTAGACAAATAATTTTTATCCTGGGTCCATTTTGGCAAACAGTAAGAGTGTCCAATGGATTTTCTGGGAGCAATTGCCAAGTTATTTTCTTGGCCCAGTTCCAAGCCATTAACTTTACTCCAAAGGTAATAACCCTGTTTGCCCAAGGCCTGCATTAAATTAGCTAAAGGAAAAACTCTTAACTGAGATATTTCGGTAATACCCAAGCTGTTTAACCGACGCGATAAAGCCGGGCCAATGCCCCAAATATCAGTTAATTTACAGCCCAAATATGCTTGCTCCAAATCATCGGTTGAACCGATGATTTTTATAGCATCTTTGCCAGCAGTATCCGAGGCAAATTTAGCTAAAAATCGGGTAAATGAAATGCCTACCGAACACTTAAGCCAGCAACCAACTTCAGCTTTGATTCTTTGCTGAATTTTTAAAGCAATTACTTGGGCTTCGGCAAAAGAATTAACTGCCGATGACAAATCCAAAAAGGCCTCATCAATGCTGTAGGGTTCAAAATTGCCCCCAAACTCTTGCATAATTTTAAAAAAACGCTTTGTTACAGAGCGATATTTATCAGGATCATTTTCCACTAAAGCAATGTGAGGGCAGATTTGTTTGGCCAACTTAACCCGGCAACCGGTTTTAATACCCAGTTTTTTGGCCTCAACAGAGGAAGCAATAATGCAACCGTTGGGTGTTAAATAGGCACAAACACCAACAGGTTTGTTTCGTAAAAAAGGATTGGCCTGCTGTTCCACGCTGGCAAAATACGAATTCATGTCCAGGTGCGCTATAATCTGTGGCATATCAATTTAACCCTCGCTATAAACGGTTTCCAAAACCCAGCTTAAGTTAAAAGGATTAAAGGCCAGTTGAAAATAGTTAGCCGCATCGGTAACCGAAAAATGATAAATCAAAGCCCGTCCTGCTTGGGAAGTATGAACCAAATGAACCTTATCTATCTTATATATTTTACGACGCCAAGAAAAAGAATGAGGAATTAAACCGTCTTTTTTAAAACTGGCAATTACTTCTATTGGCTCGTTGATTTGATCGTTCATGATAAAATTCTATTACGTCGAAAATCATTTTTCGTTGTCCTGACAATGCCTTGGACGAAAATGGCAAATCGTAATTAAACAGTTGCGAACTTTCTAATAACTGCCCGCACTATCCCCTGGATTAAAGGATCCTTGCTGTAAATGGGCTTCATGGCGGGATTAGCCGGCTGTAAGCGGATCCGGTCTTTTTCACGATAAAACTTTTTTAAGGTAGCGTAAGCGTTATCCAATAAAGCCACTACCACATCGCCGTTTTTAGGGCTGTGGTTGCGCTCTACAATTACATAATCCCCATCCCAAATACCTTCATCAATCATCGAACGCCCTTTAACCCTTAAAATGTAGCTGTTATCGGCATCCTGCACAAAATCCGAAGGAATAGCCATAGTTTCCTTTTGTTCAACGGCCTCAATAGGTTCGCCGGCGGTAATTAAACCAACCAAAGGCAAATCAATGGCTATAGCATCGCGGTAAGCCGAAAGCAGAACGGGCTCCAGAGCCCGTTTTTGCCCCTCTGAGGCCTTTAAATAGCCCTTTTCCTCTAAGGCCTTAACATGCTGGTGAATCGTGGCTGGAGAGGAAACACCCAGATGATCGGCAATTTCCATATAGCTGGGAGCGTAATCATTATCCTTAAGATAATAAGTAATGTAATCCAGAATTTCTTTTTGCCTTTTGGTAAGCATAAGGATAAAGATTAATGATTAATTTGTTGATAGTTATCAACACCCTTTTTGTATTTCTAGTATACCGAAAATAAACCGAAAATACAATAATACAGTTATCCACAGCGCTTAGCGCTGTGATTGTGGCGCTCAGCGCCACACAGCGCTTAGCGTGTTTAATATAAAACAATGTAGGGGCATCGAGCTTAGCTCGATGCCCCTACGGGATTTACGTGTAATTACGTTTTGCAAATTTTTTTACAATTCACCTAAAGTAACCTTAAGATCTTTTTCCTCCCCTTTTCTAAAAATTCTTAAAGTAATTTCTTGGCCGCTGGAATAATCCTGAATCAATTTGGTTAAAGAATTGCTTTCATCAATATCTTCGTTATTAACTTTTAAAATAATATCTCCGGCTGCCAAACCAGCCAAGGCCGCAGGGCTGCCATCAATAACCGCTAAAATATTTCTTTTGGCATCACCCAGTAAAACCGCACCCTTTACCCTGCCTTCGGCTACTGCTTGATTCAAACCCAAGGCCTCGGATAAATCCAAATAGTTAACGCCCAAACGGCTGCGCAAAACTTCTTCGCTATTGGCCAAAAAGTTGCCGATAGCGGATTTTAAATAATAAGCCGGAATGGCCAAATTAATACCTTCTCGGCCGGAATTAAATAAAAGACCGGCAACTTCATTTTTATCATTCAACAGCATAGCGCCGTTATAAACCGGTGCCAGTTCTTTGGCTAATTTTAAATAATGATCGATTTTATCGGTAGAAAGCAAAAAATCCGCCGGCTTGGCTTGATCGTGATAAGCAAATTTTTGAATGGAGGTTTTAACAATATCCGAACCGTGATTTTGAATGGAATAACGGCTGGTTAACAATAAATCGGTCGGGCTAATGGCACTAACCGAGGCGAATTTAACCGGAGATAATCCCGTAGCCGATATATGAACCAATAAAATATTACTGAATTTATCCAAAATTTGCTTATCGGGCTGATAAATCTTTTTATCGGAGGTAACCACTATAAATTTATTATCCCCCACCACTCCGGCGGGCACCATTAGCCAGCCATCGCTGGTGGCCACCACGCCACTGCCCAAAAAATCTTTTTCCAAATACAATGAATCCAAAATTCCGCTTCCAGCACTGGTTGGAGTTTTAAGCCGGTAAAAACCAACTAATTGCTTTCTGATTTCACTAAAAATTTTATCATAACTGCCGGTATCTTCCTTGACCAAAAAATTCAAATCCAAAACCTCTTTGCTTTTAGCTACTTGCTCGGAAGCAGCGGGTGAAAGGTAATCATTAACCGAAAACCAGTTATCCTGAACCAATCCGGCTACAAAACCGCCTAAAACCGAAACCACTAAAATCAACAATAGATTTTTTATACCTAAAATACCGCCTCCGCTTGAAGGGCGCAAAATTTCTTGATTATAAATATTATCAATCACCGTTCTTTTAGTTTCTCTATTGTTGGCTTCGGAAGTTTTAGGCATAAATGTTTTTAATTCTCGTTAAAACCACCTGGCGGTGGCTAAAATTAATATAATAATAAAAGCAATGGTCAATAAATAATTTTTAGCAACAGTTTTGGAAAAATGACGATTAAAATAACTATCCAAGCTAACACTTAAAGCCAGATAAAATAAAGCAAAAATTAGTCCTTTAAGATAATAAACCACCGGTAAGGCGCTTAGCGCCCAAAAAATTTCTCCCAGCACCAAGGTCGCAACAAAGCTTGAACGCCAGGCTGTAAACTTATCCGAAAGGCGTCTTTTTAACCAGTCCAAAAAAAATACCGCGAGCATTACCCCGCCTAAAATCGGCCAAGTGTTGTAGCTTAAAAAATCCTTAAAACCAAAAGCACTAATACCGATAAACAAAACGGTCAGCTTGCCCAGTAAAAAAGGATCAAAGTTAAATTTGGGCTCGCTTAATTTTGCGGTATAAAAAAGCTTAAATAGCCGGCCGTAATAAAAATACAAAGCCAATAATGCCAAGGCCAACAAACCTGATTTGAACCAAATGCTTTCCAAAAACAAAAACAGTACTAAATAACTGAAGATAAAAAATATGCCCTGGAAAATATAAAAACCACCGCCCAAAGAAATTGCCTTTTCTTTAAGATTCAATTTAAGCATAACCCACAAGCTTAAGCCGGTGATAGCCAAGCTAATGCCGGCAAGCAGGGCTAAATTGGAGTTTTGCAAAAAAAGCAAAGATAAAACCCCGCCAATGGCCAAAGGGCTAAAAACCGATAAAACTTTAGCTAAAAGCAACATGGCAAAAATTAAAGAATATTTGCTAGAAAAATAGTTAAATTAGCTGTTAACCAAGAGTAGCGATTTTTTAGATTTTCCAACTTGCCCTTAATTTCAGCCAAAGGCGGACGCGAGGAATTTAACTCGGCAAGGGTTGTAGATAATTGAAAATGCAAATCTTTATAAGCAACAGGCGCATTAAGGGCAAACAAAGATTCTTCCAGTTGGCTGGCCGAAATTTTTTTCTCTTGATAATTTTTTAATAAATCCAAAACATCTTGCTTATACTTGGATTTTAATTCCTGTTGCTGGTTAGAAGCATTAGCGGAATCGGCCAAGCTAAGCTGATGCAATGCGCTGTAAGCTCTTTGTTCAAAAAAAGAACTTACGGCCAAAATAGTGGTTAACGAAAGAAGAAAAATTCCTAAAAATAAAATTCTGCCAATACGCATATAATTTATAATGCTAGTTATTTTCTTTCGGCTGGTACATTGAGCCGATAATCAAGCCGGCTAATAAATAATTAAACAACCCGCCGATCAGCCAAGAAACCACCAGCTCTTCCGGTACTGCCATGGTTAATAAAGTAAGTAACAAACCAGGCACAACGCCCACAATCCAAATCCAAAAACCATATTGCAAACCCCTAACCGCGCCTGTATCCGGCAAACCAGCGTAAAAAACTCCAAAAACCAAAGTTAAAATCAAACCGACGATTAAATTAAAAACCAAATTATACAACCACCAATTGCCGGCCATATCTTTCCATAAAGCAGGATCGGAAGCGGCATATAAACTGCCCGAAAGCCAGCCCTCAAGAGAGCTTAAAACGAATAATAAAACACCCACTAAAATACCGATTTGAAAAATTTTCCCTTGATTATTTTTGTTCATATTTTTTTATTTTGTTAATTGAAATTTTGTTAAAAATTTTTCGACTTTTATTTGAATTTTTTTAAGTAAAGTTAGCGGAGTCAATTTCTTGCCAGTCATCACGCGCTTCGTTCCAATTGTAAACTTTTAAGGTATGAGTTTGTTCATCTTCCGAATAAACATAATCAACATTAATTTCTCCTCCAATCCGGTTGGAATAATTGGTTTTTTTGCTTAAAACCTTGGGCCGGGTAATCCACTCCAGGCGCATTTTGCCAGCAGGGCCGTTAAATTCCAAAACCTCGGTTTCTTGCCTGATTTCGGGATCTTTTTCTATGCCCTGATGCAACAGTTCATAGCCGTCAATGATTTTCTTTTTAATATCCAACCAGCGATCGAGGTGCATAAATTATTTGAATAATTCAAACTGAATTTATTATAGCATTTTTTTCAAATTTTGTCTTTAATCAACGAATTACTTTCCATTCCTTGCTTAACGAACGCTTAAAAAATTTAAGAGAAATAAAATTGAATATCCAGGTGGCTAATAAACGCGGCCAACCCAATTTATGCGCCCGACGCGAAGTATGCCAAACGCTTAAGCTTGGTTCAACGTAAGTTCGGCCAATTTTATTGATTCTGGCAAAAAAATCCTGATCTTCAGCGGCGGCCAGTAATTCGTTATAACCCCCTAATTTTTTAAATGATGCGGCCCTGACCATTTGAAATTCCCCGGAAGCAATACCGATATTTAAAAAATTATTGGCCAGATAATACATACCATTAATAATGCCAAAAATAATCTTATCTAAAATATTTGCCTGTTCAGGTAAAACTTTTAAAAAAACCGTTAAACCCAAAACATTATTTTTTTCGGCAAAAACCTTAAGCGCTTTGGCTATAAAATCATTAATTTCAAAAATAACCACATCGGCGTCCAAAAAAATAAGATACTCGCCTTCAGCCACGGCAGCCCCCATATTTTTGCCCTGGCCGATTGTTTGCCTGGCTAACCCGGTATATTCAACCACTTGGGCCTGATATTTTTTAGCGATTTCAAGAGTCGCGTCGGTGCTTTTGCCGTCCGAAATGATAATTTCGTAAGCAACGTTGCGCAATTGCCTTAACGCTTTTAAAGTCCTTTCTAAAACCGTTGCCTCATTAAGCGTGGGAATAATAAAGGAAATTAACATATTTTTAAAAAATAAAAGCCAGTTGCATTAAGCAAGATCAATCAATTTTTTTCCATTCTTTAATATGCGCTTTGCCCGTAAATATAATCCACAGCATATTAATAAACCAAACCCAGACCATTTTTAGCCAGCCCTCGCGCCTAAATCTGGTAGAAGCGCCATAAGCAATAAAATTTTTTAAAACCTGGGTGCGACCGATCTTATTTAAACGTAAAAATAAATTACTATCTTCCTGCGTAATTAATTTTTCGTTATAACCCCTGATTTTTAAAAATGATTCCCGCCTAACAACCTGCACCCAGCCCATGGCCACTCCCATTCTGATCATATTTAAACCCTCTATGCCCTTATTGATCATCCATAAATTAAATCTATCAAAATTGGTTTCTTCTTCGGGATAAAACCTGACTTCCAAAGTAAGCCCGACTGTTTTTTGATCTCCCTCCAAAACCGCCAAAACCGCTCTGATAAATTGGTCCAATCGGCCAATAACCACTCCGCAATCAATAAAAATCAAATAACGGCCACCAGCAAGAGAAGCACCTTTATTACGGTTTTCACCGATGCTTTTATTTTTTTCGCCCGGTTTTCTAATGTAAACCTTATCGGCCAATTCTTGGGCAATAACTACGGTATTATCGGTAGAACCGCCATCAGCGACAATAATTTCCTTATCCAGCCAAGTTAATGAACGCAAAGGACTTAAGGTTTGGGCTAAATTTTTTTCTTCATTAAAAACTGGAATAATGAATGAAATGAGAGGTTGATTCATATTGATAAAATTTTCCATTAGGCAAGCGGCGGTAATCAAAAATTTGCTCATTCGGACCCTAGCCTCGTCGGCTGGGTACCCCCTCATTTCGCAAATTTTTATTACCTTCGCTTGCCTAAATTAAAAAAACTACTTTCCATATCTACGCTGTCTGCTCGCATAATCTTCAAGTGCTAAATCCAAATCTTTCTCACTAAATGCCGGCCATAGGGTTTGGCAAAAATAAAATTCACTGTAAGCCGATGGCCATAATAAAAATCCGGACAGCCGATGTTCGCCCGAGGTTCTAATAATTAAATCGGGCGGGGGCATTTGAGGATCGTAAAGATACTGGGAAAAATTTTCTATGGAAACTTTTTTAATCCCATCTTTAATGATTTTATTTACGGCGTCGATAATTTCCGGCTGACCGCCGTAATTTAAAGCAATATTTAAAATAGCCTTGGTGTTGTTTTTGGTTAATTCCATGGATTCATAACACAGTTTTTGCAAATCAGTTGGCAGTTCGTGCAACCGGCCAATCATTTGAACTTTAACGCCTTTTTTATGGAAAGTTTTAATATCATTAGTTAAACCATCCTTAAGCAAATTCATTAAGTAACCAACTTCTGCCTTGCTCCTGTTCCAATTTTCGGTAGAAAAAGCAAAAACCGTTAACACCTTAATGCCCCTTTCAAAACACCAATCTCCCACCTGCAACATCTTGCCATAGCCCTTTTTATGCCCCAAAAGAGTGGGCAAACCTCGTTTTTTGGCCCACCTGCGATTACCATCCATAATAATGGCTAAATGCTCTAAAATCGGTTTTGTCATAAAAAATCCGCCTGTCAATAATTTAAGCCATTATATCACAAAAATAGCGCTTGACCTATGGCCGTAATAATGTTAAAAGGTAAGTGACTATAGCACAAACCACTTTTGGAGAAACAATGAAAGTTCTACTTAATATTCTCTTTTTACTCGGACTAATCGGTGGCCTTTTCGTAGCCGTCCGAGCTGTGGCAGATGAGAGAAATATTCGTTGGCACCTAGTGGCCATTGGACTGATTTGCGCCATTGGATTTGGGATGCTCTACCTGCATCCCATGGTCAATGAGGTTTGGTCAACGAGATCGCTCGTTATAGGAAGGCATCTCTGATGCCAAAAAAAACGCAAAAGACGGTTACCATCACGGCGACCGTCTCTTTTTTTTCTTTAAGAATACCTTAACGAAGCGATTTTTTTTCCGCTTTTTTTGCGGTGCTTGCGAATAGCAACTTTATTTTTCTTATACATAATTTACTTCCTTTCTTGCTGTTTAAAAATTTTGCTTAAATAAAAGGTGATAACCACCAAAATCACGGTCATAGCCAACGCGTAAATAAATTTAGCCAAAACGGAATTGCTGTTTAAAGGAAACAAATATTCAATCAAACTTTTTATGGCCTCGTTCCAAGCCAAACCTGCCACCAAGCCAAAGCCGGCAGTAATGTAACCCAAAGCACTTGTTTTGATTACTTGAGGCAATGGTTCTTGTTTTTTTAATTCTTCTGGCATAAATTTATTTGCTTAATTTCCTAACTTTGGTCGGGGATCCGGGACTTGAACCCGGAATCTCACGAACCCGAATCGTGCGCCCTAGCCATTAGGCCAATCCCCGAACAGAGCTATAAAATTAATTACCAACTGCCTGCCCCGCCAACAATGAGCGATAGCGAATTGTTTTGCGGGGCGCTACAGCCCGGCTGATAATCGCGAAACAACCTTATCTTACTGGTTTTTAAACAAATTGACAACACTTGAATTTGGCCTACTCTGCCAGCTGTTTTTGATATTCACCTATTTGGCTAAAAAACCTATCTTTATTTTCGGGCTTAATCGGCGTACCCGGAGGTAAAATTTCTTTAAGCGGATTTATTTTAACGCCGTTTTTAACCATTTCAAAATGCAAATGCGGGCCGGTAGATAAGCCGGTGGAGCCAACATAGCCGATAACTTGACCCTGCTTAACTTGCTGGCCTTTTTTAACAATTATTCTGGATTGGTGGGCGTAATTGGTGGAATAAGTGCCATTGTGCCTAATGGTGGTTAAATTGCCATAACCAACTCTGCTCCAGCCAACGCTTGTTATTGTGCCATCGCCTACCGATCTGATAGGCGTGCCCATGGGTGCGGCGTAATCTATTGCCCGATGCCCCGTGCATAAGCCGAACTTTTCCAAACAGCGCGAACCCGTAGTGTAGCCCGAAGTAATGTATTTGTAAGCCACAGCTGATTTTAAAAACATTTTTTGGACCGAATTGCCATCTTGATCAAAATAGCCCGAATTATCCGCTGATTCTTCAAAATAATAAACAAAATGTTCGGTTCCTTCGTTAACATATTTGCCGGCTAAAATTTTGCCCGGCATAATATATTTGCCGCTGCGATAACGCTCTTCGTAAATAAATTTAAAAATATCGCCTACTCTGGGATCCATGGAAAAATCAATAGTCCATTGAAAAGCATCAGCCGCATCAATAATGGCCCGTTGGTCAATATTGTTTTTTATCGCCGCTTCGTACATAGAGGTCTCAATAACGCCCGTGACTGTTTTAATTTTTATCTCGTAATCAATCGGCTTGATTTTAGGAAGCCATTGGTTGGTAGAATTTTTTGTTACATACAGCTCTTGCTCCGAATCTATCTGATAAACTAATTGCTTTAAATCATCTGTTTGAAGTTCGTAAGTTAAGGCCAAAGATCTGCCGACTCTGATTTTTGACAAATCATAAATATCTTTGGTTGAATCAAAAATTGCCTGGGTAACAGTAGCCGCAATACCTGCTTCGGACATTAAATTGCCATAAGTTGAATTAGGCGTAATTTCCACTTCCACTGTTTTATCCAGGACTTCGGGAATTTTGGTTTGGTCTTTTTGGTTGGAAACATGATTGCCATTGGATTTAAAAAACCAGACAAACAAAAAAATCGCCAACACGATTAAAAAAAGAAATAAATAGTTTTTGATTTTCATAAATAAATGGTACCGAGTACGGGAATCGAACCCGTGTTACCAGGATGAGAACCTGGCGTCCTAGCCACTAGACGAACTCGGCTTACAAATCAAATAACAACAAGCTTGCTCATCCTAGCAAATCAAACCAAGTAAATCAAGGTTTTTGCATTACTTCATAGGCCGGCGGGATTTTTAAATAATTCAACAAAAATTGGGAAATTTCTTTAAACACAGGCACCACCGAGGATTCGGCAAATGCCACGCCTTTAGGATGGTTTAATTTAACCAACATAACAAATCTAGGATCTTCAATCGGAGCAAAACCGATAAACGAGTGAATGGTTTTATCGGTGGCATATTTTCCGCCTTCTGCCACCTGAGCCGTGCCTGTTTTGCCGGCAATATAATAACCGGGAATTTGCGCTCTTTGCGCGTGACCGGATTTAACCACCGAAGCCAACATGGCAGATAAAGTGGTGGCGGTTTTTTGAGTAATAACCTGCCTTAAAAATTGCGGTTCAAATTTTTCCACCTTACCGCCGGAATGCTTAATTTCATCAACCATAAACGGCTTCATTAATTTACCGCCATTGGCAATGGCCGAAAAAGCGCTGATAATTTGCAAAGGCGTAGCCGTAATGCCCTGGCCGTAAGAAGCGGTAAACATAGAAATTTCACTTTTTTTGGCCACATCAATGGCTGAAATATTGCCTTCATTCTCCCCTTCCAATTGAATGCCGGTTTTAAGACCAAAACCAAAACGGTCAAAATAATTTCTAAATAATGACAGCCCAACTTGCTGGGCGGCAAAAATCGCGCCGGTGTTTAATGATTCTTCCAAAACCTGAGTCATATTTTTTATGCCGTGGGCTTTGCCGTCGCTGTTCTTAATGGTGTAACCGCCAATTTTAATAAATCCTAAATCTTCATAAGTAGTGTTAGGCGTAACCGCACCAACATCCAAGGCGGCAGCCATAGTTATGGCTTTAAACATGGAGCCCGGCTCGTAAGGTTCGGAAACGTTATAATTGTTGTAAACGCTGTAATCGGTTACTTCGTTATAATTATTGGGATCAAAACTGGGGTAACCGCACATAGCTAAAACGGCGCCGGTTTTGGGATCCATAATAATTACCGAACCGTCTTGGGCACCGTGTTTTACCACACCGGTTTTAAGAGCATTGCAAGCGGTAAATTGAATGGAACGATCAAGGGTTAAAATAATATCCGAACCGTTTTCCTGATCGGCCTTAACTCTTCTGGCTAAAGGAATTAAGCGGCCAAAAGCATCCCGCTCAAATAAAAACGAACCTTTTTCGCCGGCAAGCTCTTTTTGAAAATAGCCCTCAACGCCGTATTGCCCCACCAAATTATCTCCTTTATAACCTACAAAACCGGTTATCTGGGCGGTAGTTTCGCCTTCCGGATAAAACCGCACGATTTCTTCTTCAAAATTTACGCCCTCCAAATTTAACGCCTCAATTTCCTTTTTTTTATCTTCCGGCAGTTTATGCTTAATGGGTTCGTAAATGTCCTCTTCTTTGGATAATCTTTCACCTAAAGTTTTTGCTTCTTCTTCTGCAAGCCCCAAAACCGGAGTTAATATTTTTACCGTCATTAGCGGATTTTTTACCAAAGACGGCACGGCATACAATAAATAAAATTTTTTATTAATTGCTACCGGATAAACTTCGTTCTGACCCGATTCATAATCATGAATATAAATGCTTCCTCGGCTGGGATAAAGTTCTTTTTCTACCACATGCTGGTTATCGGCTACGGCTAAATACTGGGCATGCTGAAAAACCTGCATTACCAGCAAACGAATTATAATCACGCCGGCAATTAAAAAAATGACTATACTTAAGATAGTCAATCTGCTTATTGCCAAAAGGCCGGAATTATGGGACTGAAACCTTCTCATTATATTACTTACTACAAAATTACTAATCAATACGAATATACAAATCGACAGATTAAACTTGCTAATAATGAACCAAAGATTCAACCTTACATTCGTATATTAGTCAATATTTGTAAATTCGTAGATTAATTACTCAATGCCACTTCACCCGGGACTGGCAAAATATAATCATAAGTGCCGGCAGTAACCATGGATAATTCGGTGTTACTGATCTGCTCGATTCTGGCCATGGCTTGCAAGCTGGTGGCCAAAGATTCCAAATCACGGTTGGTATCGCTTAAAGTTTGGATTTGGTATTTCATTTGGCCCATTTTAATGCCTAAAGTGTTAGTATTGTTAACTACCAGCAAATAAGCAAAAACACTGCTTAAGCTTAAAAAATATATAACGGTTCTGCTGTTATTTAAAAATTTATGGGAAATTATGGAAGTTTTCTGTTTATTAAACATTTTTGTTTTTGTTGGCTGATTATAAATTATTAATATTGATTTTTTACAGCTTCTCTACTGCCCTTAACTTGGCGCTTCGGGCTCTGGGATTTTTTTGCAATTCTTCGGGCGATGCCGTTACGGATTTTCTGGTTAAAATTTTTATCGCCGGTGTATGATTACAGCAACAAACCGGTAAAATTTTTGGGCAAATACAGCCCCTGGCTTGTGCTTGAAAAAAATTCTTTACTATCCTATCTTCCAATGAATGAAAACTGATAATAACCAATCTTCCGCCAGTTGGCAAAATTTCCAATAACTTTGGCAAGGTCTGTTGCAAATTTTCCAATTCATCGTTAACCGCAATCCGCAATGCCTGAAAGACCTTGGTAGCCGGATTGATTTTACCCCGCCCAAAACCGATTGCCTGATTGATTATGCCAACCAATTGATCTGTTAATTTTATCCTTTTTTGAATCCGATAATTGATTATTTTTTGAACTATCAATTTTGCCCTTGTTTCTTCACCGTATTCTTTAAAAATCTGAATTAATTTTTCTGCCGGCCAATCATTTATAATTTCCTCGGCAGTTAGCTCGGTTTGAGGCCCAAAGCGCATATCTAAAGTTTGAGCGCCTTTAAAAGAAAAGCCCCTTAAATCAGTTTCCGATACTTGAGCTGAGGATAAACCCAGGTCCAATAAAATGCCGCTAAATTGTAAATTGTTTGCTGTGTCATGATTTGTATTTTTGTTTTTCTGAATGACTTCTGTTAAGTTTGAATAATTTTCCTGAACCAAAATTACGCGCTCTTTAAATTTTTTTAAATTCTCACTGGCTGCCTTAATCGCCAAAGGATCTCTATCTAAACCGATTAAAATTCCGGCTGGTTTGATTTTTTCCAAAATAGCACCTGCGTGGCCGCCGCCGCCAACAGTGCCATCTATAAAATTCTGATTAGGCAAAGGATTTAAATAGTCCAAAACTTCATTTAACAAAACCGGTTGATGGAAGTAAGCCATAAGGCAAAATTATTCTAAACTCCCAGTTCCCCCAGGGCTTCGGCAATATTGCCACTATCTTTTTCTGTTGCTGTTTTATATTTTTCCCAAGATGACTCATCCCAAATTTCAATTCGGTTATATAAGCCGTTAACTACGGCTTTTTTATTCAGGCCTGCGTACTTTCGCAAATAGTCGGGTAACACAATTCTGCCTTGCTTATCCAACTCTGCTTCCATGGCACCGGCTAGCATCAAACGGCTAAAAGCCCGGCTGGAACTTTGGCTGATCGGCAATTGCGAAATTTTTTGGGCCAGCTCCTGCCACGATTGCTTGGTATATAAAAACAAACAGTTTTCCAAACCCTTGGTAACAACTGCCCCCTTTGCCAGCTCGGCTCTGAACTTAGCCGGTACGGCCAATCGGCCCTTCTCATCTATAGTATGATTGTATTCTCCGATGAACATGGCGGATAAAACTTTTAGACAATTAAACCCTGGACCTCGCAAGATTCACTTGAGGTTCAGAGTAGACCCTTTTAGGCGAGCCCCATAGTAGATGGGGCAAAATATGATAGATTAGCGGAATTTGGATTTAAGCCAATTTAGTTTATCCCCCATTTTCTGGCTTATCCCCACATTTATCCACTTTCTACCACTGCAATGATATTATAAACCACTCCTCCACAAATTGCAACAACTTACCAACTGTGGATAATTTTTTTACAACAAAAAAATGGCCAATATTAGAGCCATTTTTAAATTTATCTATTAATTAAAAATCCTCTGCAGTTCTGATAAATCATGAAATAAAAAATCCGGCTTGGCTGCTAACAACTTATCTTCGGTATCAATTCCCCAAGTTACCGCGCCGGTTAAAATACCCGCCTTTTTGCCTGCTTCAATTTCATGAACAGTATCGCCAATAAAAATTGTTTTGGCAAAATCCAAGTTGTCGCTAGCAACCAGTTTAATAACACTCTCCGTTTTATCATGAACACCGGCAACCAAGTGTTTAAAAATTTTATCCAACTCAAACGCTTGCAATTCTTGTCTGATATATTTTTCCGCATCGGAACTGACGATAATCAGATCCTTACCTTGAACAAATAATTTTTTTAAAAAATCAGCTATGCCGGGATAAAGTTTAACCGGATGTTCCGTTATAACTTCTTGATAAACCTTCTTATAAACAATTACTTCTTCTTCAAAAGATACATCTGGCAAATACTTATTATAAAACAGCATAAATGGCTGGATCCAATTACGCCTGAATTCTTCATAACTAATAGTGGGTCCTTTAAAATGCTCAAAAATCTTAACAACCGTTTGGTAAGTAGTTTCACGATTGTCATTGATCACGCCGGAATAATCAAAAATTATAGTTTTCATGCTAGCGTGGTAAAATTTTTATTACTTGTTGGTGCAAAGAAGTATTATTTGAAGCAACAAATGAATTGATTCGATCATTTTTTAACTGTCTACCGTGCAAATCGGTTAACTTGCCACCGGCCTCCCTAATTAACAGCTTGCCGGGCAAATTATCATACAAATCATTATCAAAATTAATAAAAGCATCAATTTGTCCGCTCGCCATTAAGCACATTTCCCAGGCAGGCGACCAAGTGTTTAACAAACGAGAAATATTTGCATTAGCCAAACGGCTCATCATTTTTCTGGCAACTTTTTTAGGCGTGCGCCAGGCCCACGAAGAACCAATCATGGCCTGGCCGAGCTTTGTGGTTTTACTAACAAAAACCCTGCGCCCGTTAGCATAAGTGCCTTTATTTTTAAAAGCCCAATAGGTTTGCTTATTTAAAGGATTATGGGTTACGGCAAAAATCGCTTCATCCCCTTTTAGCAAAGCCAGATTAATGCCAAAAAAACAAAGTTGGCGATAAAAATTAATCGTGCCATCAAGCGGGTCTAAAACAAAAGTGTATTCGGATCGGTTATCAATAAAGCCGGCTTCTTCGGATAAAATATTATAGGTAGGAAAATTTTTTTTAATAAACTTTAAAATATTGGCTTCGGAAGCCAAATCCGCCTTGGTCACAAAATCAATGGCAGATGATTTAACTTTGGTTAAAACATTTTTGCCATAAAAACCCATAATCAATTGTCCGCTTTTTTCTACGGTTTTGATCAAATTTTTAAATTTAATATCCATACTATTATTCGTTATTCATTATTTTTAATTCCGGTTATATTCGGCTCTTTGCCGTAATTAGCTACAATAGGAATAAATGTTTTAGCTTTAAGTTTTAAGTTTTTAGTTTTTTCTTCCAAAATCTTTATCAATTTTTGATCATCAAAAGCCTCATCTATACTAACTTCAATCACCGGAATACTTAAGCTCCAAGCCAGCGCATTAGCCGTGGTAATGCCAAACCTTAAAGCGCTAAATGCTCCTGGGCCGGAAACTACCGCGACTTTATCCAAATCTTTAACCTTTATGCTTTGATCTTTAAGCAATTTATCAATTATCCCTAAAAGCAACTCCGATTGCTTGTATTCTTCCTTGCTTTCCAAACTGCCAACAATTTTTCCGCCATCAATCAGCTTGACCTGAATCAAATCTGTTTGCAATGTATTAATGAATAAAATCATAATGATTGCTTTTGGATGACTTCCTTATTAATTGCCGAAACTCTGTAAATAGCATAACCCAAAATAATTGCGCCCAACCATTGGATCCAGCTAAGCGCATGGCCGCGGATAATATATTCCAAAATAATGGCGGTTAAAGGAAAGGCCAGTTCACAAATGGTGGCCACCGAAGCTGTTACTCGTTTTAAACCCCAATAATAAATAAAAATGGCCGTACCGCCGGTAGTTAAAGCGGTAATCAAAAAAATCAGCCATTGAAATGAACTCACGTTGCCAAGTTGAGCCAAATCACCGGTAGTTAAAACAATCAACAACATTAAAATCGAAGTCAATCCGAATCTTAAATATGTACCCACTCGATAACCAACATTTTGCAGGCCTCGTTTACCAAAAACGGTAGATGAGCCAAAAGCAAAAGCAGCCAGCAAAGAAAACAAGGCCGCGGCAATGGTTTTTTCTCCGGTATTAAGGTTAGGCAGATTTAATCCAAAGGTAACCAAATAACTGCCACTTAAAGCCAGAACGGTCCACAAAAAAAATCTTTTTGGCAATCGTTCTTTTAAAATCAGCCAAGCTAGTAAGATAGCAAACACCGGCTGCAGTTTTTGTAATAAGATAACAATGGAAAGATTAACAAAGTTGACGTAAAACAAAGCTTTAACAATGGCCATAGTGCCAACTGCTCCGCCAAAAATAGCGATCCAAATAAAAGCGCCCCAGTCGCCTTTTTTCATTTGCCTGATTTCGTTTAATTCTTTGATAAACATTGGCAGCATTAAAATAAAAGCTAGAGCGTGCAATAAAAAAACTACTAAAGGTACAGGTAAAGAAAATAATTGCGGAGTTAAAACAATGCCGTCTACTCCCCAGAGGACGGCGGCAATAACAATAAACAACGGTGCGAACTTTTTCATAAAATTATTAATTAGTGTTTAACCTATTAACCAGCTCTATTTTAGGACTGTTTAAAACAGTGTATAAAAATTTATCGGTCATTTCTTTTCTTAAATTAAATTCCTTGGTTGTTAAATATGTATAGCGGACCGATAAGCGATAGGCCTTTTCTAGCTCTTTAACGAATTTTTGCAATTGTTCCGCCGGCACGGTACCAACCAGTAAAACATCGGTAGGTAACGTTGGTTCGCCTACAAGCTGGCCGGTTAACACCAAATACTTAAGTCCATCAAGCTTGTTAACTTTGGCGGAAATCAAACGCTGGGCCAAAAGCTTGGATTTTTCAATTAAAGTTTTTAGTTCCGAAAATAAGACAAAGCCCTTATCGGCCTGGTAATATTTTTTTTGGCTTTCTTCTTTGGAAGTGATTAAGCCAAACTTGGTTAAATTATCCAATTCCCGCCTAACCGAGTTGATCCTTTCATTTATCGCCCGGGTGATTTCACGGACAAAAAAACGCGTTTCGGGATTTTCCAAAAATAAATATAAAAGCTTGGTTCTGGTTTGCGAACCGAACAACTGTTCTAACATAAAAGCAGCTTTTTAAAAAGCTTTATTTATAGTATAATCATTTGGAAGGATTCTGGCAACATCAGCAACCAATCCCAAACCCATGGCCCATAAAATTGCTCAACTTTCCATTCACGATCTTAGACACGCCCATACTACGGGCGAAATTTTTGTCCAACCGGATCCCGGAGGTCAAAATTTGGGTGTGCTGCTTATTTTGCTGGAATTGGCCACCAATACCCCGGCCGACCAGGAATTGATGCGGCTTTTTTTGGAAATCGCCTACAATGCCTACGAGCAATCCCAGCTACACCAGCCGGAAAAAAAATTGGAAAATATTTTAGCCGCCTTAAACCAAGAGCTGCCCGCCCAAGCCGCAATTATCAACAAAACTCCGGCTTGGAAAAGCGGCAAAACCAAACTGCCCATTGGCATAAATTGCTTTGTGGGTTTAGCCGAAGATAACAATCTTTACTTTTCAACCTACGGAAAAATTTTTGCTTATTTAATCCGTCCCACTTTAATAAAAAAAATTAATGAACCAACGGCCGAAGCAAACGGCCAAAACATGTTTGATTTTACCTTAAACGGAGCTCTTCAGCCGGATGATCGTCTTTTAATTGCCAGCCAAAGCGTTTTGGATTATTTATCCTTGGAAAAAATAAAAAAAATAATTTCCACCCTGCCGCCCCAAAGCTCCAGCGCCCACATGACCAATATTTTGGAAGCCGCTCCAAAATCAGCTTCTTTTTTTGCTTTAATTTTGCAAACCGTAGCGGCCGAAAAATCGTCTTTAGAAGCAAAAACCATTCCACTTAAAACTGCCAATGTTACGGGCTCCAAAAAATCCATTGATCAAATGCTTTTAACTCAGGCCGAAACAGAAAAAATCCTAACTCCCCCTTCCTTTTGGCAAAGCATCAAGGATAAAATAACGGAACAATTGGCCGAACGCAAAAAAAATTCTGTCCGCACTAAAAACGGTCAAACCATTTTAAACAATCCTGCTCTGGAAAAAATAAACCAACCTGACAGGCCGTATTTTTCAACTTTAATTAAAACTTCCGGTTTAAAAAAATTTACCACATCCCTTAAACCTTTACTTAAAATCTGGCTGATTCTATTAGATCCTCAAGAACGTCAGCAAGCAGGCAGCAGATTGGCTAAAAAGGCAGGAAGCGTTATTAATTATTTTAACCGCTTATCTAAAAACCAAAAAATTGCTATTGTCAGCGTTATTGTTCTAACAATGTTTTTTTCGGAAAGTTTGATTTGGCAAACGCATAGAACCGAAAAAAACAAACAAGAACAATTTTATCAAACCACCGTTGCTCAAATTAACGGCAAAAAAAATGATTTGGAAGCCGCGCTGATTTACAAAGATGCCCAAAGAACCAAAGAAATTTTAGCCGAAATTTTAAATCTGGCAAATTCTTTGCCTTTAAATAATCCTGTTCATTTGAGCGAAACGCAAAAAATAAAAAGCGAGGCCAATGCGTTGATGGCCAAAGTTTGGAAAATAACCGAGATCCCCGAACCATTAAGCTTGATTAATCTGCGGGAAATAAATTTAACCGCCGAAATGAAAAGCTTGAATTTTAAAGACGATTATTTGTTTGCTTTTGGCAATCAAAACCAAATCATTGCCGTTAACGTTAACACCAGCAAGCCCTTGATTTTGGATAATTTGACTTTAGCGGTAAATAAAAGCGCTTTATTCCCCAAAATAAAAAATTTAATTTTAAGCACACAGGATAACAAATTTTTTACCTTGGAAAATAACCAAATCATCCCCTTAATTGCCCAATTACCAGTTGGTTTAACACAAATCGATGATTTGACTTTTTACCTTGATAAAATGTATCTGCTGGACAGGCAAGCCAAGCAAATTTTCCGCCTCACTTACTCGGGCGGCGAATTTAAAAATCCGGTTAGCTGGCTAAAAGAAAGTTTGCCGGTGGAACAAATTACCTCTTTAGCCGTGGATGGGGTTATTTACGCCATGCAAGATAATGGGCAGATTTTAAAACTGGCCTCTGGCAAAAAAGAAGGCGAAATCAAACCTATTTTAGAACCGGAACTTAATAAACCCGCAAAAATTTATACCGACGAAAATAGCCAATACCTATACATTTTAGACCAGGCCAATAAACGGCTGGTAGTTTTGGATAAACAAGGTGAAGTTATTGCTCAGTATCATTCCGAAAAATTCAGCAATTTAAAAGATTTGATTGTTAGGGAAAAAGACAAAAAGGCCTACTTACTGAATGATTCGCAAATTTACGTTATTGCCCTGCAGCCATAAACTTTTTTTATAAAACAAAAACCCAACTCTTATAGAAAGGGCTGGGTTTTTTAATTTTATTTCAAGTTTATCCTTAAAAAGTAACGAGGAAGATTTTACTTAAGAGTAACTTTGGCGCCAGCGGCTTCCAATTTCTTTTTCATTTCTTCGGCTTCTTCTTTCTTTAAGCCCTCTTTAACCATAACAGGCGCGCCTTCGGTCATATCCTTGGCTTCTTTTAAGCCCATCTGGGTTACTTCTCTGATCGCCTTAATAACGTTGATTTTGCTTTCGCCGGCAGAGGTTAACTCTACGTTAAAGCTGGTTTTTTCTTCAACAGCTTCGCCTGCGGCAACAGGAGCAGCGCTCATGGCCATCATAGGAGCGGCAGCGGAAACACCGAACTTGTCTTCTAAGACCTTTACTAATTCTGAAAGGTCCAGAACGGACATTTTTTCAATCTCGGAAACAATCGATTTGAATTTTTCCGGGACAACGACTTCTTTTTTTTCTTCGGACATAATGTTATTTGTCGAGCTTAGCTCGATTTAATTATTCTAATTAATTTATTAATTTTATTGGTTCTTATTTTCTTTAACGGCATTTAAAACATTAACCAAGCCCCTTAAATTGCCGGCTAAAACATTTACAAAACTGGATAATGGCGCTTGAATGGTGCGGACAGTTAAAGCAATTAATTCCAGCTTGCCGGGCAAAAGCGCCAATTCTTTAACTTTAGCGGCATTGATGAATTTGCCTTCCAATAAACCGCCCTGGATTTTTAAATAATCCCTGCCTTTGGCAAATTTAGATAAAATTCTGGCCGGAGCCACTTCTTCTTCTTGGCCAAAAGCTACGCCAATGCTGCCCACAAATTCGTCCACATTAACATCATTAAAGCCGGTTTGGCCTAAAACTTTTTTAAGCAAAGTTTTTTTGCTGGCAATGTAAGAAGAACCTTCCTGCCTTAAAATATTCCTTAATTCGTGGCTATCTTTGACATTCAAGCCGTCATAACTGACAAAAACGGCTGATTTGGCTGCTTTAAAGTGCTCTTCCAAATTTTTAACTTCTTGATCTTTTTGTAATTTTGATTTTGGCATATGTTATGATTATATAATTAAAAAATCTGTGTATTCCACAGACATTTTTAGCTAATATTAGCTAAAATCCAGATATTTTACCAAAATTATGGCATTCTACCTGCGCAGGAAATTAAATTAAGTTTTATCAAGCTAAGCTTGAATTTGCTTAATACCTGCGGTCTATGGCAATATTGATAACCGAATTATAGCAAAATAAAATAATTAGTCAAGCCCTTAGATTGGTCACATGGGCTGTTTACCAACTACCTCCCCCGCCACCACCAAAACCTCCGCCCGAACTGCCGCCCGAAAAACCGCTCCCACCGCCAGCCGCACTACCAGGTGCGGCAATTATCATGGATCGCGAATAGCTATCAAAACTGTTTAAGGAATTGATTAAAATCAAAGAGTTAAAAGAAGCCAGATTGCCATCATACCAAGAGGGCTGCTCTACGTAAATTTTGGCAAACTGCTTGGCCCATTTTTTTTCTAGCCCCAAAACCATGGCATACGGCAAATGGCGTTCAAAAACTTCGGGTGTTTTTTGCGGAGCATTGCTAAAATTTAAACGGGATTTTTCGGCTACTCCCAAATATAATTCATAACCCTTAATTTGATCGACCATTAAGTGCCCTTGAACTGTTTTATGAGGCATAATTTGCCCGATGGCTGCGATAATAATAGCCGAAACTGCTAAAGCAGCTATATTAATAAATCCTCCGCTAATAATTTGAGAACAAATCAAACCTACCAAGAACAACGCCACCGCCGTAGAAAAATAAACCACTCTAACACGCCCGGGTGAATCCGGAAAAAAATTCTTGGCCACAAGTGAGGCGTAAATTTCTTTTTTTAATTTTGGCAAATATTGATAGAAAACATTTTTTAAATCCGAAAGCTTAACGGATGTTTTGTTGTTTTTAAAAACCTCATCGGCAAATTCTTTTTCCCAAGGCACTAGATCGCCAAAATTTTTGGTCTTTAAAAGTTCCCAATCCTTGTTCGGCAAATTTTTTATTTTGATATAACCTCTTACGGCCAAATGAATAAATGTTGAAGAAATATCCTTTAAATTAACTCTTTCATCGATTAATGATCCCACTTCCACCGGCAGCAAATTTGCCGGAGCTTCATAAACTGGAATGATTGATCTTTTGGCGCCCAGATCCCGGCCATGAAAATACCATAATACCAGCATCACCACTAAAACCACGATTGGCAAAGGCAAAAAGGGATTATCCCTAACAAGCCAAACCATTTGCTGCCACATGCTGGGCGGAGTTAATATTCCCTTGGGCCAGCCCAAAACAACTGTTAAACCCTCGCCTGGGAGCAAAGTGCCAAAAGAACTGTAGCCCACTTGAGAATTGGTAATATTGGTAACTTGGCAATTTTTTTCTTGACTGCCAACTAAACCGGTAAAACACTCGGCATTTAAACTGGCGGCCAAAACTCCTGAAGGCAATTTAATAAGAACACCGGATCTATCTATGGCAACAGGCCATCTATTGCCGGTTACGTTCCAATATAATTCATCGTGATCGGCAAAAAAATTAATTATCCGATTTAAACTATAGCTTATTTTATAAGTTTGCCGGCCGGAAATTAAAACATCAGGATTGCCAATCTTTATTTTAACTTGCCCTGATTCGGTTACAACTTGATAATCAACAGCTTTGCCTTCCTCATCGGTTACGTCGGATACTTTTAAGCTAACGGTAAAATTCCCGCCGGATACCTTATAACTGTAAGGGATTTCGCGGTAAATGCCATGCCTTTCTAAATCGCCAAAATTGTAAACTATGGTTTCGGTAACTTCCACGGAATTATCCTGGTTTATTTTAAGTTCCGCTTGAAAATCATCAATATATCCCTGATCTGCTTCCTCTTGGGCCAAAGCGTGATTGATAAAAAGATGGGAAATCACCTGCCGCGGGTATTGGTATTGCTTGATAAAATAAAATACCGCCAAGAGCGATATTAAAAAAACAACTATACTGATGATTAAAAAACGTTTTTGATGATGCCTCATACAGGTTGGATTTATTTGCAAATCTTAAACCTATTATAACACATTATCCGCTTAATCTAAATACTTCCGCTTATTAGCTACATGCTCATCGTGGGTTTTGGAATAAATCACCTCTCCGGTTGGCGTTGTTAAAAAATAATAATAAGGGTTGGCAGTTGGGTAAATGGCTGCCTTAATCGCCTGCAAACCCGGGTTGGCAATTGGCCCTGGCGGCAAACCGCGGTATTTATAAGTATTATACAAACTGTCGGTTTTAATATCTTGGGATGAAGGCCGGGTAACACCCTTGCCGGTAATATAATTAAGAGTGGCATCCGACTGTAAAGCAATGCCAACTTCAAGGCGCTTATAAAAAATATCAGCTACTTTTTTCATATCCTCTTCCTGGCTGACTTCTTTTTCAATAATTGAAGCTAAGGTTAATATTTCAAACAGGGTTTTGTGTTGGCGGGTAATTTCTTGGCGCAATTCCAAAGTGATTTTTTTATCAAAATTAGCCAGCATTTTATCGGCGATTTCTAAGGCGCTGGAATTTTTAAAAACCCGATAAGTATCTGGGAAAAGATAGCCCTCCAAATCAACCGTGGCGGGCTTATCGGCCAAAAAATCGTACCTGGCGGTAAAGGAGCCTAAATTGCGGCCAACCAAATTAAGCCAAGCATCCTGCGTTCCCAAACCCTGATCTTGCAAATATTTGCCAATTTCTTTATTGCTCCAGCCCTCGGGAATGGTAATGCTTTTTTCGGATTCACCGGAAGTGGTTAATTTTTTAACCAACTCCTTAATGCTTAAATTTTTCGGCAAAACGTATGAACCCGCAAAAAAATTGCGCTGCAAATCTTTTTGCCAAACGTAAACTTCAAACCAAAAACTGTTTTTTATCAAACCCTGCTTAAATAAATTAGCACTAATTTGATTAACGCCTTCACCTTGGGTTATTTCAAAAATTTGCTCTTGTGAATTTCCGGGCAAGGGCGAATTAATTTGGTAAGTATAATAAACCCAACCGCTAATTAAAGCGATGACTGTTAAAGCAAATAAATATTTTATTATTTTAAACATTCTTTATTTTTATAAATATTTCTCCATCTTCTTTTTCTCCAGTTCCTCCACGATTTTTTTAACATCTTGGGCGCGGCTTTTAGGGCAAACCAACAAGGCATCATTTGTTGCCACGATAATCATATCTTGCAAACCAATCCCGGTAATCAGCTTATTTGAAAAATTATAAACCAGGTTGTTGCCGGATTGCAAAATAATATTATTTCCCATCAGCACATTATCCAAAGATTTTTTAGCTAGCGTGTCCTTGATGGTCCGCCAATGGCCAACATCAACCCAATCAAAGCTTGCCGGCAAACACAGCATCTTGGTGGCACGCTCCATAATACCGTAATCGATGCTGATTTTTTTCATTTGCCCAAAATACTTTTTAATTTGAGTTGGCTGATTTTTTATTTTTTCAATCAACCGGTAATGGCTTGGCAAATATTTGTTAAAAAGTTCCAACATCGTACTGGCTTTAAAAACAAAATATCCGGGATTCCATAAATAGGTGCCGTTGCTTAAATATTTTTTGGCTGTTTTTAAATCCGGCTTTTCTTTAAAACTATCAACCAAATAAATTTTATCTTTATCCAATGAATCAAAAATTTTGTTCAACTTAATATAGCCGTAGCCGGTTTCCGGATAAGTCGGCTTTAAGCCGATTAAAACCAAGTGATCAGGATATTTATCAACGGTTTTTTCGGCTTGTTTTAAAACTCTTAAATACTCGGCACTATTTTTTAAATGATGATCCGCCCAAACCGTAGCCACGGTTGCGCCAGGATTTTTTTGCGCAATTAGCATCACGGCAAAACCAATGGCTGCGGCCGTATCTCTTTTTTCCGGTTCAACCAAATAATGATCTTTTAAAATTAAATCGCCCAAATCTTTTTTAATAAGTTTAAGCTGGGATTGATTGGTTGACAAAAACAGGTCTTCTTTTTTAAAACCAGAGAGCATCCTTTTAACCGTTGACTTTAAAAGAGTTTGGTTGCCTAAAAAATGCTGAACTTGTTTTGGGTCTTTTTTTCTGGAAACCGGCCACAATCTTGTGCCGGTCCCGCCTGCTAAAATTAATATTTTCATAAAATAAATTAGCGCTTATAAGCACCATTATATAGTAGCAAAAGAAAACCTATTAATCAATGTCAAAAAAAAATATTAAACAAAAACATTAACCCCTTCTTAAATTACGATTTACAAAAACGTCATTGACAAACTGCTTAATCTGTGATATAATGACTTTGTAAGGGTGAAGAACAACCCTTTTTTATATTGCTCAAAAAATATTTTAACCCCATAAACAGAACAAAATGCTTAATTTGAATCATCCCAGCTTTGCGGTCGAAGAACAAAACCATATGGCTTTTGCCAATAAAGCAAAATTGCCATTGCTGTTTTTTGGCGTGGCTTTAGGATTGTTATTGATGTTTTTATTTATTCCCCTTTCTCATAGCCAGGATAATGTTGATTTGGATATTAAGGAACTTATTTTACTGACCAATAAGCAAAGAGTGCTGCAAGGCCTGCCGGAATTATCAATTAACATTTCCTTAAACAAAGCGGCTAAGCAAAAAGCCGGCAATATTTTTAAATGGCAAAAATTTTCCCATGATCTGCCAAACGAAAAATTTTCCGCGCCAGTAAAAGCCGTTGGTTATGAATATTCAATTACCGGAGAAAACTTAGCCGAGGGTTTTGCCAATTCCGAAGCCATCATCAAGGCCTGGATGGCAAGTGCGGGGCACAGAAATAATATTTTAAATCCCAAATATAAAGAAATCGGCATGGCCATTAAACGAGATAAATTAGATGGAAAAACCACCTACGTGGTGGTGCAATATTTTGGGGCGCAAGCAACTCTCCCGCTGGTGCTTTCAGAAAATTTTTTTCCTTACCAATTAATTGTGCCGGGTAAAATCGAACGATCGGTAGTTATTGTTTTAACCTAATACAAAAATACCAGTAAGGCACCGGCTAAAATAAACCGGTAGATGGCAAAAACGGTTAAAGAATTACTGGCCAAAAAGCGAATAAAATATTTGATCACCACAAAACCCAAAAGAGAAGAAACAACCAAGCCCAAAAGTGAAACAAAAATAAAGTTCGAGTTTAAATCACTCCAAGAAATTTGGGTGATTTTTTGTAAAGTGGCGCCAAACACAATCGGCAATGATAATAAAAAAGAAAAATCAGCTGCTTCTTTTCTTTTAAACCCCAAACCTAAACCGGCTACAATGGTAATACCGGATCTGGAGATACCGGGAACAAAAGCCAAAATTTGGGCCGTGCCGATAACCAAAGCATCAAAAAAATTCATCGTATCCATGTGCCTGTTTTGTTTGCTTGTTTTTTCATAAACGATAAAAAGCAAACTGCCGATAGTTAAAGTTATGGCAATCCAGCCGATTGATCTAAAAGTCGCTTCAATCAAATCACCATAAAAAAAGCCAACTAAAGCCGCGGGGATTGCGCCGATAATCAACAGCCAGGGCAATTGCTCATTAAAGTTATGAGTGATTTTAAAAGAAAAAATTGTTTTAAAAAAATTGCCGATCAACTGGCCAACGGTTCTTCTAAAATAAAACAAGGTCGCGATCAAGGTTCCGGCGTGCAAAATAACGTCAAAGGTCAAACTGTCCAATAAGTCCGATTTGATTAAGCGATGCAAAATAACCAAATGACCGGAACTGGAGATTGGCAAAAATTCGGTTAAGGCCTGGGTGGCCCCCAAAATGATTGAATAAAGATAATCCATAAGGTATAATTATGTTATCAATTATAACTTAATAAAACTTAAGTATCAAGCGTATGAAATATTTTTTAATACCTATAGCTATTTCTTTAATCGTCCATGGCATTAAACTGATTTTGGATTTTTCCAAAGGCCGTTTTAGCTGGCACAAGAGCATGCACTACGGCGGTATGCCTTCTTCACACGCGGCTTTGGTAACTTCGCTCGCCACCATTATTTATCTTAATCAAGGTCTATCAGCCGCCTTTGGCATCAGTTTTGTTTTGGCCGTTATTGTCATGCGCGATGCTATTGGTTTTAGGGGCTATCTTTCGGAGCACGGCAGAGTTTTAAATAAACTGATCAAAGATTTGCCCGATGAAGAAGAATACAAATACCCTGTTTTGCAAGAAACCATTGCCCACACCTGGGCACAAATTATTGTAGGCGGAGTATTGGGAATCATATTAACTGGCGCGCTATTTTTGGCAATTTAAACAAAATACCGTTCCTCTACCCCCTAATTTAATTTTTTTAAGAATTGCTCGGCAGTTATGGCATTCTTGTCCGCCACGCTGATAAACTTTTAGTTTAGAAACAAATCTTCCCCTTTCGCCTGAAGCGCTTACAAACGTATTAACCGAAGTACCTCCTAACTTAATTGCCTGGCGCAATTTTTTTATTATTGATCGGTGTAAAAATTTAATTTCTCCTTCTGTAAGCTGGCCGGCCAGCCGCAAAGGATGTACGCCAACATCAAACAAGCTTTCATCAGCGTAAATATTGCCAATGCCGGCAATTAAATCTTGCATCAAAAGGAGTTGTTTTATATTAGCTCGCGGACGCTTTTTTAAAATGTCCGTTAATTTTTTAACGGTAAAATCTTTGGTTAGAGGTTCAACGCCGTACTTGGCAATAATTTTTTGATATTGTTCCTGATCAACAATTTTCATCCAGCCAAACTTTCGGATATCATGAAATAACAAGCAACTGCCGCCTTTAAAATTTAAAACGATCCTGGTAAATTTATTCGGTTGCTTAACGTCAAAATTTTTAAAATTTATCGGATGACCACCGCCCGAAGCTTTACCTTGCGGATCCAAATAAATCAACTGCCCTGTCATTTTTAAATGGACCAATAAATATTTTTCTTTTGCCAATTTGATTATTATCATTTTTCCCCGGCGCAATACTTTGCTTACCCGAGCATTTTTTATTTCTCGGCTAAAATTTTTACTAACCATTTTTGGCGCCAAAACAGAGCAAGTCAAAAACACCTTGCCGATAATTTTTTTGGCAAGATGATTAACCACTGTTTCAACTTCCGGTAGTTCGGGCATAATGCAAACATTATTCGGCGCTGAAGCAAACTTTTTTTCGCCTCACGAAGCCGGTCATTAAAATTGTTCTGTTCACTTATGTTTCGCTCTTCAATTTTATACAACTTGAACTTACAATAGTGCTCTTAGCAGACGCTCGGCTTTAAAAAAGTTTACTCCAGCGCCTCATTACTGATTTATTAAATAAGAGGTCTACCAGTCATTTCATCAGGCCTTTTTAAACCCATAATTTTTAAAATGGTAGGAGCTACATCGGCCAGTACGCCAGCCGGAGTAACTTGGCTTAAATCCTTACCAATGGCGGAAACTGCAATTTTACCGGCAAATTCCTTGCCAATGATAAATAACGGCACCGGAGAAGCGCTGTGCTCCTTATTTATTTCGCCTGTTTGCAGATTATACAGCTCTTCGGCGTTGCCATGATCGGCGGTAATCAAACTAACTCCCCCTTTGGCTAAAACTTTGGCCACAATCTGGCCGCATAAATCATCAACAATTTCCACGGCTTTAATCGTGGCGCTTAAATTGCCGGAATGGGCCACCATATCCGGATTGGCAAAATTCAGCACAATAAAATCATACTTATCTTCATCAATTTCTTTTAACACTCTGGAGGTTATTTCGTAAGCCGACATGGCCGGTTTTTGATCGTAAGAAGGCACCGATGGAGAAGAAATAATAGCTCGATCCTCGTTGGTAAAAGAAACTTCTTGCCCTCCATTAAAGAAAAAAGTTACGTGAGCGTATTTTTCGGTTTCGGCAATATGCAGCTGTTTTAAACCCGCTTCGGAAATTACCTTGGCTAAAGGCGAAGCAATCAATTCGGGCGGAAAAGCAACATCCATGGGCAAATCTTTTTCATATTCGGTCATGGCCACAAAGTTTAGATTTTTCAAATACGTGCGTGGGCTGAATTTTTCCAAACCGGGCAAAATAAAGGCCTTGGTTAATTGACGAGCACGATCGGCCCTAAAATTGAAAAAAATAACACTGTCGCCTTCTTTAACTTTGGCTATTGGTTGTCCGTTTTTGGTAATCACCGTTGGCACGAATTCTTCATCAAAAACCTTGGCACTATACGAGGCCTCCAGAGCTTGCAAAGGATCTTCAAAAGTTTGTTCGGATTTTCCTTCAACTATGGCAGAATAGGTTTTGGCTATCCTATCCCAATGGTTATCTCTATCCATAGCGTAAAATCTTCCTGAAAGAGTGGCAATGGCGCCCAAACCAATTTGTTTAAGCTTGCCCTGAAGCTGTTCAATATATTTTTTACCGCTATTAAAAGGAGAATCGCGCCCATCTAAAAAAGCATGGATAAACAAATTTTTAACTTGATGTTTTTGGGCTGTTTCCACCAAGGCGTAACAATGTTCGTTATAAGAATGAATACCGCCCGGGCTCATTAAACCCATCAGATGCAAATCCCCTCCTGTTTCATTAACGTGCTGGCAGGCCTTGGCAAAAGCCGGATTGTCAAAAAAACTGCCGTCGGCAATGGCCCGGGAAATTCTAGGCAAACTTTGGTAAATAATTTTTCCCGCCCCCAACGAAAGATGGCCGACTTCGGAATTACCCATTTCACCCCAGGCCAAACCAACCGATTCTCCGGCGGCTTGTAAATTTAAAACCGGATAATTGGCAAGATACGAATCAAAATTCTTTTTTTGCGCCAAAGTAATGGCATTGCCTTTGGATGGGCCGCCAATGCCGTAGCCATCTAAAATAATTAAAACTACCGGTTTTGGTCTGATCATGTAATTTAAATATTTGGATATTTGATTTTTTCAAATACCCAAAACAACTATCAATCAATTAAACTTTTTCCTGTCATCACTTTGGGCTTGGGAATTCCAAAAATCCGCAAAATGGTCGGCGCTACATCGGCTAAAATGCCGTTTCTTAAAATGGCTTTTTTATGTATGTCGGAAACCAAAATAAAAGGCACGGGGTTATTACTGTGCTCCGTATCTAGTTCGCCGGTTGTGGTATTTATCATTTCTTCAATATTGCCATGGTCGGCAGTAATCAGCAAAACGCCGTTTTTGCTTAAAATCGCGGGAGCCAGCTGGCTTAAAACTTTATCGCAAGCTTCCATAGCGGCAATGCCTGCCGATAAATTGCCGGTGTGGCCGATCATATCCGGATTACAGTAATTGATCACGATAAATTCTTTACCTGCCTTGATTTTTTCCAAAACAATCTTGGTGATTTCATCAGCCGACATCGCCGGCGTTTCAGCGTAAAATTTATTGCGCGGAGAAGGCACTAAAATTCTTTCTTCCCCGGCCACCGGCTCATGATAACCGCCATTAAAGAAAAAAGTAACATGGGCATATTTTTCGGTTTCCCCGATATATAATTGCTTATAATCCTTCATGATCATAGGCAAAGTGGATTCCAAATCCAAACTGGGAAAAGCCGTTAAAATATGGTCCAAATCCGGGCCAAAATCGGTCATGGCCACAAAACGCAGATGATTGGGCCATTTTTTCCGCTTAAAACTGCCTGGATTTTTTTTGGTAAAATCTTGCTGAACAAAGGCCTTGGCCAATTGGCGCGCCCGATCGGAACGCAAATTATAAAAAATTATGCCGTCATTATCACTAATAGTGGCCGTTGGCTTACCATTATGAGTAATAATGGTGGGTTGAATAAATTCATCGGTTTCGCCTCTGTTATAGGCCTGCAAAACAGCTTCTTCGGCGCTGGCCGCTTTTTGGCCTTGGCCCAAAGTTAAGGCGTTATAAAACGCCTCCGTTCTTTCCCAACGCTTATTACGATCCATGCCGTAAAAACGCCCGCCAATGGTAGCTATTTTTTCATTTGCCAAAAAATGCTCTTTAACTTTAGCTAAATATTTGGTGGCGTCATGTTGGGGGGCATCACGGCCATCGGTAAATAAATGCAAAAATATTTTTTCAACGCCTTCTTGGTCCAATAATCTTAACAAAGCGTACAGATGATCCATTTCCACGTGCGGGCTTTGCCTGCCCGAAAGCAAACCCATTAAATGCAATTGAGATTTATGCCTTAAGACATGCTCAATTACAGCGGTAAAAGCCGGATTTTTGAAAAATTTACCGTTTTTAATATCATTATCAATAATCTGCACATCTTGCTGGACAATTCTGCCCGACCCTAAATTCAAATGCCCGGCTTCGGAATTGCCTCGCTGATGATCGGCTAGGCCCACTTTTTTGCCCGAAGCAATCAATTGGGAATGAGGATAATTTTTTAACAATCCTTTGATAAACGGCAACTTTGCCAATTGTGTTGGATTATTTTCTTTTTTATCCGATAAGCCCCAGCCGTCAAAGATGGCTAAAACCATGGGTCCGGTAAATTTTTTAACTTCTTTCATAATTTTGGTATTTTAACACACTAAGCTAAAAAAACAAAAAAGCCCTAAACAAACCCACTAAAATTTATTTATTAATTCATTAACCAAGCTCTGATTCAATTTCCATCAGCCGATTGTACTTAGCCACTCTTTCGGATCTGGATGGCGCGCCGGTTTTAATGTAATCGGAATTTACCGCCACAGCAAGATCCGCAATAAAATCATCTTCGGTTTCCCCGCTTCTGTGCGAAACGGCGATTTTAAAATTATGCTTTTGAGCCAGCTTAATGCAAGCCATAGTTTCGGTTAAGGTGCCAATTTGATTTGGTTTGATTAAAATGGCGTTGGCGGCTTTTTTTTCTATGCCTAGGCGCAACCTGGCAACATTGGTGGTAAACAAATCATCGCCAATCAACAATAAATTTTTATTAATGCCCAAAAGCTGTGCTTGAAACTTTTGCCAGCCATCCCAATCATCCTGCGCAAAGGGATCTTCCAAAGCCAAAAAAGGATAGGCAGACATCCACTGCTGGTAAACCAAAGATAATTCCGCGGCGGAAAAATTTTTATTTTCCAGTTTTAAAATATATTTTTTTTCCTGCTCATCGTAAAATTCCGAAGAACCGGCATCCATGCCGAAAAATATTTCTTTGCCTAAGCCATAACCGGCTTGGCTTACCGCTTGGCTTAATTTTTGCCAAACCTCATTAGTTGTTTTAAAATTCGGCGCGTAACCGCCTTCATTGCCTACATCGGTATCATAACCCGAAGCCACAAAAATCTTTCCTAATGTATGAAAAATTTCCGAAACCGCCCTAATTCTTTCTTTGATGGTTTTAATATTTTGGGGAATTATCCAAAATTCCTGAAAATCCAAATTATTATCGGCATGCGCTCCCCCGTTTACCACGTTAACCAAAGGTACGGGCATTTTATAATCCGCCAAATTCATTTTGTAACACTGCCTGATAAATTTATACAAAGGTAAATTATGTTCCAAAGCGCCAACTCGGGCAGCAGCCAATGAAACGCCCAAAATGGCATTGGCACCCAAGCGGGCTTTATTGCCGGTACCGTCCAAATCAATCCTCCTTTGATCGATTAATGGCAATTGGTCAACGGAAAAACCCAAACAGGCCTGTTTTATTTCCAAATTAACATGTTCAATGGCTTTCAAAACGCCCTTACCGCCATAGCGGGCTTTATCATTATCCC
>JBAZSE010000005.1:0-65343 GCA_041662565.1 Patescibacteria group bacterium
TGAGCACCCAAGAAGGCACTGGCATTGTGCATATTGCGTCCGGTTTTGGCGATGATGACTTTAATTTATCCAAACAAAAAAATATTCCTTTAATCAAGCACATTTCTATGGACGGCCGTTTTACGACCGAAGTAGTGGATTTTGCCGGCCAAGAAGTAAAACATAGGGGCGATCATATGGCCATGGATACCAAGATTGCCGAATTTTTGGGTAGCAAGGGCTTGGTGTTTGAGGCCAAAAAATATTTTCACTCCTATCCGCATTGTTGGAGATGCGATTCGCCTTTATTAAATTACGCCACCGGTTCTTATTTTGTGGCCGTAGAAAAAATTAAAGATCAGTTGCTTGCCAAAGCTAAAAAAATCAATTGGATGCCGGCTCATCTTAAAGAAGGTAGATTTGGCAAGTGGCTGGAAGGGGCGCGCGATTGGTCTATTTCTCGTCAGCGGTTTTGGGGTTCGGTAATGCCAATTTGGGTTTGCAAGGAGTGTGGTGAAAAAAAAGTTTTTGGTTCGGTTGAGGAATTAGAGCATGCTTCCGGCAGGGAAGTTAATGATTTGCATAAGCACGTAGTTGATTTGATTACCGTGCCGTGCCCCAACTGTAAAAATAACATGAACAGAATTCCTGATGTATTGGATTGCTGGTTTGAATCCGGTTCTATGCCTTACGCCCAATTGCATTATCCTTTTGAAAATAAAGAAAAATTTGAACATAATTTTCCAGCTGCTTTTATTGCCGAGGGCGCGGACCAAACCAGAGCTTGGTTTTATTATTTGCATGTTTTAGCCGTAGGCATCAAGGGTAAAGCGGCTTTCAAAAATGTGGCGGTTAACGGTATTGTGTTGGCTGCTGATGGCAAAAAAATGTCCAAAAAGCTTAAAAATTATCCGGACCCAATGGAGATGATTAATAAATATGGCGCCGATGCCATGCGTTATTATTTAGCCACCTCGCCGGTTTTAAAAGCCGATGATTTGTGTTTTGCCGAACATGATTTAGCCACTGTTTATAAAAAGGTTTTTATTATTTTGGGAAATGTTGTTTCGTTTTACAAAATGTATGAGCCGCAAACGGCAAATTCTTTATTCTCCGAACCCGTCGAATCGGCGGGGAAGAGGGCTAAGATCCAAATTCCAAGATCCAAAAATATTTTGGACGAATGGATTTTAGTTAAGCTTGCTGTTTTGAATCAAGAAATTACAACTGCGTATAAAGGTTATGATTTGGTTGGGGCTGCGCGGCCACTGGGTGATTTTATTGATCAACTTTCTACTTGGTATTTAAGGCGTTCCCGCGAAAGGTTTAAAGGAGAGGATGAAGATGATAAACAAAATGCCTTGGCAACTTTTAAATATGTTTTGTCAGAATTGTCGTTGTTAATGGCTCCGGTAATGCCGTTTACCGCCGATTGGCTTTATAAAGAAGCGGGCGGGGCTAAACAATCTGTCCATCTTGAAAGTTGGCCTGTTGATTTTATTAAACATGATGAAAAAGTTTTAGCTAATATGGAAGCAGTCAGAAAGATTGTGGAATTGGCTTTAGCTAAACGTGATGAAGTTGGTATTAAAGTCAGACAGGTTTTGGGTAGCTTAAAGCTCAAAACGCAAAGTTTAAAACTAAGGGATGAATATCTAAATTTAATCAAAGACGAGGTTAATGTCAGAGAAGTGAAATTCATCAAAGGAACGTCCGATAATCTTGAAGTTGAATTGGATACGGTTTTAACGGAAGAATTAAAAGCCGATGGTTTGTACCGGGAATTAATTAGAACCATCAACCAGTTGCGCAAAGAAGCCGGCCTAACCATTCAAGATAAAGTTAGCGTTTTTTATCAAACAAATTCTTTATTGGTTAAAAGCGCCATTACTCAATTTAATGCGGAGCTTTTAAAAAATACTTTAAGTTTAAGTTGGCAAGAAAGCAAAGCGGGGGATTGTTTAATTACCAAAGAGGCGGAAGTTAATGGCGAGATTGTTAATTTATCATTGGTTAAAGTTTAAGTTTTTAGTTTTATCGAGCTAAGCTCGATTAAGTTTTGAATTTTTGCCATGTCCATTTTTTTAAATACCGAGGCCATTGTTTTAGCCAAATTGCCCCTTAAAGAGGCCGACCGTTTATACATTTTATTCACTCCCGAATTCGGCAAAATAGAAGCGCAAGTAAAATCGGCGGTTACCAGCAAAAGCAAATTAGCCGGATCGTTAGAGCCGATTTCGCAAGCTAAAATAATGATTGTTAAGGGCCGGCACCTTGAAAGCGTAGCCGGTGCTCAGCTGTTACAGCGTTTTAATTTTAGCGAGCCCTTAATTTTTGGCCAAATCGGTTTGGTTAGGGAATTATTTATTAAATTGCTTAAGCCCGAAGTTAAAGAGCCCGTGTTGTATCAAAATTTATTAAGTTATCTTTCTGCCATGTCCGGAAGCGCCGAACTTGAAGCCAAAAGATTTTTAACACAAAGATTTATTTGGCAACTCCTTAATATCAGCGGTTTTAGCGGAATAACTGATGATACCTTGTATTTGCATTCTGCCCATGGCCAAAATCAGGATATTTCCGGTTTGGATTTACCAACCCGGGAGTTGCTAAAAAACTGCCTCTTGCTCGAACCCCAACCTTTACAAGTGGCTGATAATTTGTTACAAAAACTAGAGAACTTTACGCGAACATATTTAAGGCAGATTTTAGAGCGGGATTTAAATTCATTTTATTTTAATCTATCACTTTGATGTTTAACGATAATCGGAAAAAAAATCACGGGCTGGTTGATTTGCGATCAGCCAATGTGGTTAAAAAAGCTGCCACCTCTGCCCCAAAGCATGATGATTTTTTAAGCACGCCCCACGGCCCGGAACACCGTAAAATTACCCGCCGGCCGATTAAAAAGCGCTCGTCTTTTTTATTGTTTTTAATCGTTTTACTGCTTGTTTTAGCCGGCGCTTCTATTGCCAGTTTTTTTATCTTTGATCAAGGAAAAGGCGATCAATCATTGCGCTTAACTTTAGCCGCCGCTAAAAGCGTTTCTTCGGGGGAAGAAGTAACCCTGGAAATCGGCTACGAAAATTTGGATACCATTGCTTTACAAAAAATGCAGGTGGTGGTGGAATATCCCAAGGGCTTTTATTTTAATTCCGCCTCACAGGAACCCGTTAATCAAGAGAGTAATATTTGGAATTTGCCGGATTTGGGAGTTGGACAAAAAGGTACGCTTTCTATTAATGGTCAGTTGATTGGCAAGGTAGAGGAAAATAAAGAATTTAAAATGACTTTTCAGTATCGCCCGAGTAATTTTAATTCCGATTTCAGCGAAACTCTTGCCAAAGCCATTAAGATTAGCCAGACCTTGTTTCCTGTAAATTTAACGGCACCTGAAAAAATTGAAGAAGGCCAAACAGTAAATTTTAAAGGCGATTTTAAAAATGAAGCCAAGCAGGATTTAAATAATTTATTTTGGAGTTTTGATTTAGGCGAAGCTTTTATGCCTTTGTCTTTAACTCCAACCACTTCCATAAACTACCAATGGTCTTTACCCGCATTGCCACCAGGTGAAAAAAAAGATATTTTGGTTGAAGGAAAAATAAATTCCGCAGTTGCCAACCCCTTGCCTTGGTATTTTAAAATCTGGCAGAAAGTTGATTTTAAAGGCAATCAGCAGGAACGTATTCTATACGAGCAATCAGGCCAAGTTGAAGTTGTTGCGCCGGTTTTAAAAGTTGGCTTGGAACTTTCTTCACCCGATAAAAAAATCAATTGGGGCGATGAAGTTGATTTAAAGCTGACTTACGAAAATATAGGCAAGATTGATGTTAAGGAAGCGGTGTTAAAATTAGCTTTAAACCAGTATATTGATTGGCCAAGGTACAAAAACCAAACCAATGCCACCATAGATGGTAACACTTTAATTTGGCTTTCCAAAAGCGGAAATGCCACTGTTGGCCTTTCAAATATCCCAGTTGGCACAAAAGGCGAACTTTTGATAACCGTACCGTTTGTTTTGGAACCTAAGGATTTAATGGATTATTCGCCCGATGAAGCCAAGTTGGAGGCAACAGCTTCGGCTATGATTAAATATAATGATCAGGAGTTGAATTTTAACAGCGAAAAATTGCTTTTGCCTTTAATCAGTGCGGCGCGTTTGCAGGCCGAGGCCAGGTATTATTTGGATTCAACCCCGCTAAGCGGGGCAAGTACCAAAGTAGGCAGCGGTCCTTTGCCTCCGGTAGTTGGTCAAGAAACAAAATATCGGATTTACTGGAAGCTATTTACCGGCTCAAGCGGTTTAAGCAACGTGGCGGTTAAAGCCAGCTTGCCTTCTTATATTAATTTTGTTGGGGGCGCTGATAATCCCACCTTGGGCACACCTTTAAAATTTGATTCCGCCACGCGTGAAGTTTCGTGGGAAATTAATGAGGCAGCGCCTAACACCGGTTTAATGGCTAGTTTTGATGTTAGTGTTAAACCCTCAACCGATCAGGTTAATCAATTGCTAATCTTAAGCAATCCCGCCATGCTTAACGCCCAGGAAAAAGATAGCAATAATTTTATTTCCAAAACCACAAATTTGTTAACTTCCGATTTAACAGCCGATTTGCAAGCCAAGGGCAAGGGCAGGGTAATGGTAAAATAAGAAATTGTTCTTGCTTTGCTCCGGATGAAATTAAATTTTCCATACTCGCACCCTCCTTCGTCTCGCCAGGGTCTCGCCTGCAGCTCGCCCTGGCTCGCTTGGGGGCACCCGCTCGTATGAAGAAAATTTAATTTCATCCGTCGCTCGCAAATCTTTTTAAAACATTGTTATGTCTTTTAAACTTTTAAAAACCAGTAAACATTCCCAAGCCCGCTTGGGTGTTTTAAAAACCGCTCATGGCAATATCCAAACGCCTTTTTTTATGCCCATTGCAACACGGGGCGCTGTTAAAACCTTAAGGGCTTCAGACATCAAAAAATTGAATGCCGAAATTGTTTTGGGCAACACTTATCATTTATTTTTTAAGCCGGGTTTAAAGATATTAAAAAAAGCGCAAGGGCTTCATAAATTTATGGATTGGACTGGCCCTATTTTAACCGATTCAGGCGGGTATCAGGTTTTTTCGCTCGGGGGCAATAAGGATTTTGGCTCGTCTCATAAAAATTTGGTTAAAATAACTTCAGCCGGCGTGGAATTCAGATCGGTTTACGATGGCAGTAAACATTTGTTTACGCCCAAAAAAGTTTTGGAAATCCAGGCCATGATCAATTCCGACATTAGAATGGTTTTGGATGTTTGTTCGCCATCCAATTGTTCGCGCGAGCAGGCCGAAAAGGATTTGGAAATTACATTAACTTGGGCAAAGATCAGCTCAAAACTAATAACAAAAAATTCAAAACATTTATTATTTGGCATTGTTCAGGGCGCTTTGTATAAGGATTTACGCTTAAAATGCGTTCAAGAGTTGGTTAAATTGAATTTCGACGGCTATGCGTTGGGCGGTTTGGCGGTGGGCGAAACACCCCAAGAAATGTATAAAGTTTTGGATTACGCCTCACCTAAAATGCCAGCAGATAAACCCCGCTATTTAATGGGCGTTGGTTACCCCGAGCAGATTGTGGAGGCGGTAAAAAGAGGGATGGATATGTTTGATTGCGTTATTCCAACCAGAGAGGCTCGTCATGGTAGATTATATTATTTTAATTTAAAGCCAAAAGCTAAAAACTTAAAGTTGGATAAAGATTTTTATCAAACTATTAATATAAAGTCGGAAAAATTTTCTAACGACATGTCGGCGATAAATGTAAATTCCAAAATTCCCGAACTTAAAAATTATACCAAGGCCTACTTAAGGCATTTGTTTAGCGTGGAAGAACCGCTTGCTTTGCAACTTGCCACTTTAAATAATGTGGAATTTTATCTTCAGCTTATGGCTGAGATTAGAAACAGCATTAAAATTAACCGATTATAAAAAATAATTTTATGAAAGAAAAATTATTTAGTTCCGGCGAAGCGCCGGAAGATGTAACTTTAAATCAAAGAGTTGCTAATCACGAAGGCCAAGAAGGCACAGTTACAGAAGTGATTACACCATTTTCAGTTCGAGTGGAATTTGATAATGGAGATACTTTTTTGTATAATCCGGCCCAATTGAAAAAAATTCTCAAGCACGGCGAAATTGTAGATGTTGATTTTAGCCAAAAATTAACGGGCACTAATAATTAAAAGTAATGCCAAGATGCTTAAAATATGCTAAAATTTAAAATAATACTTAGCATTATAATATTATGAAAATAACGGTTTTAGGTGCAGGCAGATGGGGTTCTTTGTTGGCTTGGGTTCAAAACCAGACCGGCCGGCAGGTAATTTTGTGGAATCGCCAGGATGAATTATTGGCCGAATGGCTAAAGATGGGCAAAAACAAGTATTTAACTTTACCTTCGCAAGTTAAACTTACCGCCGATTTGGCTTTGGCTTTAAAAAACGACATTATTTTTATTGCCGTTAGGGCCCAGCATTTTAGGGATTTATGCCTGCAATTAAAAAAGCTTCAACCCAAAAATAAGTTGTTTATTTTAGCTATGAAGGGTTTAGAAGAAAAAACCGGCAAACGCTTATCCCAGATATTTTTTGAATATTTCCATCAGTCAAATTCACTTGGCGTTTTAGCCGGCCCGGGCCATCCTCAAGAAATTTCTCAAAATATTCCCACCATCATGACTTGCGCCGCTTTAGACCAAAAAGATTTGCCGGCTGTGGTTAAGGCCTGCCAAACTCCGCTGATGAAAATTTTTCCGCAAACCGATTTGTTGGGCGTGGAAGTTGGCGCGGCTTTAAAAAATGTCATCGGCTTGGCCGGGGGGTTGCTTGTTGGTTTGGAAAAAAAATCATTTAAAAGCTATTTATTGTCTCGCGGTCCGGTTGAGGTGGGTAATTTAATTAAGGCCATGGGCGGAAAATATCAAACGGCTTTTGGCTTATCCCATTTGGGCGATTACGGCGCCACGGTTTTTTCGGGCTTTAGTTATAACCATCAAGCCGGAGAATTATGGATTAAAGAACGCAAATTATCGTCCATAGCCGAAGGTTTGCCCACTTTAAAAGCCGTTAATTTGTTGGCAAAAAAATATAAAGTAAAAATGCCGATTTGCGAAGCAATTTATAAAATTTTTTACGGCAATATTTCCGCAAACAAATTTATTGATATTTTGCTGAAAAGAAAAACGGAATCTGATTAATTTGGCGGAATTCTTACAGGGCTTGCCAAAGTGCCTATTTTTCTATTATAATAAAGCTAATCTTTAACAGATTAGCTTAATTTTTTTTAAGACATTATGACTAAAAACATTCAAGAAGAAGGTGCTATGGATAAACTGGTTTCTTTGGCCAAAAGGCGGGGTTTTGTTTTTCAATCCTCCGAACTTTACGGAGGCATCAATTCCATCTACGATTTCGGCCCCTTGGGCGTGGAATTAAAAAATAATATCAAGCGTGAATGGTGGAAAGCCATGGTTCAATGTCGGGATAATGTAGAGGGCCTGGATTCGGGCATTTTAATGCATCCCAAAATTTGGGAGGCCAGCGGGCATTTGGCCGGTTTTACCGATCCCTTGGTTGATTGTAAAGCTTGCAAAAAAAGATTTCGAGCCGATCATTTGCTGGAATCCAAAGGTTTAAAACCCGATTTTAGACCGGTTAGTTTTGCCCAAGAAGGCATTGCCTGTCCGGAATGCGATGGCGAGCTTACCAGTGTTAGGGATTTTAATTTAATGTTTAAAACCCAAATGGGTGCGGTTGAGGGCCAAACAGCCGAAATATATTTAAGGCCCGAAACCGCACAGGGCATTTACGTTAATTTTTTGAACGTTTTAAATTCTTCCAGGCAAAAAGTGCCGTTTGGCATTGCCCAAATCGGTAAGGCCTTTAGAAATGAAATAACCCCGGGCAATTTTATTTTTAGGATGCGCGAATTTGAACAGATGGAAATGCAGTTTTTTGTTAAACCCGAAGATGCCACCAAGTGGTTTGAATATTGGCAGCAGCAAAGAATGAATTGGTATCTGGATTTAGGGGTTAATAAGGATAAATTAAAATTCAGGCAGCACCGTAGCGATGAATTGGCTCATTACGCCAAAGCGGCGGTTGATGTGGAATATGATTTTCCGTTTGATCAGCGTGAAATGGAAGGCATCCATAACCGCGGAGAATGGGATTTATCGCGCCACCAACAATTTTCCGGCAAAGATCTTCATTACCAGGATTTGTTAACCAAAGAAAAATTCATTCCTTACGTGATTGAAACATCCGGCGGTGTTGACAGGGCCACTTTAATGTTTTTGCTTAATGCCTATACCGAGGTAGAAACCAGAAGCGGGGATGAAGAAGCCAAGCATGAAACCGAGGTGGTGTTAAAATTGGATAAAAGATTAGCCCCGATTAAAGTGGCTATTTTACCCTTGTCCAAAAAATTGTCCGAACCGGCCATGGAGATTTACAAAGATTTACGCCAAAATTATCGCTGTGATTTTGATGATTCCGGCAGTGTGGGCAAAAGGTACCGCCGCCAAGATGAAATCGGTACGCCGTATTGCATAACTTTTGATTTTGATTCGGTAGAAGACCATAAAGTAACGGTCAGGGATCGCGATACCATGGCGCAAGAAAGAATCGCTATTGCCGAGTTAAAGGATTATTTAAGAGAAAAATTAGGGTTTTAATATTGCGAGCGACGGGTGAAATTAAATTTTCTTCATACGAGCGGGGCCCGCGAGCGAGCCCGGGCGAGTTTCAAACGAGACCCGGGCGAGACGAAGGAGGGTTGCGAGCATGGAAAATTTAATTTTACCTGGAGCAAAGCAATGATTGCTAAATTATGTTTAAACAAGAAAAGTTAGCTAATGGCATCCAATTAATTACCGCGCATCGGGCCGATACCCAGGCGGTTACTGTCTTGGTTTTGGTTAAAATCGGTTCCAGATATGAATCATTGGATTTAAACGGAGTATCGCATTTTGTGGAGCATTTGCTGTTTAAAGGCACGCGCAAGCGGCCAAACAGTTTGGCCATTAGCCGAGCTTTGGATGGCATTGGCGCCGAATATAACGCTTTTACCGCCAAAGATCATACCGGCTACTATATTAAAGCCAATAGCGAACATTTGGATCTGGCTTTGGATATGCTTTCCGATATGTTTTTTAATTCCGTTTTTGACGCGCGCGAAATGGATAAGGAAAGGGGAGTGATTGTTGAAGAAATCAACATGTATAACGATAATCCCTTAATGCTGATCAACGATATTTTTGAAGAAACGGTTTTTGCCGGGCATTCGTTGGGCAGGCGGATTAGCGGGCCCAAAGAAAATATTTTAAAAAAAATCAGCACCCCAGGTTTGGTAAAATTTTATCGCGACCACTATTTAAATAACCAAATCATTGTTGGCGTGGCCGGAAATTTTAATGAAGATTCAATTATTAAAAAAATCGGCGGTTATTTTAACAAGCCCCTAGCAAGCCACAAAGGCCATTCATTTGCCAAATTTTCTTCAACCCAAAAATCCCCCCGAGTTAATTTGCATTTTAAAGACACTTCACAAGTTCAGCTGGCTTTGGGTTTTCCGGGTTTTAAAAATACCGATCCTCGAGTTTACGCTTTATCATTGCTGGCGGTTATTTTGGGCGGCAATATGAGTTCGCGTTTGTTTACGGAAATCAGAGAAAAAAGAGGTTTGGCTTATTTTGTTAGGGCCAGTGATAGTTTTTACGAGGATTGCGGAAATTTTGTCATTCAAGCCGGCGTGGAACTTAACAGTTTGGAAAAAGCCATTAAAACAATTTTGGATCAGTTAAAAAAAGTTACTAAGCAACCGGTAGGAGAGGCCGAACTTAAGCGGGCTAAGGAATTTTTAAAAGGCAAGTTTGTTTTGCAGCTGGAAGATAGCGCCGCTTTAATCAGTTGGCTAGGTGAGCAAAAATTATTAACCGGCCGTTTGGAAACAGTGCAAGAAAAATTGGCTAAGATCAATCGGGTTACAGCCCAGGAGATAAAAAAAGTAGCGGCCGAAGTTATTAATTTGGCCAAGATTAACTTGGCCTTAATCGGCCCGTTTAAAGATAAAGAAAAATTTTTAAAATTACTAAAATAATAAAATAATTTTATGAATAACAACACAACCATCAATATTTCTACCGGCACTTTGATAAAAATTTTGATTTTTTTGGCAATCATTTCCTTTTTGTTTTTGATTAAGGAAGTACTGTTAATTTTATTGGTAGCTTTAATTTTAACCGCGGCCTTTAACCCCTCGGTGGATTGGCTGCACAAGCACAGGATCCCCAGGGGTTTGGGTATTTTAATAATTTACGCCGTGTTTTTTGCCACTTTAAGCACCGCCTTTATTTTAATTATTCCACCTATTTCTCGTGAAGTAACACAGTTATCCGAAAATTTCCCTTTTTATTACGAAAAAATCAGCGCCAGTTTCCAATCGTTCAGTTCTATTAGTAAATCCACGGCTACCGAACAGGTGCAAAACGGCTTAAATACTTTGGGTCAAAATTTGCCTCAGGCCTTATCCAACGTGGCTTCCACCATTTTTGATGTTTTTGGCGGTCTATTTTCCGCCATCCTGGTTTTGGTGATTACATTTTATTTAATCGTCCAAGAAGAGGCCATGAAGGGTTTTATCAAATTGCTCACCCCCGATAAAATTCAGCCCTACTTGGTTAGGATGCTTAACCAGATTCAGCTAAAAATGGGTTTGTGGCTAAGGGGCCAGATTATTTTATCTTTGGTGATTTTTACCATGGTTTTTATCGGTCTAACTATTTTAGGCGTGCCTTATGCATTAGTGCTGGCTTTTTTGGCCGGTTTACTGGAAGTTGTGCCTTTCATTGGGCCTCTGGTTGCGGCCATTCCGGCGGTTTTCTTCGCTTTCATGCAGTCGCCGATTATGGGCATTTCGGTTATTATTTTATTCGTTGTTGTTCAACAGTTGGAAAATAATTTAATCGTGCCTAAAATTATGAGCAAAGCCGTTGATCTTAATCCTTTGGTGGTGATCTTGGCGGTATTGGTTGGTGCCAAGTTGGGCGGTATTATCGGCGCTTTGCTGGCTGTTCCGGTTGCTGCCGGCTTATCGGTGTTTATCAGGGATTTTATGGATAAAAGAATGGAAGAGGAAAATAAGCTGGCTTAGAAAATAAATTGCATGTCCACATTATATATAGTAGCTACCCCGATCGGTAATTTAGAAGATATCACCTTAAGAGCTCTTAGAATTCTTAAAGAAGTTGATTTTGTATTGTGCGAAGATACCAGGGTTACGAGGAATTTATTGGCACATTACCAAATTAATACGCCTACCTTGTCTTTTCATCAGCATTCCACCGGATTGGAAGTAAATAAGTTGATTAATTTAATTAGAGAAGGAAAAAATTTGTCTTTGGTGACGGATGCCGGTACTCCCGGTGTAAGCGATCCGGGCGGAGTATTGGTGGAAAAGGTAATTAAGGAATTTGGCGATCAGGTCAAAATTGAAGCCATTCCCGGGCCTTCGGCAATCACAGCGGCAATTTCCATTGCCGGGTTGCCATTGGATAAATTTTTATTTTTGGGTTTTTTGCCCCATAAAAAGGGTCGGCAAACATTGTTAAAAGAAATCGCTAATTCAAATTACCCCGTTATTTTATACGAATCGGTCCACCGCATTGAAAAATTATTGGATGAGTTGTCTGGTAATAACTATCAGTTGGTAGTTGCCAGAGAATTAACTAAAAAGTTTGAAACAATTTACCGGGGAACGGCGGAAGAAATTAAAATCCAGTTAAAGCCAGCAGAAGTGAAGGGGGAATTTGTTGTAATAATTTCAAAAAATGAGTAAAAAATTTTATATTACCACCGCCATACCTTATGTTAATGCCCGTCCGCATATTGGCTTTGCTTTGGAAGCAGTGCAGGCCGATGCTTTGGCTAGATATCATCGCACTTTAGGCGAGGATGTATTCTTTTTAACCGGCACGGATGAAAACAGCTTAAAAAACGTTCAAGCCGCGGAAAAAGAAGGCATTAGCGCGCAAGAGCTGTGCGATCGCAACGCCAAAGTTTTTTTGGAATTAAAAAACGCCCTTAATTTGTCATTTGATTCATTTATTAGAACAACCGAAGAACGCCATTTTAGCGGGGCGCAAAAATTATGGTCTGGGTGCCAGCCACAAGATATTTATAAAAAGAAGTATCAGGGTTTTTATTGCGTTGGCGGCGAAGCTTTTTATCTGGAAAAAGATTTAATCGAAGGGTTATGCCCGGAGCATAAAACCGCGCCCGATTTGATTGAAGAAGAAAATTATTTTTTCAAGCTTTCAAATTATCAGGATAAATTATTAAAATTAATTGAATCAGACGAGTATAAAATTACGCCAGCCACCAAAAAAAATGAAATTACCAGCTTTATTAAAATGGGATTGGAAGATTTTAGCATTTCCCGCTCAACTGCTCGGGCTCATGGCTGGGGAGTAAGTGTTCCAGACGATGCCTCGCAAATAATGTATGTCTGGTTTGACGCTTTATCTAATTATATTACAGCTTTGGATTATTCATCCGAAGGCGACTTATTTAAAAAATATTGGCCGGCCGATGTGCATGTGGTAGGCAAGGGGATTATCCGGTTCCACGCTGTTTACTGGCCAGCCATGTTAATGAGCGCCGGTTTGGAAGTTCCTAAAGAATTGTTTGTTCATGGATATGTTAATGTTGGTGGAGAAAAAATGAGCAAGAGTTTGGGTAATGTGATTGATCCTTTTGAATTGGTTTCCAAATACGGCACCGATGCCGTTCGTTATTATCTGCTCAAGCAAATTCATCCGGTAGAAGATTCCGATTTTACGATTGAAAAATTTGAAGAAGTTTATAACGCGGATTTGGCCAATGGGCTGGGGAACCTCGTTTCCAGAACAGCTAATTTGATTGAAAAGAATTTTGATGGGAAACTTAAAGCTCAAAACTTAATTGAGCTCAGCTCGATAGAGCTAAAAACTAATTTTGATAAATATATTAAAGAATATAGATTTGATTTGGCGCTTAAGGAAATTCAGGAAATGATTACGGCTACCGACCAGCTGATTGATCAACAAAAGCCCTGGGTTTTGGTTAAAACCGATTTAAAAAAAGCAGAAGAAGTTTTGGTTCAGGCAGTTAGCCAAATTTTATCCGTAGCCGAAAGTTTAAAGCCATTTTTACCTCCTACAGCGGATAAAATCATCGTTCAGTTTACTGCCGAAAAGATAGTTAAAGGCGAATCGTTGTTTCCAAGAATTTAAGTTTTTAAAGCGAGCATGGGCAAGTAAAATTTTTTTCGGTCTGAGACGGGTCCCCCCGAACGAGCCTGGGCGAGCTACAAGCGAGACCCTGGCGAGTTGAGGGAGGGAGGCGAGGACAAAAAAATTTTTGCTTGGCCAGGCTAGCGTTCAACTAATCATTAATTTATAATCATATGTCTACCATTGATATCATTATAATCATCATCTTGGCGCTGTTTATCTGGAAAGGCGTTAAACTTGGCCTAATTGAAGCAGTGGGCGGTATTATCGGCCTATTTATGGGTGCTTGGCTGGCCGGCCGCTATTATGCCCAAGCCGCCGAAATGATTAAAGGTCTGTTGTTCGGTTCGGAAATTTTAGCCAATGTTTTAGGTTTTATTTTGGTGTTTATCGTTATTAACCGAGGTATTGCTTTGTTGTTTTGGATTGCCGATAGGGTATTTCATATTATTGCCATTATTCCGTTTTTAAAAAGCATTAATTATTTTTTGGGCGGAATATTTGGATTAATTGAGGGTGTTATTTTTATCGGCATTATTGTTTTCTTTTTAACTTTGGTGCCTTTTACAGAAAAGTTTCAGGAAAAAATAGCCAGTTCCAGATTTTCCGGAATTTTTGCCACGGTTGGTAAAATTGCCGATCCGTTTATTCCCGATACTTTAATAGATTTGCCGTTTGATTTACCCAATGTTGGAGATACTTTAAAAGATATTAATTTAAGCATTCCTCAAATGAAGTAATTTTTTTATGCTCATAGACACTCACGCTCATCTAAATTTTAGGGCTTACGATATTGATAGGGAAGAGATTGTTACACGTTGTGCCAAAAAGGGCATGGCAGTTGTTAACGTTGGCGCGCAATACCAAACCAGCAAGAGCGCGGCCGCGTTGGCATTAAAGAATGAAAATTTTTACGCCACAGTGGGCCTGCATCCAATCCATGCTTTTGATGAAATTTTTGACGCGGCCGCTTACGAATCATTGTTAAACCCTAAAGTAGTCGGAATCGGCGAATGTGGTTTGGATTATTGGTGGTTTAAATACCTTAAAGAGCCCTATAAAATAGTTTTGTTGCACGGTTGGGGCGGTAGTAAGGATGAAAGGTTTTTTATTTGGCTGGATGAAGAGCTGACTAAACTTGGTCACACCGTCATTCGCTTTAATTTTCCCGATACCGATAATCCCAATCAAGAAGCGTGGTTAAAAGAAATTAGCAAGCAAGTGGGCTATGTTAATGGCAAAACATTGCTAGTAGGTTTTTCTTTGGGCGGGGTTTCCATTTTAAGATTTTTGGAACAGTTGGATGAAGATGCAACCATAGCTGGTGCTTACTTGTTAGGAACTCCGGCTCAAAATCCGGGCTATCCGGAAATAAAAGATTTTTTTAAAACCGATTTTGATTGGCAACACATTAATTCGGTTTGTAAAAATTTTAACATTTACAGTTCCACTAATGATGAGGTGGTGCCCGCGGAGCATGGCTTAAAATTGGCGGAAAAACTTAAAACCGAGGTTAAATCCATTAAAGACGCCTGGCATTTTAATCTAGAAACCATTCCAGAATTGCTGATAAATATCAATGAAGATATTATTGAGGTTGAAAAAAATTTACCGACCATAGAAGGAGTGATTAAAAAACAGGAAGAAATTTTTATCCAACAAATCAAATTTGCCCAAAAATACAACCTTGCCTTAATGTTGCATGGTCGCAATGGCTTAGAGGGCAGGGATGTTTACGCCGAAATGCTGGAGATCCTTAAAAAGGAAAAAATTGAGCGGGCTGTTTTTCATTGCTATGGCGGAACGCTGGCAATGGCTCAACAAATTGTTAAGGCCGGTTATTATATCGGTATAGATGGCCCGGTTACTTATAAAAAGAAATCGGAAGAACTTCAGACGGTTGTCAAGGAAATTCCTTTGTCCAGTTTGTTATTGGAAACTGATGCTTGTGGTCCTTATTTGACTCCAGAGCCATATCGAGGACAGCGCAATGAACCGATTTATATTGAGCTCATTGCCAGTAAAGTCGCCGAATTAAAGGGTTTGTCAAAAGATGAAGTTATTGAACAAACCTGGCAAAACGCTAAAAAACTTTTTAAAATTTAATTTTTTATGGAAATACTATTAATTATAACTTTAGTAGTCATTGTTGCGGGCTTTGCCGTTGTCTTTGTTTTCTTAAATAAAAAACCGGTTGAATCGAATAAAAATGACCAATCCATGTTAATGCTGCAAAACCAGCTTAACGAACTTAATAAAACGCTGGATAGCAAATTGCACCAATCATCGCAGGTTATGCAACAGCAGTTTTCACAATCCGCCAACATTATTCGTGATGTTACCGAGCGTTTAACAAAGCTGGATGAAACCAATAAGCAGGTGGTGGGTTTTGCCGATCAGTTAAAATCGCTTCAAGATATTTTAAAAAATCCCAAACAGCGCGGGGTGGTAGGGGAGTATTATTTGGAAACTTTGCTAAAAAACGTTATGCCGCCCGGCAGTTACCAAATGCAATACGATATGGGTGAGGACGAAAAAGGAAATAAATTAATTGTTGATGCCATTGTGAGGGTTAAAGATAAAATTATTCCCATTGATTCAAAATTTTCTTTGGAAAATTATAACCGTTTGGTGGTGGAGCATAATGAAGCCGAAAAAGATCGCTTGGAAAAATTGTTTGTCGGAGATTTAAAAATGAGGATTGTCGAAACTTCCAAATATATCCAGCCAAGCAAGGGCACCATGGATTTTGCCTTCATGTTTATTCCGCACGAAGCCATTTATTATGATTTATTAATCAATAAAATCGGCGCGGTAACCGAAGATACCGAAAATTTAATTCAGCGGGCTGCGGGCAAATACAAAGTTATTATTGTTTCGCCAACTTCCTTTTTGGCCTATTTGCAAACTGTTCTGCAAGGTTTGCGGGCTATGCAGATAGAAGAATCCGCCAAAGAGATTCGCAAGCGAGTGGAGTTATTGGGCAAGCACTTATTAAGTTACGATACTTATTTGCAAAAATTAGGCAGTAATTTGGGCACCACGGTAAATATGTACAACAGCGCTTATAAAGAATTCGGTAAAATAGAAAAAGATGTGGTTAAGATCGCCGGCGGAGAGGCCAAAATCGAGCCCTTAGAGATAGCCAAACCTAAATTAGACGAATGATATGAAAGAATATTTTGATATTGTTGATGCCAATAATCAGCCGACCGGTGAAAAACGATTGCGTTCGGAAGCGCATACTTTGGGTTTATGGCATCGCACTGTACATATTTATTTTTTTAGACAAGTGGCTGGTCATTTAGAATTTTTAGTACATTTAAGATCAAAAAACGTTGATTCGCATCCCGACAACTGGGATACGCGTTTTGGTGGACATCTTAAAGCCGGAGAAACTTATGAACAAGCGGCGTTGAGTGAGGTTGAAGATGAAGTCGGTTTAAAGATAAATGTAAGTTCTTTGATTAAAGGTTTGGTTCGTGTAAATAATAAAGAAAATAATCGAGAATTTTCACAGGTTTATTACTATGAGTTTCTTGGAGAACCTGATGATTTGTTATTTAAAGACGATGAAGTTCAATCGGTTAAATGGTTAAAAGCAAGCGAGATCATTGAAGGATTAACAAATAATTCTGAACAATGGGCAGGGGGTTTAGCGGGGTTTAAAGCAATTTTAGAATATCTAGAGGATTATTTGAATAATAAGAATTATTAATATAGAAGATTATTTGGCTAAAATTAGCCATTTTTTTAAGTTGATATTTTTTAGGTACTTGAAACTTTCAGTTAATTACTATATACTTTAGGCGCAAAATTCAATTTTTGTGGAAAAATATGCCAGAAAATAAGGGTAATGATGTTAAGTGGTATTCCCAGGCATTAGAGATATTTGCCGGAGTTTCCGGTTGGATCGCTGGTCCAATTATTGCCGCCTTATTTTTAGGCAAATGGCTGGATAAAAAGTACGATAGCGAGCCCTGGCTGTTCCTATTATGTATTGGTTTGGCATTTGCCATTTCTTCATTCGGTATTGTAAAAATCACTTTGACTTATATTAAAAAAATTGAAAAAGAGGCGAGCGATAATAAAGCAGCCCTTGAGCAAAATAAAAAGATTAATAATCAATCATGAGCCAAGCAACAGTTAAAAAAAATATAGACACTTCTTTGGAACAGGCCACCGAAGTTACTGGTCTGCCAGCAGCAGAAGAGCAAACAGCCGAGGAATCGGGTCAGGTTTCGCACGAGGCCACCCTTTTTGCCGAACCGATTTTTCATTTGGGAAATTTTACTGTTACTAATTCTTTGATAAATTCTTGGTTGGTAGTGATTATTTTGGTGGTTGTGGCCTTGGTTTTAAAAAGCAAAGTTAAAAAAATTCCCGGTCGGATGCAAAATTGCGCCGAAGTGGTTATAGAAGGTGCACTTAATATGGGCGATTCAGTAACGGGTGATAGAAAAAAAACCTTAAAAATTTTCCCTATTGTTTTTGCAATTTTTTTGTTTGTTTTGCTAAATAACTGGCTGGGCTTATTGCCAGGCATAGGATCCATTGGCTTTATTGAAAACGGTGAGCATGGAGCGGTGTTTGTGCCTTTACTAAGAGGCGCTACGGCCGATTTAAATACCACTTTGGCCTTAGCCATATTTGCGGTTATTGGTTCAAATATCTTTGGCGTTTTTGCGGTGGGTTTGTGGAGCCATATTAATAAGTATTTGAACTTTAAGGCCTTTTTGGCAATTCCCAAAAAAATCATTAAAGAACCCACGGTAATTTTTGTTAACCCCATTAAGGCCTTTGTGGGTTTAATTGAAATTGTCGGCGAGGCGGCTAAAGTGGCATCTTTATCATTCAGGTTATTCGGTAATATTTTTGCCGGGGAAGTTTTATTATCGGCTATGGCGGTAATTTTTGCCTTTGGTTTGCCCATACCTTTTATGTTTTTGGAAGTTATTGTTGGGTTGATTCAGGCCTTAATTTTTGCTATGCTGACGCTGGTTTACTTTACTATTGCCTCAACTGCCGAGGAGCATTAATTTATTAATAAACATCTCTTAAAAGCGCGACTTTAAAAAATAAACCCAGTCGACGAATATAAAGGGATAAAGAAAGGAAATGTAAGTATGGAATTAGTAACTATCGCCAAGGCCTTAGCCATTGGCATCGGTTCAATCGCGCCGGCCTTAGCCATTGGCAAAATTGGCGCCAAAGCCATGGAATCCATTGGCCGTAATCCGGAATCTGCCGGAAAAATCTTAGTGCCTATGTTGCTTGCTTCCGCTTTTGCTGAAGCTATCGCTATTTACGCACTCGTTATTGCTTTCTCTATCAAATAGTCGATTTACACTCAGAAGGTTTAAATTTTTTGGCCTTCTGAAGTAAGAAGATTATTTAAAATTTAAACTAGCGCAAGGTAAAAAAAATTTTTTGTCCTCGATTCCCTCCCTCAACTCGTCGGGGTCTCGTCTGGAACTCGCCCCGACTCGTTCGGGGGGATCCCGTCTCGGACCGAAAAAATTTTTCTTACCTCGCGCTAGCTATTATCTACATATAACATTATGGAAGAACTTATAAAAACATTTCACATTGATTGGAAATTGTTAGTTGCTCAACTGGTAAATTTTGGCATTGTTTTGTTTGTCATTTGGCGTTTTGCGCTTAAACCTTTGTTAAAAATCATGGATAAGCGCACTAAGGAAATAGAAAAAAGCTTGGCTGATGCCCATACAATAGAAGATAATTTGGCTAAAAGCGAAAAAGCGCGGGAGGAAAAAATTTTAGCCGCTAAAAAAGAAGCTCAAGAAATTATCCAAGCCGCCCGAGAAATGGGCAAAACCCAAGGCCAAGATTTGGTGGATAGTGCTAAGAGGGAAGTGCAAACAGTGATTGCCGCGGCTAAAGAGCAAATTGCCGGCGAAAAAGATAAAATGCTTTTGGAAGTAAAAACAGAAGTCGGCCAGCTGGTTATTATGGGTGCTAAAAAGATTTTAAGCGAAGTAGTGGATGAAAAAACCAATGGCCAGATTATTGATAATATTTTAAAGAAGATAAAATAAACATGAGAAAGCTTAAGCCAAAACAATACGCCGCGGCTTTATATCAAGCCATTAAAGATCAGCCCATTGAGAAGTGCGGTCCGATTTTTCATGATTTTTTGGCTGTTGTTTGGCGCAACAAGGATTGGAAAAATTTAAGTAAAATTACCGGCAGTTTTTTAAAGTATTATTTGGAGCAAGAAAATGTTTTGGAAGCCACGGCTGTGTTTGCCAGCCAGCCGGCAAATGCTCTGGCTAAAAATTTACAAGTTTGGCTGGCTGAGTTTACCAAAAAAAATGTTAATTTAAAAACAGAAGTGGATCCCGCTTTACTTGGTGGGCTGGTTATTAAGTACGACGATTTGATTTTTGACGGCAGTTTGAATACCCAGTTATCTATTTTACAAAAACAGTTAATAAATAATAATCTATAATCTATAACCTATAATTAAAATATGTCTACCAAAGATCAGATTGTTGAACAGCTAAAACAACAAATTCAAAATTTTAAAACCCAAGTAACCGTCGAAAAAGTGGGTACCGTGGCCGAAGTCGGCGATGGCATTGCCAGAATTTCAGGGCTAGCCGATTGTATGAGCCAAGAAATGTTGGAATTTGGCAATGGCCAATTTGGCGTGGCTTTAAACTTGGAAGAAGAAGCTATTGGCGCTATTATTTTAGGCGATTATTTGGGCATTAAAGAAGGCGATCAGGTAAAGTTAACAGGCAAAATTTTACAGGTTCCGGTTGGCGAAGCCGTTGTTGGCCGGGTTTTAAATCCGCTAGGCCAGCCCTTAGACGGTAAAGGGGAGATTAAAACCGATCAATACTATCCGGTAGAAAAAATCGCTCCTCGCGTAATTAATCGTGAATCGGTTAAAATTCCTTTGCAAACAGGTATTAAAGCTATTGATTCCATGATTCCAATCGGCAGGGGCCAAAGAGAATTGATAATCGGCGATAGGCAAACCGGCAAAACCGCTTTGGCTATAGATACCATTATCAACCAAGCCGGGCAAAATGTTAAGTGTATTTACGTAGCTATCGGCCAAAAGCAATCCAAAATTGCCAAAATTGTGGCTAAGCTGGAAGAGCACGGCGCCATGAAATATACTACAGTGGTTTTGGCTGGTGCTTCGGATCCGGCTTCTTTATCTTACATTGCCCCTTACTCCGGTTGTGCTATGGGTGAATATTTCATGGATAAAGGCGAAGATGTTTTAATTATTTACGATGATCTTTCTAAGCACGCGGTGGCCTATCGTGAAATTTCTTTGTTGTTAAGAAGGCCCCCGGGCAGAGAGGCCTACCCAGGAGATATTTTTTATTTGCATTCCAGATTATTGGAGCGTGCCGCCAAGCTTTCCAAAGAATACGGCGGGGGATCATTAACCGCTTTGCCGATTATTGAAACCCAGGCCGGCGATGTTTCGGCTTATATTCCCACCAACGTTATTTCCATTACCGATGGGCAAATCTTTTTGGAATCTGATTTATTCTACAAAGGCGTGCGTCCGGCTTTAAATACCGGTATTTCCGTTTCCCGTGTGGGTAGTGCCGCTCAAATCAAGGCCATGAAAAAGGTGGCCGGCAAACTTAAATTATCCATGGCTCAATACCGCGAGTTAGAGGCCTTTGCCCAATTTGGTAGCGATTTGGATGAAACCACTCAACAACAACTTAAATTGGGTGTTCGCTTGAGTGAAATATTAAAACAGGGCCAATACGAACCCATGAGCGTGGCTCATCAAGTGGTTATTTTGTACGCCGCCATTAACGGTTTCTTAAATGATATTCCGGTGGAAAATATCCAAAAGTTTGAAAGCGATTTTCATAAATATTTGGATTCGAACGGCAAAGCGATTTTGGATAAAATTACCGAAGTTAAGGAAATTAATGAAGATGTTGAGCCAAAGTTAAAAGCAATAATTGAAGAATTTAAAAAGCAATTTGTTAACTAAACCATGCCCCAGGCAACACGAGACATTAAAAGAAGAATCAAATCCGTAGGCAACACCAAAAAGGTGACAAAAGCCATGGAAATGGTTTCGGCCGCCAAGATGCGTAAAAGCGTGGCGAATGTTTTGGCATCTCGCAGTTATGCTTCGCTCGCCGGCGATTTAATTATGCATTTATCCGCTAGAACCGATTCTAAATACCATCCTTTATTGCGCGCAAATCACGGTGCTGGAAAAATAGGTTTGATTTTAGTCACTTCCAATCGTGGTCTTTGCGGGGGCTTTAATAACCAAATTATCAATCAAGCCATTAAGTTTATAAAACTCCAGCATCAAGGAGAAGCTCAAGTTGAAGTGGTGGCTATGGGTAAAAAGGGGCGCGAAGCCATGGTTAAAACCAAGCAAAATATGGTTGCGGATTTTAATAAAATGGATATTACCACCGATATGACTGTTATTGCTCCTTTGGCCAAATTGGTGATTAACGATTATTTAGCCGGCAAATATGATAAAGTAATGGTTGCTTATACCGATTTTATTTCCGCCCTGGTGCAAAAGCCCAGAATTTTACAGTTACTGCCTTTATCAGGTTTGGCGGAAGATAAGTATTTAGGGCAGGCAGGATCGGTAAATAAAGAAATCACTAATGAGCCAATAATGAAGTACGAGTATTTATTTGAACCATCAGCTGATAAGGTTTTGGATCAATTATTGCCCAGAATGTTGGAAACCCAAATTTACCAAACGATTTTAGAATCAGATGCCGCCGAACACAGTGCCCGTATGGTAGCTATGCGCAACGCTACCGATGCCGCTTCGGATATGATTGCCGAATTAACTTTGGTCTTTAATAAAGCCAGACAAGGTTCCATTACGGCCGAGTTAGCGGATATTTCCGGCGGTCGGGCGGCTTTGGAATAGTTCTTTTTAAAAAAAGAGCGCTCTCAAAGATTTGAGAGCGCCTGATCCAAGATTGTGTCTGTATGAGACACGTTAGCCGCTAAGGAAGCGCCTGAATGTTTGTAATTGAAGCTTGGCTCTATGTTGGCCTGGTTTCAATTTTACTAAAACAACAGGATCTCCCAGCCGATCATTGGCCCATGTTACGGGTGGGCCTTTGGGAACTGCGGGTGGTTCAGGATTTCTGTCATTGGACATGGCTTTTCCAATATTGGATTGTTGGGTGATACAGATTACTTTATATTAAAACATAAAATTTTACATTAATAAATAAGTTTTGTCAACAATATGACTGAAAAAAATTTAGGAAAAATTAAACAAGTTATCGGCGCCGTAGTTGACGTTGATTTTCCGCAAGGGGATTGCCCCAGCATTTTTGATGCTTTGCACGTTATCTTGCCTGATAAATCCACATTGGTTTTGGAAGTGCAACAACATATCGGTTCCAATACCGTTCGTACTGTTGCTATGGGTCCAACCGATGGTTTAAGCAGGGGCGTGGAAGTTATTGCTACTGGTTTTCCTATTAAAGTGCCGGTAGGTGAAAAAACTTTGGGCCGAATGTTTGATGCGCTGGGAAATCCTTTGGATGGTAAAGAGCCGGTTGTTACGGATAAATATAATCCTATTCACCGTAGTGCTCCAAAATTTATCGCCCAATCAACCAAAACCGAAATTTTGGAAACCGGCATTAAGGTTATTGATTTAATTTGCCCGATTGTTAAAGGCGGTAAAGTGGGTATGTTTGGCGGCGCCGGCGTTGGTAAAACAGTGGTTATCCAGGAGCTTATCCGCAACATTGCTTCGGAGCACGGCGGCTATTCTGTTTTTGCCGGTGTTGGCGAAAGATCGCGCGAAGGTAATGATTTGTATTATGAAATGAAAGATTCCGGTGTGTTAAACAAAACTTCTCTGGTGTTTGGCCAAATGAATGAACCGCCAGGAGTTCGCGCTCGTGTGGCTTTATCCGGTTTAGCCATTGCCGAATATTTTAGGGATGAAGAGCATAAAGATGTTTTGCTGTTTATTGATAATATCTTCCGCTTTACCCAGGCCGGCAGTGAGGTTTCGGCTCTTTTAGGGCGTATTCCTTCGGCTGTGGGCTATCAGCCAACGCTCGCTACCGATATGGGTGAATTACAAGAAAGAATTACTTCCACCAAAGACGGCTCCATTACTTCGGTTCAGGCCGTTTACGTGCCGGCCGATGACTTAACTGATCCTGCTCCAGCAACCACTTTTGGACATTTGGATTCTACCGTGGTATTGGCCCGTTCTCTTTCCGAACTTGGTATTTATCCGGCGGTTGACCCCTTGGATTCCAGCTCCATTATTTTGGATCCAAAAATCGTGGGTGAAGAGCATTACAAAGTGGCTAGAGAAGTGCAAAGAGTGTTGCAGCGCTACAAGGATTTGCAGGATATTATTGCCATTTTAGGTATGGATGAATTGGCTGAAGCGGATAAATTAACGGTTTCTCGGGCTCGTAAGGTGCAAAGATTTTTGTCTCAGCCGTTTTTTGTGGCCGAGGCCTTTACCGGCACTAGCGGTAAATATGTTTCTTTGGCCGAAACCATAAAAAGCTTTAAGGAAATTTTGGAAGGCAAGCATGATGATAAGCCCGAAAGCGCTTTCTATATGAAAGGCGGAATAGAAGAAGTTATTTAATATATGAAAATCAAATTCAAAATAGCCACGCCCGAGCGGGTGGTTTACGAATCCGAAGTTGATCAAGTAACCTTGTCCACGCAAATGGGCGAGATTACTGTTTTGCCAAACCATATTCCTTTAGTTAGTTCTCTTAAGCCCGGCGAAATAACGGTTAAAATCGGCAAAGAAGATTTACCCATGGCTATTTCGGGCGGTTTTGTGGAATTTGCCGAAAATAACATGGTGATTTTAGCCGATACAGCCGAAAGGGTAGAAGAAATTAATGAAGAACGCGCCGAAGCCGGCAGAGCTCGCGCCAAGGAATTATTGGAAAAACAGGGCTTTGCGGAAAATGTTGATTACACCGCTTTGGCCGCTAAAATGGAAAAAGAATTGGCTCGTTTGCGGGTAGCTAAAAAATATAAAAATATCCGTAAAGGCCCTCAAATTAAAATTGAGGAATAGGGTTACGCGGATTATATTGATTTTATTACAGATTACACGGATGCTCTATCTGTGTAATCTGTTTTTTATATCCGTAAAATCCGTGAATAAAAAAAGACCGCCGAGAACGAGATGGTCTAAGTCAGAGTGGTTGATTTTCTGACTGACTTCTCGCTCAAGGCGGTGTGGGAGTTCGGCCCCCTCTAGCCGAACAAAGGGTTCGGCGCCGCGTGAATCCACGGTGTGCTTAAGACCGCTTTGTCTTTCTGGTTTGAAAGACAAAATACGCGGCGCCGAAAAATGAGGCGCTACCAAACCTCTGAACCAGCTTCCTCTCCACCAAGAAAGGGGGTAAGGTAGCGCCGAAAAATCCTAAGGCAAGGGGTAGAAACTGTTCAATCTGCACTAACTATAATTGATGCGTTGCCGCGGGCCTCCGAGGGAGGGTGGGAGGTGCCGATTACATCAATCATGTTTAAGCATGCTAACCCTTGCCTTATTGAAGGCAGTTAATTACTTGGTCGCGTTCGGTGAGGATGCCGAACTCAATTAACTGCCTGAAACTCCAGGCGTTTTTTGCAGAATGGGCGAAACATTGCATAAACGCCTTTAGAGGCGGCTTGCCGGGGTGCTGGCGCAGGCAGGAGTATGAACCTAAGCCAACCAAGCCGCAAACAAAAAGTACACCTACACTTTTACCTTAACATATTGGAAAAATTCGTCAAATTTTCGGCCTTTTTCAACATCAATTATATGTGCTAAACCCCGCACCGCATTTCTTGCCAAGAAAAGCGGTGCGGGGTAAAATACCAGCATGACTTACGCTGATTCTCTTAATCCGGAGCAAAAAAAGGCCGTAGAATACACCAAGGGCCCGCTATTAATCGTGGCCGGCGCCGGTACCGGTAAAACAACGGTTATCTGCGAACGGATCAATTTTTTAATTACCAAAAAAAATTTACAGCCCAATCAAATTTTAGCCCTAACTTTTACCGAAAAAGCCGCCGCCGAAATGGAAGAAAGGGTGGATAAAGCCCTGCCTTACGGTTATATCGATTTATGGATTTCCACCTTCCACAGTTTTGCCGAAAGATTATTACATGAGCATGGTTTGGATATCGGCTTAAGCGATGATTTTAAATTATTGGATCAAACCGCTTCCTGGCTGTTGGTGCGCAATAATTTGGATAAATTCAATTTGGATTATTACCGACCGCTGGGCAATCCCAATAAATTCATCCATGCGTTGTTAAAGCATTTTTCCAAATGCAAAGATGAACTTATCAAACCAAAAGATTATTTGGACTACGCTGAATCATACCGTTTGGATAATGATTTAAGAAAAGATGAATCCGCCTTCGCCAAGGCTTCGTCGGACCAAGGGGATGCCGCCATGGAAGTTAAGCGTTTGGAAGAACTAGCTAATGCTTATCATGTTTATCAGCAGTTGTTGCTGGATAATAATTATTTGGATTTTGGCGACTTAATTAATTATGTGTATGAGCTTTTTTTAAAGCGTCCGCAAATTTTAAAAAAATACCAAGAGCAGTTTAAATACATTTTGGTTGATGAATTTCAGGATACCAATTACGCCCAGTACCAATTAATCAAGCTTTTGGCCGGAACAAAAAATAACGTCACGGTAGTGGGGGATGACGACCAATCAATTTATAAATTCCGCGGGGCTTCTATTTCTAATATTTTGGAATTTAAAAAAGATAACCCCAAATGCTTGGAAATTTATTTAACCACCAATTACCGGACCAAGCAGAATATTTTGGATGTTGCCTATAAGTTTATCCAGCTTAATAATCCCAATCGGTTGGAAGCGCAGTTAAAAATCAAAAATAAATCGAGCTCAGCTCGACAAAGCTCAAAGCTCAAGACTCCAGCCAAAAGTTCAAGATCAAAATTTACCAAAGAGTTAATCGCTTCCAGAACAGGGCAGGGGATTATTGAGCATTTGCACGCGCCAACGCTGGATGACGAGGTGGCAATGGTGATCAATAAAATCGGCCAGCTTTATCAAAAAGAACAGGGTCTTTCGTGGTCCAATTTTGCCATTTTAGTTAGAGCTAACGATCAGGCCAGGCCGTTTATCGAGGCCCTGGAAAGAGCGGCTGTGCCTTACCAATTTGTGGCTTCCCGCGGGCTTTATGCCAAACCCTTGGTGTTAAATTTAATTGCTTTTCTGCGCTTGTTGGATAACTACCATGAATCCGATGCTATGTACCGCTATTTAACTTTACCGATTTTTGCCTTACCTCAAGCGGAATTGATTAAAATCACCCACGAAGCCAATAAAAAAAGATGGACTTTATACGAAACCGTTAAACAGGTTCGTTACTTATTGCATCTATCGCCTGATGCGCAAAAAGGTCTGGATGTGGCTTTAAATTTTTTGGAAAAATATCTGGCCCGCGCCAAAACGGAAAAATGCAGCCGTTTGGTTTTTGATTTTTTAAACGAATCAAATTATTTAAAATATATCGATACCTTACCCGAAGGCAAAAAGCGCCAAGAATTTTCTTATCTTTCCCAGTTTTACAAGCGCATTAAAACTTTTGAAGAAATCAATGATGATAAATCGGTTAAAAATTTCCTCAACCAGTTGGGTTTGGAATTGGAATCAGGCGAGCAGGGTGATCTGGCGGCCTTAAACGAAGATGAAGGTCCGGAAATGGTTAAAGTGATGACGGTGCACAGTGCCAAGGGTTTGGAATTTAAATATGTTTTTATCGTTAATTTGGTGGATATGCGCTTTCCCACTCGTGAGCGGCACGATCCTATCCAATTGCCCGATAAATTAATTAAAGAAATTGTGCCGGAAGGGGATATTCATTTGCAGGAAGAAAGACGATTGTTTTACGTTGGTTTAACCCGTGCTCGCGACGGTTTGTTTTTAACTTCGGCCGAAGATTACGGCGGGGTTAAAAAGAAAAAGATTTCCGTTTTTTTAACCGACCTTGGGTTCAAGCAGCCGGAGCATTTAACTTTTGTTAAAGAAAAATTGGAAACAGTGGAACAAGTGCAAGGTACTGCCAAAGAAACGATTAAAGAATTTTTGCCAGCCAAATTTTCTTTCACCCAAATCAAGGATTTTCTTGCTTGTCCTCGGTCGTATTATTACAAATACATATTAAAAGTCCCTATGCAGGGTAATAATTATTTTAGCTTTGGTTCTTCCATTCACCTGTCTTTGCAAAAATTTTACGAAGAAGTCAAAAGAAGAAAGGGAAGCGCGCAAACCGGTTTGTTTGGTCCGGTTTCGCAACCGAATTTGTTTGGCCAGAGTAATGTTTTAACTCAAGGGGACCCCTCGACGCGGCTCGGGGCAGTTCTCAAATCCTCTAGCCCAAAGTTAATTCGCGATTTAATTAGTTTAGAGGAGTTAATTAAATTTTACCAAGAGAACTGGATCGAGGACTGGTATGCTTCAAAAGAGCAGAAAGAAAAATATTTCAAATTAGGCAAGGAAATTTTAAAAAACTTTTACCATAGCGATTATTTGGAGCAATCCAATCCGGTTTATTTGGAAAAAGGTTTTGGTATTAAAGTGGGTGAATTTAGTTTAACCGGTAAAATTGATAGAATAGACCGCGTGCAAAACGGTTTAAAGATTATTGATTATAAAACCGGCCAACCCAAGGAAAAATTGGAAGCCGATGATAAAGACCAGTTGTTAATTTACCAAATGGCTGCTGCGCAATTGTTTAACGAACCAATAGGTGAGCTGGCTTATTATTATTTGGAAAACGATACTCAAGTGGTTTTTTTGGGTAAGGAAAAGGATATGGAAAAATTGCAAGAAAAAATTATCACCACCATCAATCAAATCAGAGATTTTGACTTTTTGGCCTTTGTAGAGAGCCACGGACAGTGTGATTATTGCAAAGAGATTATTTAATAAAAAAAGCCCGGGAAAATCCAGGCTTAACAATCAGTCAATAAACTTTTCGCTATTCGTAATAGGCAAAGCCACTGATTGTGTAGCAAAATTGAGATTTAGTATTATTCATCCCTTTTCTGCCATCTGTAATTCGTGTCGTCGGAAATTGTTCCAAAAGTCTGACTGCAGTCGCTTTCATTTTTAGAAGTTTTACGACCATAGTGCATTCGGCATCAATTTTTGCTGACTCCGAAGCATCAGGTTCATCCTCTGGCCGTTGACTTGAGGAATAACCCGCAACTTTAAATTTAATGCCTCCTTCTCGGGCTGTTGTGATTAACAATATCCCATTCTTTTGGAGTAATTCTGCCAAAGTCGATTTTGATGAATTCATTAACGAATTCATGGTTGATTCTCCTGATTTTTTCTTTTGTTGTGTTAAGAATGTAAGTTATTTGTCCGATTTATTGGTACTTTATGTTGATTTAAAACAATTGTCAAGAGGTTGATAATTTTAAGCCTTGCCATAAATCCCAAAAGTTAGTAAAATAATCCATATGACTATCAAGCAATATCTCTGGTTAATGTTGATGGGCACGGCTCTGTGTTTGGGTGGATTTGTTTTAGTCCTGTTTTTTATTAATCCGGAAACGGTCGGCAACTTGGGTTTGATTTTGTTTTATGCCAGCTTGTTTTTGTCTTTAACGGGCTTGCTGGCTTTATTAAGTTATTTTTTTCGACTGATTTTTAATCGGATCTACACTAAAACCGAAAAAGTCCAGGTTTCCTTTCGTCAGTCGGTTTTTTTTGCCTTTGTGATTGTGGGTTCGTTATTTTTGCAATCCCATGGCTTAATGACTTGGCTTAATAGTTTACTTTTGGTAGCTTTGGTAACTTTTTTGGAATTTATCATTTTGTCTTTAAAAAAAGAAAGTGTTTCTCAGTAATAAATCTTTATGGAAGATAAGTTAAAAAAACTTAAAAATCAGGCCTTGGCAGAAATCAAAAAACTCGGTCTTAATAAAGTTGAAGGGTCCAAAATTTTGGCCGAGCTGAAAAAATTAGAAACCAAATATTTGGGCCGAAAAGGCGAATTAACCTTTATGTTAAGGGGGGTTAAGGATTTGGCTTTGCAAGAAAAACCCAAACTGGGTCAATTGGCCAATGAAATCAAACTGGAACTGGAAAAAGTTATCAAAGAGGTGGAGCAAGGATTAAAAAGCCAAAAAAACGATGAATCTTTAAGCCATTGGCTGGATGTTACTTTGCCCGGTGTTAAAACAACGCTCGGGCATTTGCACCCCATTACGATAGTAACCCGACAGTTGGAAGATATTTTTATCAAAATGGGTTTTATGGTGTTGGAAGGCCCGGAATTGGAATCGGAGTATTATAATTTTGAAACTCTTAATATTCCGGCCACTCATCCGGCGCGCGATATTCAGGATACTTTTTACATTAAAGATAATCCGGGCTGGCTTTTGCGCACGCAAACTTCCAACCAGCAAGTTAGGGCAATGGAAAAATATGGTGCACCTTTGCGCGCTATTTTTCCCGGCCGGGTTTTTAGATGCGAAGCCACCGATGTTAGGCATGATCATACTTTTTATCAGTTGGAAGGTTTAATGATCGGCAAGGATATTTCCATTGCCCATTTGATTACTTCCATGAAAATCATGTTAAAGGGCATTTTTAAAAAAGAAGTAAAAGTCCGCTTGCGCCCCGGTTATTTTCCTTTTGTCGAACCGGGCTTTGAAGTGGATGTTAGTTGTTTGTTATGCGATGGCGAGGGTTGCGGCGTTTGTAAAAAAACCGGCTGGGTGGAAATGATCGGCGCAGGCCTAGTTCATCCGCGTGTTTTGGAAGCCGGCGGATTAGACCCCAAAATTTGGTCGGGCTTTGCTTTTGGCATGGGCATAAACAGGTTGGTGATGATGAAATACGGCATAGACGATATTAGATTGTTTATGTCCGGCGATTTAAGATTTTTAGAACAATTTTAACTGCTGAAAAATGAAAATTTCCTTAAATTGGTTAAAAGAATACATTGATTTGCCCAAAGGCGTGGCTCCCGAGGACATTGCTTTAAAGTTGACCATGGCCACGGTGGAAGTGGAAGAAATTATTGATCAGCAGCGTGATTACGCCAATATGGTGGTAGGCGAGATCGTGGATATCATTGATCATCCCCAAGCCGATCGCCTTAAGGTTTGCAAAGTTAAGGCAGGTAAAAATTCTTACCAAATTGTTTGCGGCGGCAATAATATTTATAAGGGCTTAAAAGGAATTTTGGCTTTGCCTGGAGCGCGTGTTAAATGGCACGGCCAAGGTGCTCCGGTTATTTTGGAAAAAACCGCAATCAGAGGAATTGAAAGCGAAGGCATGCTGTGCGCCGCCGAAGAAGTTGGTTTGCCTGCCGATACTCATCCAAGTGGCGGAGTGGTGGATTTGCCAGGCGCCAAAGCCGGTCAAAGCGCTGCCGAGGCCTTGGGATTAAATGATGTTATTTTTGAAGTTGATAACAAATCCGTTACCAACCGGCCTGATTTATGGGGACACTATGGCGTAGCGCGGGAAATTGCCGCTTTGTATAATTTAAAGTTAAAAGATTTAAAAATAGATAAGATTAAAGAGGGTAGCGCAGCAGATTTAAAAATCGAAATTAACGATGCCGAAAATTGCAGTCGCTATATGGGCGCTATTGTTGGTGGGATAAAAATCGCTCCTTCGCCCGCTTGGATGCAATTGGTTTTAGGCGCAGTTGGGGTGAGGCCGATTAATAACATTGTTGATATTACCAATTTTGTCATGTTGGAATTGGGCCGTCCTTCCCATGCTTTTGATAGGCGCGAGATAGCCAATGATACCATTATTGTTCGGCGCGCTCAGGCAGGTGAAAAATTTAAAACTTTGGACGGGCAAGAAAGGCAGTTAACAAGCCAAATGTGTTTGGTTTGCGATGCAACTCGCCCGGTTGATTTGGCCGGCATTATGGGCGGAGAAAATTCGGAAATAAAAACCGATACCGCCGAAGTTATTTTTGAACTGGCTAATTTTAATCCGGTTAATATCCGTAAAACCGCCCAGGCCTTAAATTTAAGAACAGAAGCGGCCGCTCGTTTTGAAAAAGGGCTGGATCCGGATTTGGCAGAACTTGGATTAAAGCGGATTCTTACTTTGGTTCATCAACTTTTGCCCGAAGCAACTGTTATCAGTAAGATTGTTGATGTTAATTTGGTAAAGGCGGAAGAGCGTTTAATCGAGCTTAATCTGGATTTTTTACATAAGCGCATTGGCCAAGAAATTCCCAAAAAAGAAGTGATAGGAATTTTGGAACGCTTGTCTTTTGCCGTTAAAGATAAAGGCGAAACATTGTTGGTTACTCCGCCGTCATTTCGGGTGGTTAAGGATATTAGCTGCCCCGAAGATCTGGTAGAAGAAGTAGCCAGGATTTACGGTTACGGCAATATTGTGCCGCAATTGCCCATAGTGGATATGACGCCGCCGGAAGAAAATCTTAATTTTTTGGTGAACCGGAAAGTTAGGGATATTTTATCGGGCACTCTTGGCCAAACCGAAGTTTATAATTATTCTTTTGCCCCGCTTAAAAGCCAGCAGTTACTGGGTTTTAAAGCGGATGAACATTTGGAAGTGGCCAATTATTTATCCGATGATTCGCGCTATTTAAAAGTTTCTTTATTTGAAAATTTGATCAGGAATTTGGAAAGCAATTTGCGTTTTTGCGAAAATGTGCGGATTTTTGAGCTTGCTCGGGCGTATCTTAAAACCGAAGGCAGTTTTAGCGTTGATGCCGGCCAAAAGTTGTTTTTAGCCAAGCAAGATAGAATGCTGGCAGGTATATATTTTGAGGCCAAAAGTTCCAATTCTTTTTTAAAGACCAAGGGTTTGCTGGAAATTATGTTATCTCGTTTGGAAATAGATTATCACTATGCCGAAACATCTTCCGCCAAAAGTATTCCGGCTTTTATAGCCAAAGAAAGCTATTTGGCTATTAAAACCGGTGATGTTACTTTGGGCTGGATAGGGGAGTTAAATACCGAATTAGCCCAAAGTTTGGGTGCTAAAAACAGTGTTGGCGTTTGGCAATTATCTTTTGAATTATTGGTTAAGTTTTTTCAGGATAAGAAAAAGTATCAAACTTTGTCCAAATATCCCAGTATGGTTTACGATTTTTCCATCATTGTTGATAAAGAGGTCGCCTGGGCGCAAATAAAGCAAGAAGTTATAGAGTCAAACAATTTGGTTAAAAGAGTGGAATTATTTGATGTGTTTAATTTGGAAAAATTGGGGCCCGACAGTCGGTCGTTGGCTTTTCATGTCACATTGCTGGATGAAAATAAAACTTTAACTTCGGCCGAGGGGGATGAAATAAAAAATAAAATCATTAATTTGTTAAAAACTAAGTTTAAGGCGGAGGTCAGATAACCGCGCCATTATCCCTAAAAAGAGCTACGATCTCTTTGGGGCAAGAAAAAATATGAAAACCATAAAAAAATTCAATATTTTATCTGTTGCAAAAGTTGCCGGTATTTTAAACGGCGGGTTATATTTTGTTATCGGATTGGTGGTTAATTTTGGCGTTTTGGTTATTGGTATCCCTGCCTTAAATTCCGTTGATTTGCTGGGCTTTGGCTCCGGCATTTTGGCTGTGTTGTTGCTTTCTTTGTTAATCGGAGCCGTTAGTTCCTTAATCGGAGCGATGATGGCTTGGTTATATAACATTTCAGCCAATTTGGTCGGCGGGATTATGTGGGAAGAAGAGGAAGTTAAAAAGCCCTTTCCGGCCTTTGATTTACCTGCCAAGCATTCGCCCGAGCATTTGGCAACTAATCCACAACCCCAAAACGAAGCCAATAATATTATTGATCATTTTGATCAATAAGTAAGGCCTTTTCGCAGATAAAATCGCCTTGTTTTATTCCATAAAATATGCTATGATTATGGCATAATCGGAGGCGATTTTTTTGAATATATTATGACAAAAGATCAAGAAAAAAAAGCTAAAACAGCTGCTGATAGCGGCGAGTATACTGCCAAACAAATTACCGTTTTGGAGGGTTTGGATCCTGTCCGCAAACGCCCCGGTATGTACATTGGCTCTACCGGCAGCGCAGGCCTACACCACTTAATTTGGGAAGCTGTTGATAATGGTATTGATGAGGCCATGGCCGGTCATGCCGATTGCGTGGAAATAACTTTACTTCCCAACAGTCGGGTAAGCGTTTCGGATAATGGTCGGGGTATTCCGGTGGATAAGCACCCGGTTACCAAACTTTCTGCCTTGGAAACGGTTATGACTAAATTGCATGCCGGAGGAAAATTCGGCGGCGGCGGTTATAAGGTTTCCGGCGGTTTGCACGGAGTTGGTATCAGCGTGGTTAACGCTCTTTCCAAACATTTAAAAACCGAAGTTAAACGCGACGGCAAAATTTGGGTTCAAGAATTTGAATACGGTAAAACCGCTACCAAGCTTAAAACCATTGGCACTACCAAAGAAACAGGTACTATGCAAACTTGGCTGCCAGATAGCGGAATTTTTTCCACTTTGGAATATAACTGGCAGGAAATTTTGGATCATTTGCGCCAGCAGGCCTATTTAACCAAAGGTATTAAAATCATTACGCACGACTATCGTGATCCAGATGATCAACAGGATTACATTTTTTATTTTGAAGGTGGCGTGGCTTCTTACGTTAGGCACTTAAATCACAATAACGAAGTCAAGCAGGAAAAAGTTTTTTACGTCAGTAAGGAGCAGGATGATGTTACGGTGGAAATTGCCGTGCAATATACTTCCGAATTCAGGGATTTTGTTTATTCATTCGCCAATAACATTCATACTATCGAAGGCGGTATGCATATGGTTGGCTTTAGAACGGCTTTAACCAGAGTGCTTAATAATTATGCCCGCAAAAATAATTTTTTAAAGGAAAAAGATGAAAATTTAAGCGGTGATGATGTGCGCGAAGGATTAACCGCGGTTATTTCGGTTAAGCTTAGGGATCCGCAGTTTGAAGGCCAAACCAAAGCCAAGCTCGGCAATCCCGAAGTCCGCACAGTAGTAGAAAATGTTTTTAACGATTACTTTGCCGCTTTTTTGGAAGAAAATCCTAAAGATGCCAGGGAAATTTTAAGCAAATGTTTGCTGGCCGCGCAAGCTCGTAGAGCTGCTAAGGCCGCGCGCGATACGGTTATCCGTAAGGGCGCTTTTGACGGTTTAACTTTGCCGGGCAAGTTGGCTGATTGTTCTTCACGCAAGCGCGAAGAATGCGAACTTTACTTGGTAGAGGGCGATAGCGCCGGCGGTAGCGCCAAACAGGGCCGAGATAGGCGGTTTCAAGCCATTTTACCGCTTCGGGGCAAAATTTTAAACGTCGAAAAAGCCCGTTTGGATAGAATGCTGGCCAATAATGAAATTAAGTCGCTGATTATCGCCATGGGCGCCAATTTTGGCGATCAATTTGATGTGGCGGAACTTCGCTATAACCGCATTATCATTATGACCGACGCCGACGTTGATGGCGCCCACATCCGAACTTTGCTGCTAACCTTATTTTTCCGTTACTTCCCGCAACTTATTACCGCGGGGCATTTGTATATTGCCAAACCGCCTTTGTATAGGGTGCAAAAAGGCAAAGAAGTTAATTATGTTTACAGTGATGAGGATTTGGAAAAATTAAAAACTAAATTGGGTGTGGTAGAGTTACCCAGCATTTTTGCCGAGGTAGGGGATGAAACAGGTACCGAAGAAACTCTAGGTGAAAAAGAAGTTGAAGTTAAAGGCGTTAAATTAAATATTCAGCGTTACAAAGGTTTGGGTGAAATGAATCCTACGCAGTTGTGGGAAACTACTATGGATCCATCAAGTAGGATTATGAAACAAGTTGATGTGGAAGATGCCGCCAAAGCCAATGAATTATTTGAAATATTAATGGGTTCCGAAGTTTCTCCCAGAAAAAGATTTATTCAAATACACGCCAAGAGCGTGCAGAATCTTGATATTTAGAAATTCTTAGATTTTTGGTTGCGACATCGTCAGATTTCATAAAAATATTTTCACCGTAACTTATTACGCCTCAAATATTTTTATTCATCTTCCTCGTCTCACCTAAAAATTTAAGAATTTCTATAAAATCGCAAATATAAAAATTATTAAAAATATGCCAATCCAAACTACCAAGCATAAAAATGTTACTTGGGTAAATATTGAAGAACCCAATGATGAAGATATAAATTATTTAGCCAAAAATTTTCATTTTCATCTTTTGGATTTGGAGGATTTGGGCCACGAGGCCCAGAGGAGCAAGCTGGATATTTATCCCGATTACGCTTTTATTATTTTGCGTTTTCCCGTAACTTATAAGGATACAAATTTAATCGGATCGCATGAGCTGGGTATTTTTTTGGGCAAAGATTATTTAATAACTATTCAAAAAAAGAAGATTACTTCTTTGCAGGATTATTATAAAAAAGTTTTGGCCGATCCAAAACTTATGGAAGAGGTTTTTGGTGGCCGTCCTGCCCTGCTTTTGTATAATGTTTTGGATGAAATGTATCATGCCACCTTATCTTTAACCGATTGGCTTTTAGCAGAAATTAACCAGGTTGAAAAAGAAGTTTACGATGAAGAAACTAAAACCGTGGTTAAAACGCTCGCTTTGCTTAGGCGCAATGTTTTGACCTTTAAAAGCATCATGGAACCCCAGCGTTTGGTTATCAGGACTTTGGTAAATTTACAAAAAGATTATTTAAGCAAGGAATTTGAATCATATTTTGACGATATTGCCGACTATGTAGAAAGAATCAATAATTTGTTGGAAAACAGCAAAGAACTGGTAGATGGCTTGCATGCCACCAACGAATCCTTAACTTCTTACCGTTTAAACAGAGTTATGAGGATTTTAACCATTTTTTCTGTTTCCTTGCTGCCCTTAACTTTGCTAACGGGCATTTGGGGTATGAATTTGCAATCACTGCCTTTAATTCATGACGAGACATTTATTTGGTATATTTTTGGCGGTTTAGCCATTGTTATTATCAGTATTTTTATTTGGATGAAGAAAAAGAATATTATTTAGCCCTTGCCAGTTTTTTAATTTAAAAATTTCAATAAACGATGTAGGGATTGGTTTTAAACCTGTCCCTACATTTTGTTTTACGAAAAATGTTGTAAAAAAACTGGCAAGGGCTAAATATTTGTGTTAAACTGGTATAAGTAACACATAATTAAAGGAAAAATGAAGGAAATATTATCTTCAAAAATACACCAGGCAATAGTGACTGAGGCTGATTTAAGCTATATTGGCAGTATTACTATTGATCAGGATTTGCTTGAAAAAGCCGATCTGTGGCCGGGGCAAAAAGTAATGGTAGTCAGTAACACTACCGGCGTGCGTTTGGAAACATACGTTATTTTGGGGGAGAGGGGCAGTGGCATCATCTGTATGAATGGCGCTTGCGCCCATTTAATAAAAAAAGGCGAAGAAATAATTATCATCGGTTTTATCTTTAGCGACCGGCCAAAGCCAGCTAAATCCATTTTGGTTGATAAGCAAAACCGTTTTATAAAGTATTTATGAGCTTTACCCTTATTGCCATCGGTTCGGCCTTGCTGGCTTCGGTAGCCAATATTTTAGCCCGAACGCTTTTGCGCCAAGTTAAGGCGCGGGAAATTTTAGGCATAAATTTTTTAACCATGGGCGCTACCTTGGTTTTATTATCGCCGTTTTTTTATTTTTTTAAAGCCGATCTTGTTTCTTTTGCTTTAGTGGTGGCGATTGCTTTAATTGACACGGTTGCGAATTATTTTTATTTTAAAACTTTTGAAAAAACCGAGGCCAGCGTAGCTACGCCTTTGCTGTCTTTGGCGCCGGCTTTCGCGTTTTTATTCGGCTGGCTGATTATTGCAGACGTGGTTAATCGACAAACTTACGTTTTGGCCTTTGCCATTATTGCTTTAGTGGTAATTTTTTCAGCTGATTTTAAGGATTTTAAAAATTTTAAAACAAGCACTTTGATTCCGGCCTTGGTTTCCTCTATTTTATTCGGATTGTCGGCAATTCCTTCAAAATATTTGCTTTCCGATTTGCAGGCGATTAACGCGCCAACCTTGTACATGTTTAGGGCTGGATTTATCGCTCTTTTTTCCTTATTGTTTTTTAGGTTTCCCATCAACGCTTTGTCTTTTTCACAGTTCCGCACTATTTTTATCAGAGGTCTTTTTGTGATCGGCCAGTGGATTTTGCTGTATTACGCCTTAACCGTAGGCAGCGTCGGCGTTACCATTACTTTGGCCAACATTACCCCGATTTTCGTTTTTATTTTAGGCATAGTTTTTTTGCGCGAAAAGGTAATGGCCAAAAAAATCATTGCCGCCCTACTAATATTATTTTTGTCTTTAATTATTTAATAAAATTTTATGGCAATCGGAAGATTAAAATCAACCAAAAAACTTAAAAATATTTTGTTGTTATTTTGCGGCGGCACGATTTCCATGCATAAAAACGAATCAACCGGAGCATTGGATGTGGCTCATGGCATTGACCAGTTTTTCAAACTTGAGCCAAGGATAAAAAATTTAGCCAATATCACGCCTAAGTTTATCGCCAATATAGACAGCACTAATGTTGATCGGGCGATTTGGGAAAAAATCATTATCGCCATTAAGCTTAATTACAAAAAGTATGACGGATTTGTGGTAACTTTTGGCACCAATACCATGGCCTACGCTTCGGCCGCCTTGTCTTTTGCTTTAACCAATATTGGCAAGCCGGTTGTTTTTACGGGCGCCCAAATTCCAGCTGAAGCCACTTTTACTGATTCCAGGAACAATCTAGTTAACGCTCTTAGGCTGGCTAACATGAACTTGGGCGGAGTCTTTGTGGTTTTTGGCAGTAAAATTATTTTGGGCTGCCGCGCTAAAAAGGTGAGCGAATCGCGCTTGGACGCGTTTGATACTTTTAACGACAGGGATTTTGGAGAAATCGGCATTGGCATTAAAATTAATAAATCTTCCAATCAGGGACATGCCGAAGCTTTGGTTGTTAAAAACGGTTTTGAGGATAATATAGTTTGCTTAACTTTAGTGCCGGGCTTAAATGCCAGCTTTATTGTTAATTTAATTAACCAGGGAGCCAAGGGTTTGGTGTTAAGGGCTTATGGTTCCGGAGATATTCCTTATGCTTTATTGCCGGCTTTAAAATACGCCCAAAAGAAAAAAGTGCCGGTAGTGGTAACCACCCAGTGCCCGGGCGGAGCTACGGTAATGGGCTTAAATGATGTTGGCTTAAGAGCTTTGGAATTTGGGGTAATCCAGGCTTTTGATATGTGCATGGAAGCCATGACCACTAAGCTGATGTGGCTGTTAAAGCAAAAAACGCCTTACTTTAAAATTAAGGAGTTGATGCATAAAAACATGCAGGGCGAAGTTAATACCGAAACAGCTAAGGTTTACTTGGGCAAATAATTAAAATCAAAAACAGCCTGGTTTAAACCCGGCTGTTTTTTGTTTAATTATGGATTTGATTTTTTAATTTTCCTGAAAATAATATAGGAATAAAGAGTGGTTCCCAAAATCAGCAGAACAAGTAAAGTTATCATCCCAACAAAAATTACTTTTGGAGGCAACAAGGGGGAGAGCAGCATAAACAGCCCAAGCAGCATAAACAATTTTCCGCCCAAGCGGTGAGTTTTGTTCCAAACCTCATCATTGGATAAAGTCCAGGGAGTTCTAATGCCCATAAACCAGTTGGGTTTTATTTTTCCCATGTAGTTGCCCATAATAACAAAGAGCAGGCCAATGATAATTGGAATCCAAAGTTCAACTCTCACTGGATAGCCAAGGCCGGAGAGCGAGGCGATAATGTAAACTCCCAGCATGACCAGCATTAAAATCAGACGCATCATCCTAAAAATTTTGGTAAACTGTTCGTATTTTTCCTTTTTAGGGTCAATCAGCGGAATGATTAAAAACAACAAATACATGCCCACAACCATGGCCGGCCCGATAATAGCGCCGGCAAAACGAGAGCCATAACTATCCACCTCTCCGTACATATTCCAGTGCATCGGGACTGTTTCGGGAAAGTTGGCATAAAAATAAAAGCCCAAGGCAATAGAAATAATTGCCAAGAGCAAAGGAACAATTTCGCTTTTAAATGTATATTTCATATTTTTTTAAATTATCTTTTAAAAATTTTAAAATAACTTTCCATTAATTCTTCCATAACGCTTAGATTAATGGAATAAATAATTTGCTGGCCGGCTCGCTCCTGCGAAATCAAATCGGCTTCTTTAAGAATGTTAAAGTGGTGAGTTAAGGAGGGGAGGGTAATGCTAAAATTTTCGGCAATTTCTCCGGCACTTTGCGAGTGTATTTTAAGCAGTTCCAAAATTTTTCTTCTGGTTGGGTCCGAGAGGGCTTTGAAAGTTTTATTGAGTGTCATAAGTTAGATATTTAGCCAACTATCTAAATATATCATATCTAAATTTTTTTACAAGTGGATAAGTTTTTATATATTGGTGCCTGCACCGTAGACCCGCAAAAGCGCGAAGCGCTGAGCGGGTTCTACGGTGTGGATAACTTTAAACTATTGCCAATCAGCCAAGCATATGCTATATTGTTAGTAATAGCCCCAAAGGGGCTTTTAAAAAACTTTAAATTTGGCTAATATTAAACAAATATGAGCAACAAAATTGTTGAATATATTAAGCAATCCAGGGCAGAACTTAAAAAGGTTGTTTGGCCGACCAAAAAGCAGACCCGTAACCATACTTTAATGGTTATTGGAGTTTCTTTGGGTCTGGCGATTTTTTTAGGCGCTGTTGACTTTGGTTTAAATAAGCTCTTGGAACTTTTTGTTTATAAAGTTTAATTTCAGAATTCATTCATAATTCATTTATATGCCTAAGCAAACATTACAACAGGGAAGAAGATGGTACGTTTTGCATACTTATTCCGGCTACGAGGAAAACGTAACCCGAAACCTAAAACAGCGTATTGAATCCATGGATATGGAAGATAAGATTTTTGATGTTTTAGTTCCGACCGAAACCAAAATTAAAATCCGTAACAGTAAAAGAACCACTACCAGGGAAAAAATTTTTCCCGGCTATGTTTTGGTTAACATGATTGTGACCGATGATTCGTGGTACGTGGTGCGTAATACGCCCAACGTGACGGGTTTTGTGGGTTCGGGTACTACCCCGACTCCGGTTTCGGAAGAAGAAATCAAGGAATTGCAAAGAAGAATGGGCGTGGAAGAACCAACTTACAAAGTAGATGTAGCCGTGGGTACTTCTGTTAAAATTTCCGATGGTCCTTTTAAGGATTTTGAAGGCAAGATTTCCGAAATTGACGAAGCCAAGGGCAAGGTTAAAGTTCTTATTTCCTTGTTTGGCCGTGAAACCCCGGTAGAATTGGATTCTTTACAGATTAAAAAAATATAAATCGTTAATCCGAATGTTAGCTTCTAAACGTTCGGAACTAATTTGAATTAAAATATTATATGGCTAAAAAAATAAAGACAATCATCAAATTGCAGATTAAAGCCGCTGCCGCTAATCCAGCGCCTCCAGTAGGACCAGCTTTGGGTCAGCATGGTTTGAATATTCAGGAATTTTGTATGAAATTCAACGAGGCCACTAAGGCCAATGCCGGCGAAGTGACTCCGGTAGAAATTACCGTTTACGAAGACAGGACTTATACTTTTGTGCTTAAAACCTCACCGGCCGCCGAGCTGATTAAAAAAGCCGCTGGCATCCAAAAAGGTTCCGGTAAACCCTTAACCGAAAAAGTGGGCAAGGTTACTCGCTCCCAGGTTAAAGAAATCGCCTTAAAAAAAATGTCTGACCTTAATTCCAACACTATTGAAGGCGCTATGAGGATTATTGAGGGTACGGCCAGGCAAATGGGCGTGGAAGTTGTTGATTAATATTTAATAAATTCATTAATTGAGGGAGCGTGCAACAACATGCGCCATTACCTCATCAAGAAAGAAAAAATAATGTCTCACGTTTCTAAAAGATTAAAGGAAGCCAAGGGCTTGCTTGATAAAACCAAGGTTTATACTTTGGCCGAAGCCATTAAGTTGGTTAAAGATACTTCCAAAGTTAAATTTGACGCTTCGGTGGAAGTGCACCTTAAATTAGGCATTGATCCTAAAAAGGGCGAGCAAGGCGTTAGGGCATCGATTGTTTTGCCTTTTGGTACCGGTAAAATCAAAAAAGTCGCCGTGTTTGTTACGCCAACTTATGAAAAAGAAGCCAAAACGGCTGGAGCGGATATTGTGGGCGGCAAAGATTTAATTGAACAAATTAAAAAAGACGGCAAGTGCGATTTTGAAGTGGCCGTAGCCGTACCCGAAATTATGAGAGATTTGGCAGCCATTGCCAAAACTTTGGGTCAAAAGGGTTTAATGCCAAATCCCAAAACGGGCACTGTAACAACCGATATTACCAAAGCGGTGGAAGAAATTAAAAAAGGTAAGGTTGATTTTAAAAATGATGATACGGCCAATATTCACGCCATGGTCGGCAAGGTTTCATTTACGGATGAACAGATCAAAGCCAATATTGATGCCTTGATCAATGCCGTAAAAAAAGCCAAGCCCGATGCGGTTAAAGGTATTTACCTTAAAACCATGACGATTTGTTCTTCTATGGGCCCTGGTATCAAAGTTCAGTTGTAAATTTACTTTTATTTGGTTTACCCAGCCCTTCGCAAAGGGCTGGGTTTTTTGTTTGCCCAAATACCGCCTTTTTGCTAGAATGAATTTATTAAATTAATCCATTAACTTATGCCAAAACGAGAAGATTACATTTCCTGGGATGAATGTTTTATGCAAATGGCCCATTTGATCGCCATGAGATCCAAGGATCCATCATCCCAAGTAGGGGCAGTGATTGTTGATGATCAAAATGTTATTGTGGGTATGGGCTATAATGGCTGGCCTAGGGGCATAAAAGATGATGAATTGCCGTGGGATCGGTCTGGCGGTTTTTTGGGATCAAAGTACGCCTTTGTTGTTCATGCGGAAGAAAACGCCGTTTATAACGCCAATAAAGAAGTTAAAGGTTGTAAAGTTTATTGCACGCTTTTTCCTTGTAATGAATGTGCCAAAACTTTAATTCAAAACAACATTAAAGAGATAGTTTATTCTTCCGATAAGTATCATGATGAAGAAATTTGGATCGCCTCCAGAAAATTACTGGATTTAGCCGGAGTTAAGTATCAAAAGTACTCGCCTAAATTTAAATTAAAATTAGAATGACTAAAAAAATAATTTTGGGTTTTGTTGGAAAATTAGCTAGTGGTAAAGGCACGATCGCTAAATATCTCTCCGAGCATCATCAAGCGGAGGTTTTAATGTTTTCCCAACCCCTCCGCGATGTGCTTGATCGTTTTTATTTGCCCCAAACCAGGGGTAACATGCAGGGCGTTTCCAAAAGTTTGCGCGAGGCATTGGGCCAGGATGTGATTGCCAAAGTTATTGCCGAGGATGCCAAAAAATCAGCGGCAAGTTTGTTGGCAGTTGACGGAGTAAGGCGCCCGATGGATATTGTTTTTTTAAGAGAATTGCCCGGTTTTTATTTAATCAAAGTGGAAACCGATCAAAAGATTCGCTACACCCGCATGACCAAGCGCGGGCAAAACCCTGATGATCATACAACCACTTTTGAGGAATTTCAAAAAAAAGATATTGCCGAAGCCGAAAGTTTGATTGATGAAGTGGCCAAAGATGCCAAGTTTGCTATTGATAATAACGGAACTTTTGAAGAATTATATAAACAGCTTGAAGAAATTTTAATCAATATCCAAAGTGAAAGTTAAAATAAAAAAATTAAATCTTGCTGCCAAACTGCCTACCTATGCCAACCCGGGTGATGCCGGATTGGATTTGTATTCTTTGGAAGATTATCTACTGACGCCGGGGGAGAGGCATAATTTTTTTGTCGGCTTTGCTTTGGAATTCTCCAATGGCTTTGTGGCCATAGTTAAGGATAAAAGCGGTTTGCCTAAAAATTTTGGTTTGCATGTGTTGGGCGGGGTGTTTGATGCTCCTTATCGCGGAGAATACAATGTTACTATGGTAAATTTGGGCCAAGAGGCCTATCAAATTAAAACAGGCGATAAGATTGCCCAATTGCTGATCATACCTTGTGAGCGGGCTGAATTTGAAGAAACAGAGGAATTATCGGGCACAGTTAGGGGAGAGGGTAGGTTTGGGTCGAGTGGAAGATAATATGAAACATTAATTCCCTAAAATCCTTTAAAGTTTAAGGATTTTTTTATTTTTTAATTTTATTTTTGATAAATGCAGAAGCGGAATTTGATGTCGTTTTCTTCGTTAATTTCACTTGTTTCAATTTTTTTAAAGTCAGTTGGAATTTTTGGAAAAAAAGCATCGCATTCAAATATGCCCTCAACTTCGGTCAAATATATTTTATGACAAGCGGGATGAGTAATTGAAAAAGCATATAACATGCCGCCGCCGATAATAAATACTTCTTCTGGATTTTTTTGTCCCAAATAATTAAGAGCTTCATCCAATGATTGGAAATTTAAAACCTCGGAAGGCAAATCGTCGTACTTTTCTTTGGATAAAACAATATTCAATCTATCGCGCAAAGGGCGATATTTTTCCGGCAAAGATTTCCAGGTATTTAAGCCCATTATTACGACATTGTTTTTATTACCAATAGTAATAGAGCTGAAATGTTTTAAATCAGTTTTTAAATCCCAGGGTAGGCGATTGTTGATGCCAATGCCCAGCTTTTCGTCAGCGGCAGCAATGATAGAAAAATTCATAGTTATTATGAGTTACGAGGCCTTGCAAGTAAAAATTTATTTGCGGGACGCTCGATTACTCGCGAAAGCAAATAAATTTTTCTTGCTCGGCCTCGCTATTAAATAGCTATCGGGGCTTTAATGCCCGGATCAGGATTATAATTTTCTAAAGTAAAATCTTCAAACTTAAAATCAAAAATATTTTTAATTTCCGGATTGATTTTCATAGTTGGCAATGCCTTTGGCGTTCTGGATAGCTGTAATTTGACCTGGTCCAGATGATTGCTGTAAATATGCACGTCGCCAAAAGTATGCACAAAATCACCAAGTTCTTTGTTAGTTACTTGCGCCATCATCATAGTTAATAAAGCGTATGAAGCAATGTTAAAAGGTACGCCCAAAAATACATCGGCACTACGCTGGTATAATTGGCAGGATAATTTATTGTTGGCCACATAAAATTGGAACATGGTGTGGCAAGGAGGGGGAGCGGTTTTTTTGCCGCTAATCAATTGCTGCAAATCAGCCACATTCCAGCCCGAAACAATCAATCTGCGGTCATTGGGATTCTTTTTGATCCTTTCCACTACATCGGCAATTTGGTTGATTTTTAGGCCATCTTTGCCTTCCCAGGCAGTCCATTGTTTGCCATAAATCGGGCCAAGATCGCCATTTTCATCAGCCCATTCATCCCAAATGCCCACACCGTTATCATTTAGGTATTGAATATTGGTATCGCCGCGCAAAAACCACAGCAATTCATAAATAATTGATTTTAAATGGACTTTTTTGGTGGTCATTAGTGGAAAACCCTCGGCTAAATTATAGCGCCGTTGCGCGCCAAATAGGGAAATGGTGCCCGTACCTGTGCGGTCGGCCTTTTCCACGCCTTTCTCCAAAATTTCCTGCAATAAAGAAAGGTATTGTTGCATAAACAATATGTATTTATAAAATTAGATATTAAGAGACAGATAAAATCTGCCCTAGCTTTTAGTATATGGGAAATTTTAAAAATTGTAAAATGCTTGCATTTAAGGTAAAATAATAGCATACATCGCTTATGAAAGAAGGTTTATTCATCGTTATTTACGGCATTAATAACCTGGGCAAATCAACTCAGGCCGAGTTTTTGGTGGAGTCGTTTGATAAAGCGGGTTTACCGGCGCAATATCTAAAATATCCCGTTTATGAACTTGCCCCAACCGGCCCTAAAATAAATCAGGTTTTAAGGGGAGAAAATGGCCAGCAAATGTCCGAGGAAGAACTGCAGGCAATGTACACTCAAAACAGGCGTGATTTTCAACCCCAGCTCATTAAACTTATTGCCGAAGGAATAAATGTTGTAGCCGAAGATTATATTGGCACCGGTTTGGCTTGGGGCAGTGCCAAGGGCGCTGATTTGGAAAAATTAATTGCCAGCAATAAGGGTTTACTAAAACCGGATATAGAAATTTTGCTTGACGGCGAAAGATTTATTCAAGCCAAAGAAGTTGGTCATTTGCATGAATCAAATGATGAGTTGGTGGAAAGGTGTCGAAATATTCATTTGGAATTGGCTGCCAAGTTTGGTTGGGCAATTGTTGATGCCAATCAAAAAGTAGAAGAAGTTCATGAAGATATTTTGAAAGCAATAGAGAAAAAAATAAAAGAATTAAATACTATTTAATTTTAATAAATTAATTTCACAATGCAGGGCTTTACTCGCTTTGTGGCAAGAAAACATATGAGAAAAATTTTTCTCTTGTTGGCTTTGTTGGCTACGGCTATCTGGCCAGCCGGCAGTGTTATGGCCTGGAGTAATCCCAGCCACCCTTTTATGGTGGATAAAGCCGCCATTATTTTACAAAAAGATTTGGCAGCGTATATTAAAAAGTATCCTGATTTTAACAAGTATTTAAACACCTATCTGCCAAAAATTAAACAAGGTGCATCCGATGCCGATGCTTTTTCCACTACTGTTGGCAAAGAGGTTTATAAATTTAAGGTCTTAGGCAAAAGTTATGAAATTTACATGCCAACCAGTGAACATTATTATGATGTGGCAACCGGCAAAGGAGCTTTAAAATATTTTAGATCAGCCAGGCAAAAAGCCGATGAATATTATGCAACTGCCAAACAGAAATTTACCGAAAAAAAATATGATGACGCCTTTTTGTTTTTAGGCAGAGCAATTCATATGGTTCAGGATACTACCAATCCGCACCACACTCAAATCGGCGCCAGTGCCATTCTTAACTGGGAGGGTTTTTCCAATCACGCTTTTTCCAACCGGGAAAAATACAGCGTTGCTTCGGGCGGGATTTATACCGAGCCCAATATAGGCACCATGGTCCACAATAACGCCAATCTTTGCTCGGGTTATTTTAAGTATGTTGATGGCTTAAACAGATTGATTAAATGGATTAATTGGCCGGTTGATGATGATTATCCCAAGGCCGGTAACGCCTGTTTTTCCAGAGGCGAAAAAACAACAGCTGGTGCTGTTTACATGTTTTTAAAGGATGTTCTTAAGTTGCCAGCCAAGTAAATATATCATATGATTACATATAAACTCCTCGGCTCGTCGAGCTAAGCTCGATCTCGCCTTACGTCGTTTATGAATCTAGAAACAATTATCGGCCTAGAAATACACATTCAACTTAAAACTAAGTCGAAAATGTTTTGTAGTTGTTCCAATGTAGGCGAGAACCAACCGCCTAACACCACGGTTTGTCAGATTTGTTTGGGGCACCCCGGTACTTTGCCTTTTGCAAATCAGGAAGCAATTACCATGGGCGCCATGCTGGCCTTGGCTTTGGATGGCAAAATTAACCCTGTTTCAATTTGGGCCAGGAAAAATTATTTTTATCCGGATTTGCCCAAAGGTTATCAAATTTCCCAGTTTGATAAACCCTTGTCCACAGAAGGCCATTTAACCATTCATGTTTTAGGTGAAGAAAAACGAATTAATATTGAACGTTTGCATTTGGAAGAAGACGCGGCTAAAAATTTTCATTCTCCTGAAGCTACTCTAATTGATTATAATCGGGCCGGCACGCCTTTGGCAGAAATTGTTACCAAGCCGGATTTTCGGTCACCTTTGGAAGCCAAGATTTTTTTAACGCAATTGCGATTGTTGGCACGTTATTTGCATGTTTCCGATGCCGATATGGAAAAAGGGCATTTACGATGTGATGCCAATATTTCACTCAAGCAAGTGGGCGAAGAAAAATTGCATCCCAAAACAGAAATTAAAAATTTGAACTCATTTAGGTCGGTCGAACGGGCTTTGGAATATGAAATGAAAAGGCAATTGGAATTATGGCAGCTGGGTACGCCGCCAAGTAAAGAAACAACCAGGGGCTGGGATGAAAATAAATTAATTACCGTAGAACAGCGTTCTAAGGAAGATTCGGCCGATTACCGTTACTTTCCGGAACCGGATTTGCCGCCTTTGGTTTTTTCGGAGGCACAAGTTACCGAAATTAAAAATAGCTTGCCCGAATTGCCAAAAGCCAAGATTTTAAGATTCATTAAAGAATATCAGCTTAATGCCACCGATGCCATTACTCTGGTTGATGATGAAACCGTAGCCGATTATTTTGAAAAAGTAATGACCGAAGCAAGGGGCTGGCTGGAAGCAAGCGGCGACCCGATAGGCACTAGCGAAGAAATTTGGGAACTTAATAAAAAAAGGTTAACCAAATTGGTTTCCGGCTGGCTGTTATCGGAATTATTTAAATTGATGAATGAAGCCAAAACAACGATTTATGATTTAAAAATTACGCCGGAAAATTTTGCCGAATTTATCGCCCTTATTTATGAAAGGAAAGTAAACAGTACCACAGCCCAAGCTGTTTTAAGAAAGATGTTTGTTACCGGCGCGGATCCTAGCCACATTATTGAAGAAGAGGATTTGGGCCAGATAAGCGATGAGCCGGCTTTAATCCAAGCGGTGGAAAAAATTATTGCCGGAAATTTAGAACAAGTAGCAGAGTACCGCCAAGGCAAAACGCCGTTACTTAAATATTTTATCGGCTTGAGCATGAAAGAAATGAAAGGTAAAGCCGATCCCGAAAAATTAGCCGAACTATTTAAGAGTAAACTGGACGATGTTTAAAAAATTTTTTGTTATTGCAATAAAACCGGCTTTGGTTTTGTTTTTGTTATCTTTTATTTTTTTTGGACAGCAGGCGTTGGCTCAAACCATGGATAGCGATAACGACGGTTTAACCGATGATCAAGAGATTAATATTTATCATACCGATCCTTTTAGATCCGATACCGATAAAGACAGTTATTTTGATAAAGCGGAATTGGACAAAGGTTTTTCACCGCATCGGCCAGGGTATAAATTAAGCCAGTTGGATTGGGATAAAGATGGTTTGTCGGATGAATTGGAGCTAAAATTTGGCACTGATTTAAAAAATTCCGATAGCGATGCAGACGGTTATACGGATGGCGATGAAGTAAAAAAGGGATTTAATCCCAAAAGCTCTGATAAAACCAAGCTGTTTAAAAAAATAGAAATTAATTTGGCCAAACAGGAATTAAACTATTATTTGGGCTCTGTAAGTTTAGCTACTTTTAAAGTATCTTCCGGCAAACCGGGCTGGGATACGCCAAAGGGTAATTTTAAGATAGAAATCAAAACACCTTTAGCTTGGTCTAAAGCCGCCGGCTTGTGGATGCCTTATTGGATGGCTTTTGTGCCAACCGGAAAATTCGGCCTGCATGAACTGCCTTATTGGCCAAATGGTTATAGGGAAGGGGAGAACCATTTGGGTATGCCGGCTTCGCATGGCTGTGTTAGATTGGGCATTGGCTTTGCTAAAATTTTATATGATTGGGCAGAAATTGGTACGCCAGTGATGATTTATTGAATCAGACGGCGCTAACGTAAAAATAAAAAAATTTGTAGCCGAGGACCGTTTAAGCCTTATCAAACGTGGCTTGAGAAAATTCAGAACGGCGGGGATAACTTAAATGAAAAAATCGCAATTGATTGGCGCGTTCCGCAGGCAAGAATTTTTTTATTTTTACGATTAGCTATACCTAATTTAACGATGTGTGGCGCTTAGCGCCACAACCCCAGCGCTAAGCGCTGTGGATAAATACTATTGACGGTCAATTTTTGAAAGAGTATTATTATCCACAGTATGTTAAAACAAAACTTTAAATGGAAAGATAGGTTGAGCGTTACTCCAGGTTTAAGTTTTTCAAATTTTATCAATTACACCCGTCAATAAGACGGGTGTTTTTTTAACTTAATTATTAACTAAGCTTTAATTTATGCACAAAAATGTTCTCCTGATTTCGGAGATTTTAAAAGCCGGCAGAGCAACGCTGGAAAATCGCGGTTTTATCGAGGTGGTTACCCCAAGAGTAGTAAGGGCAACAGGCGCCTGCGAAAACGTCAACACTTTGTTTGAAGTTTCTGTTGGCCAGGATTTTAAGTGGTTTGGTTCAAGTAGTTATTTGGCTCAAACAGGTCAGTTGTATTTGGAGGCCTTGGTGCCGGAATATAAAAAGGTTTATTGTTCCGGACCTTCATTTAGAGCCGAAGCCACAGTTGATGCCAGGCATTTAACCGAGTTTTTGATGATGGAAATTGAATTTGCCGGCGGTTTTGACCAATTGTTGATGGAAATTGAGGCCTTTGTTTCGGGTATTGCCAAAACGCTTGTAAACATCAGCCAAACGCAGGATTTGGGCTTAGGCGAGGAGAATTTAAAACGGCTAGCCACTTGCCCGGATGTTTTTACTAAATTAACTTATGATCAAGCCATTATTAAGTTGCAGGAATTAGGCGAATCAATTGCCTGGGGCGATGATATTAATTCGGCTAGAGAAAAGATTTTAGTGGAAAGCTTCGGCAACCAGCCAATGTTTATTACCCGCTATCCCGATCCAATGGTGGATCATGGCAAAGAAATTGAAGTGGAAAAGTTTTTTAACATGTTGCCTGATGCCGAAAATCCCGGCCGAGTGCTTTCTAGCGATTTGATTTTGCCGTTTGCCGGTGAAGCGGTTGGATCGGCGGCTCGCGTTCATATTGCCGAAGAAATGGTTAGAAGATTGGAACATTCCAAAATGTTTAAACGCTTGGAAGAAATGGGTGGCAGTTTAGCGGACTTTTCCTGGTATATTGATCGCCTTAAAGAAGGTAGCGTGCCCCATGCCGGCTGTGGTTTTGGCATGTCGCGCATTATCCAGTGGATTATGGGTACCAGAGACATTAGAGAAGCCGTTACCTTCCCATCAAACAAGGGGGGAATTATTTAGAACAGTTTTTAGCTGGTTAGTTTGAATTAAAAAAGCCCAGCCCTTTTTAAAGGGTTGGGCTTTTAATTAATATATTTGAATTTGTATTTTAGACCTGAATTTGCTATTATTACTCTAAATTTAGAGGTTATCGGTAAGAGCACATGAATAATATTTTGGAAGCAAATCAGGGGCAAACAAACTGCCAACAGCAATTGTTTTATTGGCTTAATTTATCAATTAGGGCTTCTATTTTTTTAGCCGCATTTTTTGTTTTGGGTTTTTTTCTTGTTCCCTGTAAAACTTTTGCCACTACATATTATGTTGACGCAGTCGATGGAGCAAATGCAAATAACGGAACTTCGGAAGGCACTGCTTGGAAAGATATAGGCAACGCTAGTGGCGTAAATGCTCGAATGTCTGGAGGAACTATCCAAGCAGGTGATACCATTCTTTTTAAGCGCGGACAAACCTTTACTAATGGCGCCTCCGGTTTGGTTATTACTGTTAATGGCACGGCCGGCAATATTATAACTTTTGACGCTTACGGTACAGGTGCTAATCCAATTATTAACGGCGGAACTAGGTCTATAGATTCACGTAATAGAAGTTACCTTACTTTTAACAATCTTACGCTTACTAATGCCACCCAATATGGACTTTTATTTGGTGTTACTGCACAAAACTATGTAACTTTTAATAATATTTCGGTATCAGCCACTCCTAAAGCTATGAGCTGGGGTGGCGTAACCTATACAAATATTACTATTAGCAATTCTTCTTTTGACGCCACTACCACGCTTTGGGAGCAGGCTGCAGCATCTGTATTTGTCAATTTAACGATTACCAATAGCACTTTTGCCAAAAACGTGTTTATGAATACTGCTGTTGCTAATCCTAATACCAATATTGATATTGATGGTTGCACTTTTACTTCTGGTATTTATATATATGCTACTAATGATTTAACAATTACCGATACAACTGCCAGTGGTTCCGGTATTGATCTTCGCGGCGTTACGGATGTAACAATGGATAATATAACGGTTACCAATACCACCACGGCTAGCGGCATGGCCATTAGCAATAGCGGAGCCATGAGCTCCAGCGATATTACTTTGAGTAATTCGCATTTAGACAATAACAGCACAGGAGGAATCAACGGTAATGGATTAACCTTAACCGGAGATGGTAGTAATTTTACTGCCACAAATGTAACCGCTTCCAATAACGGTGGCGATGGATTTAATGTTCACAATACTTGGAGCAATGTTGTTTTTGATAAATGCTTGGCCGAAAATAACGGCACCACGGCAGAAACAACCGATGGCGATGGTTTTACTTTTCACGAAACCTCTTCAGGAACAATTAAAAATAGTGTGGCTAAAAATAACAAAAAATTCGGCATTGGCCATGTAAGTAGTTCCGTAGTGGATATGTACAATAACATTATATATAGCACTTTGGATAATGCCAGACAATTGGTTTACCTGTACGATACCGGAACATATACATTTCAAAATAATACCGTTTATAGCGGAACGCAGGGCAGGGATACAGTTTTATTGGGCGGAACTGTAACCATGAAAAACAATATCATTTATGGCGGCGATAGCGGTTTAACCACCAGCGGTGGCACAGCCACCATGGATTATAATTTGGTTTATGGAGCTAATACGGGTTACGATGGCGTTTCAGCCGGTGCTCATGATTTATCCAGTAATCCGTTATTTTTAAACAGCACTGGTAGCTATTCCACCACTACCGATTTTTTACTGGCCGCTACTTCTCCGGCTATTGATGCCGGTACAACCTTAAGCGCCACCTATGATGATGCTAATCTCTATGGTTCTTCTTGGCCCAGCGTGGTTACCACCGCAGATCAGGATCTAAGCGGTTATGGCTGGGAAATGGGAGCTTTTATTTATCCCTACCCTCAAAAGCCAACAATTGGCACTCCTTCGGCAATATCTGCCACCTCTATCCGCTGGAATTTTACCGATGCTGCCAATGATGAAACAGGTTTTAGGATTTACAATAATTCCTATGCTTTGGCGGTTTCTTCGGCTACTGCGGGCCTAACCTATCTTGACGAAACCGGCTTATCGGAAAATACCCAATATACAGGCAGATTTGCCACGGCTTACAATAGCTATGGCAATTCGGCTTCATCTTCTATTGCTACATCCAAGTATACCCTGGCTAATGCACCCTCTGATTTAGCCGCTACTTGGGATAGTGACGGCAATATTATCTTAACCGTTGATTCTTTTCCCAATGATACCCTGGGTACCTCCGGCTACTATTTTGAAAATACCACCCGTGGCAGTAATTCTGGTTGGCTGCAAACAAATACCTGGCAGGATAATAATCTGGCTTGTGGCACCAATAATTACACTGTTAAATACAGAAACGGCAACAGTGTAGAAACAACCACCGCTACTGCTTCTCAAACCAGAAGTTGCGGTGGAGGATTTGGTTCTATTGGTTCCTCATCTGGTTCCTCATCACCCAGTGACCCCCCTCAAACAAATATTCCAGCTACAATTCCTACAGACACAGTTGTACCTACACCTAATGCGGAAGTAACCCCAAATCCCAATCTGCCTGAATCTAGTATAATCATGCAAACAACAGTGGAATTTTTGGCTGATTCTTTTAATGAAGTTAGGAACATTGCTCAAGAACAGGAAGCTTTTCAAAATATTGCCAAGCGTTTGCCGGAAGCAAATTTATTTACCCCAATCCAGCAACAAGCCCTCTCCAATTTTATCGTTTACGGCACTCTGGAAACTAAAAAACTGGGCTCAGGAGAGCGAGCCGGCAGTATTTACTCCTTTCAATCGGCTTTTAACAAACTGCCTCAAACCGAACAAGATTGGAGTGATGTGCTTAAAATATCTTTGGGTAGATGGCCATCGCAAACTTCATCAACCAAAGAAAACGCGGTTAAAATAGATTTTAAAACCATTTATCAACGAGAACCTCAAGATAGTAATTCTCAGGATCAAGTTGCTATTGATATTATGGCTTATGGTATTAGGCCACTAATTCGCAATCTTAACTCTGAAAAAATCGCATTTAAATACTTTAAAGCTATCTACGGCAAAATTCCTCAAAGTACCCTTGATTGGGATATTATCCGGGCCATTGCTTACAGCGGTGCTAAAAGATAAAAGGCATGTTTTTCAAAATCAAATAGTGATTAAATGGCCTAAAATTATTTTATAACTAAAAAACAGCATTTATCATTTAAGTGCTGTTTTTTTGGTGTCCCCGGCAAGACCCCGAAGAAATTTCGCTAACGCTCAATTTTTCAGGGCAGGGTTTAAACTTTTCAAATTATATAAGATGGTACGCCCAAGAGGATTTGAACCTCTAACCTTCAGCACCGGATTCTGACGCCCTATCCAGTTGAGCTATGGGCGCGTATTAGTTTTTTTGCCTGATTTTTGTTCTTCAGCCAAATTATCTTTTTATCTTTCTTAAACCAAGTCATCTGTCGTTTGGCAAATTGGCTAAGGGCAATAAGCAGTTTATTAAACATTTCATCATAAGTCAACTTGTTTTGCAAATATTGGGCCACAAAGCGGTATTCTAAACCAAAGGACTCCAATTTTTTCCACAATAATCCGTTTTGGCGAAGTTTTTTAACCTCTTTAACCAGTCCATCCGTTAATTCCTTTTTTAACCTTAATTTTATTCTTTTAATTAATTTTTCCTTAGGCAAGGTTAACCCTAAAATTAAGCAATCATATTTTGGGGCATTAACTTTTAATTTTTGACTTTTAACTTTTAAGTTTATGCTTATTTCAATTTTTCTAACCAACCTGACTTTATTCTGCCAATCCGATTGATTTAGAGTGATCTTATATTTTTTTGCCAATGTTTGCAGTTGAGCCAACGATTTTTTATTTAACTTTTTTCGTAATTTAATATTTGGTTTACTTTGGGGCAAATTGTAACCATCAACAATTGCTTGAATATATAAGCCGGTGCCGCCAACCAAAAAGGGGAGCTTGCCTTTGCGCAAAACATCATCAATCGCCTTATAAGCTAATTTTTGATAGTTGGCCAAAGTAAATTGTTTTTTTGGACTAATAACATCAATTAGATGATAGGAAATTGGTTTTTTGGTTTTGTACTCTTGTAAATCCTTACCAGTTCCAATATCCATGCCTTGATAAACCTGGCGCGAATCAGCCGAAACAATTTCGCCATTAAAAGCCCTTGCCATTTTTACTGCCAGTTTGGTTTTGCCGGTTGCCGTTGGCCCTAGTATTACAATTAGTTTATTATTTGGCATTTTTAATCCGCTCGGGTGCAAAAAAAATTTTCCTCGGACCCTCGACTCGTCGTCGGGGTACCCCCTCGGTAAAATTTTTTTTCACCCTCGCGTATTTAATAAAATTTTTTTACCCGCGTTCGTTAAATATAAACTAAAATTTTATCGTTTTCTTTCTTTTAGCGTAACCCTTGCTGGTTTGCGCTTTGGCAATTTGCCCGGCCAGCGTTGCTCCTTTGGGAGCGCTTTTGGCTTTATCCAATATTTTTTGCCTTTTTTCCGCTTTGGTCAACATATTTTTAATATATTATTTCAATTCAGCGGATCGTTTGGCTATCAGTTGTTGAATTTGGGTGATAAATTCCTTTGAATCAACTTCCCATAATTCTTCAAAACCCCTAACCCTGACGCTCAAATTTTTTGAATTCATTTCTTTATCGCCGATAACCAAAGTGTAGGGGATTTTTTCGGCGCTCGATTTGCGGATCTTTTTGCCTACAGTTTCGCTGGTTAAATCCAATTCCACGCGAATATTTTGGGCTTTAAATTGAGCGGCCAAATTTTGGCAAAACTTTTCGTGCGCTTCGCCAACATTAAGAATTTTAATTTGCACAGGCGAGAGCCACAAGGGGAATGCTCCGGTGTAGTGTTCAATCAGCACGCCTAAAAATCTTTCCAATGAGCCCAAAATTGCCACATGCAATACGGCCGGACGGTGTTTTTGCCCATCTTCGGCGATGTAATGCAAATCAAAATTTTCCGGCTGATTAAAGTCCAATTGAACGGTGGTTAACTGCCAACTTCGCCCAATTGCATCTTTAACCATGATATCAATTTTGGGGCCATAAAAAGCCGCCTCGCCCTTTTCTACTATATACGGTTTGCCCCAATCCTTAGCCGCCTGAATCAAAATGTTTTCCGATTTTTCCCATAACTCATCCGAACCAAAGTATTTACTTTTGTTTTCTTGATCGCGAACAGAAATTTGAACCAAAAAATTGGTAAAGCCAAAGGCTTTGTAAACAGTATCCATTAAACCTAAAATCATGGTAATTTCGGAATTGATTTGATCGTGCCGTACAAAATGATGGGTATCATCTTGTGTTAGGGCTTTAACCCGAAGTAGGCCCGAAAGTTCGCCGGATTTTTCATTGCGGTAAACGGTAGTATTTTCGGCATAACGGATTGGTAAATCTCGGTAACTATGAGGAGTGGCATTAAATAGTTCAAAATGATGCGGGCAGTTCATGGCTTTAAGGGCAAATTCATCGCCCTCGGCATCTTTCATTAGTGGCATCATGGCATCATATTTGCCTAAGTGACCGCTTTTTTTGTAAAGTTCAGCTTTGGCAATATGGGGAATGCTAACAAAATTGTAACCACGGTTGATTTTTTCGGCTCTCACAAATTCAGCTAATTCTCTTAGCAGAAGAGCTCCTTTGGGTAAAAACATGGGCAAGCCAGGCCCAACTAGTGGGCTAAATGCAAATAACTCTAAAGCCGGCCCTAATTTTTTGTGGTCGCGTTTTTCCGCTTCAGAAAGCATTTTTAAATAGTCGGCCAATTCATCTTTTGATTCAAATGCCAAACCGTAAATGCGGGTCAGCATTTTATTTTTTTCATCGCCTCGCCAGTAAGCGCCGGCTAATTTATGCAAACAAAAACTTTCTGGATCGATTTTGTTAAAATTTTCCGTGTGTCCGCCGCGGCACAAATCCCTAAAATCACCGGATTGGTAAACGGTTAATGTTTGCCCCTCACCGGAAAATTCTTCAATCAGTTCCAACTTGTAAGGATTATCGGAAAATTCTTTTTTAACTTCGCTTGCCGAAAGTTCGTGTCGGTCAAAGCTTTTCCAGGTGGTTAGCAGTTTTTTCATCCGCTTTTCTATTTTTGGCAGATCCGCTTCGGTAATGGGCGAAGCAAATTCAAAATCATAATAAAAGCCGTTATCAATGGCCGGGCCAATAGTTCTTTTGGCATCGGGCCAAATGCTTAAAACGGCCGCCGCCAGTAAGTGGGCGAGCGAATGGCGTTGTTGGGATAATTGTTCTTGGGTCATAGGTTTTTTGTTAGGTTAAGGTTATAAATTAAAAAAATTCCTTCGTCCAATAAATCTACTAAAAAATAAGTAAATTCAGGACGAAGGAATTTATTCCCCCGCGGTTCCACCTGTTTTATCCCGCTAAGCAGGATCTCTCAGAGATTGTCTTTAAACTTAGCCCCGCTTAGCGGGGTTTCCATTTTTATGGACGCAGGGTTGGTAGCCCTGCCAATCGTTTAGTATGCTAAATATATTATATTTTTGGTTCAGTGTCAAGATGATTTACTATATCAAGATTGTCAATTTTAATTCCCATGTGCAGTAATTCATCTCTTTTTTCTTCCAATCTTTTTAAATCCCCGCTGATGTAATCAAGAATTTCCCCAGTCAGAGTTTTGGTAAACATGCCGATTATTTGATTTTTTTTATTATATTCAATTTCAACAATTAGAGGAACGCCATTTATTTCAACTTCATTTTTAGTAATTAACTTGCCATCCGGTTCAAATTTTATTTTTTCATGCAACATAATTATTGTTTTATTTGAATACTGATTTTATCAGCCAAAGCCGGCAGATATTTGGTCCAAAAGGGGAGCATAATGGAAACCTCTTTAACATCGCTTAAATTGCGTAATTTTTTTAAGGCCTCGGCTTTGGACATTTTAACCAGTTCGTCCGGATTGATTTTGATATTGGCGATTTTAATATTGTAAGCGCCTTTGATTTGGGCGATTAAGTGTTCGGAATTATCATCCAAAGGAGTGATTTCGTATTTAAAGCTATTTGGGTTGATTGTTAAATAAGCGCCTTCTTCTTTATAACTGGCCGGTAGAGTGCCGGCGGCAATGGTTTTAAATTTTTGCTCATCAAAAATTAGGGCCTTAACCCCCAAGCCCAGCGTGATGGTAAATTCTTTTTGTTGGCTGCCTATTTTGGCGTTGGTGGAGTATTTAATCGTTTCGGTAATGGCGGAATTTGGCGATAAAGTTTGCCCCTCTGGCAGATCTTTTTGGATTTGTTCCAGACCCTTGGCGATTAAAGAGTTTTTAAGATCATCCTTGGCTTGATCAATAGCGCTTTGGGTGATTTCGTATTTGGTTAACTGTTGGATTAAAAAGCCTTTAGTGTTTTCGGCGTAAATTTTATCCCGCAGGCCATCCCACAGGCCGGGGATAGTAAGTTTAGTGGCAGGTAATTCAAACTCTTTACCTGGTTGATCGGCCACGGCAGACGCGGTTATTTTACCGCCGGCCGGCACCACCACCGTTTCAGTTAGACGGTACAGCTTATTATCCGGTGAAAGCAAGCGGGTAGTGGCAATTAAAGTTTGGTTTTTGGAATAATTATTTATTAAAGTAACTTCGCCTCCGGCTTTATCGGTGGCGATTGTTGAAATTTGCGCCGGATAGGTTTTGCTTTCTTCAACCACCGTATTTTTTAATGAGCCGAAAAGTTTTTCCGCGCTGCCTGCCAGCAATTTTTGATCCGCCAAGGGATTATTTTCCGTAACTTGCACGGCAAAACCAACTTCTTGGGTTTTGTAATTTGGAGTTATGTAAATAGTGGCCTGGGAAAGGGCAAAGTAAAGAATAGCCACCACCAAAACAATGGCCACTAATGAAAAAATTATGGTAAAAAAGCGGTAGCTGGGAGTAATGGTATTAAGCGGGCTTTTGCGGATTGGTTCTAACTTATCCATATAAGAATATTATAATAGGAAAATCAAAGCTTGTCTAGTTTGTTTATCTTAAAATAATATTTTCGCGGCCAATAAGAGTGATTAATTTTTCTATCAGTTCTCCTGTAACTTTAACGGTTTGACCGGTTTTAATCGTTTTATTGTCTATTTTTAAGAAAACTACGGCTTGGCCAGGAAAGTTTGGCAGAATATTTTTTAGTTCCAGCAAATATTTTTCCTGTTGTTCGGCATTAAGCTTGATTTCCAAACTGGAAAATTTTAAATTTTTATCAATCGGCCGAACACTGTCGCAAATCATTTTCATGGAGCCGTCTTTATCGGTTGTTTTGCCTTCTACCACTACGATTTCATCTTCCAGCCAGGCATCCTTGGTGCTTTCCAAAATTTTGGGAAAAACCAAAACTTCCGTACTGCCGGTTTCATCGGCTAAAGTCACAAAATACATGGCCTGGTTGTTTTTGGTCATCACGCGGTGGATATTATGGATTATGCCTGCCACCCTGGCCATTTTGCCGTTGCCCAAAGGCATTAATTGGCAAATATTGGTCCTGCCTTCCGGCAATAAATGCTTTACGCTGTTCATGGGATGATCTGATAAATAAATGCCCAGCAATTCTTTTTCCCATTTTAGTTTAAGAACCTCATCTTCTTCCGGCGCGTTTTCCAGTTTTAAAACGGGTTTGGCCAAAGCGGAATTGGCAAATAAATTAACCTGCCCGTTGGAGTCATTATTTTTTTTGCCGAATTTTAAAAGTTTTTCTATGTTAAACAACAATTCATTGCGTAAACCGAATTTATCCAGTGCGCCCGATTTAATCAGCGATTCCAAAGATTTTTTATTCAAATCCTTATCTTGGGTTCTTAGCAAAAAATCTTGCAAATCTATAAACGGCCCGTTGGCTTTTCTTTCCTTGATAATCGCCTTGGTTAAATGCTCGCCAACGTTTTTAATGGCCGAAAGCCCAAAGCGGATGCGTGGTTGATCCTTGGTATCTTCGGCCACCACCATAGTAAAAATAGTATAGCTTTCGTTAATATCGGGCGGAAGCACCTTAATGCCCATTTTTTCGCACTCTTCTATTTCCAAGGCCACGCGATCGATGTTTTCATTATCGGCAGTTAAAAGAGCCGCCATAAACTGGGTAGGAAAATTGGCTTTAAGGTAAGCGGTTTGGTAAGAAATCATAGCGTACGAAGCGGCATGAGCGCGGTTAAAGCCGTATCGGGCAAAAGGCAAAATGTATTCCCAGATTTTTTTAGCCACCCGCTTATCAACTTTATTGGCAATCATGCCCTTAATCATTTTTTCTTCCTGCTCTACCATCAGTGATTTGATTTTTTTGCCAACGGCTTTTCTTAACACATCGGCTTCGCCGTAGGTAAAGCCGGCCAGCGCTTGGGCAATTTCGGTAATTTGTTCCTGATAAACGGCAATGCCGAATGTTCTTTTTAAAATCGGCTCCAACTTGGGATGCAGATAGGTAATGGTGGTTTGGCCCTTTTTACCGGCAATGTAATCGGGAATAAGTTCCATGGGGCCCGGACGGTATAAAGAAATCATCACAATAATATCTTCAATATCAGTTGGTTCCAGCTGGATTAAATATCTTCTCATGCCCGATGATTCCAATTGGAATACGCCGGTGGTGTGTCCGCGTTGCAATAGCTTAAATGTTTTTTCGTCATTTAAAGGCAGTTTATCAATATCGATTTTTTCTCCCGTGGTTTTGTGGATGATTTCCAAAGCGGTTTCAATAATCGTTAGGTTTTTTAAACCCAAAAAGTCCATTTTTAACAAACCCAAAGCCACTACCGGATGCAAAGAATATTGGGAAACAATGGTTTTGTCGTCGCTGGAGGCGTATTGCAGGGGTACATGGTTATCCAGCGCATCGGGTGTAATTAAAACACCGCAAGCATGAGTGGAGGCGTGCCTGGCCACACCTTCCAATTTTTTGGAAAAATCGATTAAGTTTTTGGCTTGCGGATCGTTTTGGTAAATTTCTTTAATTTCCGGAACCTTGGTCACTGCTTCCGTTAAGCCCATAAACATAGGGATCAGCTTGGCAATTTTATCGCAGTAAGAATAAGAGATGCCTAAAACCCGGCCCACATCTCTAATCGCGGCCCGGGCCGCCATAGTACCAAAGGTGATAATTTGCGAAACTTGCCCCGCACCGTATTTTTGGGTTACGTAGGCCAAAACCTCGTCGCGCCGGGTATCAGCAAAATCCAAATCAATATCGGGCATGCTGACTCTTTCGGGATTTAAAAAACGTTCAAAAATCAAATTAAATTTAATCGGGTCAATATTGGTGATATTGATTAAATAGGAAACTAAACTGCCCGGCGCGCTGCCGCGGCCTGGGCCGACCACAATGCCATTGTTTTTGGCCCAATTAACAAAATCTTGGACAATTAAAAAGTATGAGGCAAAGCCGGTTTTGGCGATTATTCCCAATTCATAATCCAACCGCGTTCTAATAATTTCGTTGATGCCTTCGGGGTAGCGCTTGTTTAACCCTTGCTCGCATAAATTTTTTAAATAACTGTTATCGGTTTGGCCACTTGGCACGGCAAAAAACGGCAAAAGCGTTTTATCCAATTCAATTTCTAGTTCGCACATGTCGGCGATTTTTTGGGTATTGGCCAGGGCTTCGGGGATATGGGCAAAAGCATTGCTCATTTTTTCCGGCGAAGCAAAAGAGGCATCCAACCCCATCATATTCATCCGATCGGTATCGGCTTGCTTACGTTTGGTTTGAATGCAGAGCAAAATATCCTGGGCTTCGGCATCTTCCGGATTAAGATAATGAACATCATTGGTGGCCACCAAAGGAATATCCAGCTCTTGAGAAAATTTAATCAATTGTTCATTAACCACGGCTTGTTCATCCACATTAGGATGATGCTGAAGTTCCAAATAAAAATTATTTTGGCCAAAAACACGTAAATATTTTAGAGCTAATTCTTTGGCGCCTTTAATATCGCCGGATGTTATGGCCCGAGGAATTTCTCCGGCTAAGCAAGCTGATAAGGCAATTAGACCATCATGGTATTTTTCCAACAGTTCCCAATCTAAGCGGGGTTTGTAATAAAAACCTTCCAAATGGGCCAGGGTGTTAAGTTTTAATAAATTTTTATAGCCCTGTTGGTTTTTTGCCAGCAAAATCAAATGAAACGGGTGGGTATCTGCCTTGCCTTCTTTGCTTAAGCGGCTGCCAGGCGCCAGGTACGCTTCCATGCCCACAATCGGCTTAATGCCAGCTTTTTTGCATTGCTCGTAAAATTCAATAATCCCGTACATGGAACCATGATCAGTTAAAGCCAGGGCGGGCATTTTAAATTCCTTGGCTTTTTTTACCAGTTCGGGAATTTTAGGTAAGCCGTCTAGTAGGGAATAATGGCTATGAGTATGAAGGTGAATAAACATATTTGTATTTTACCTGCAAAAAATGGCTTTAGCAACCCGTGTTTCAGGCCAAAAAAACCGTTGTAAATAAAAAGTAGAGACGCGCAATTGTGCGTCTCTACCATGAAATTGAAAAAATTGTTTAATTATCCGATTTGTTTTTTTTGGCAGCGGTTTTTTTGGCCTTTTTTTCCGCCACGTAATCAGCTACTTTTTTGCCTACTTCCATAACCGCGGCAAAAGTAGTGCCAAAATTAGCCACTTTTTCTTTGGATTTATCAAAAAAATCTTTAATAGCATTTAAAGTGCCGGTAAATGTTTCCATGACCGAATTTATTTTTTTTAAAATCATGGCAAAATAATAAATCACCCAGCACAAAAAAATGGTAAACCATAAAACGCAGAAGGCGATTACTATATTTAATAGATCCTGGGAATTTTCTAACATAGGTTTTTATTTTTAATTTATTAATGCTCACTCGGTCAAGAAAAATTTTTCTATCCTCGGCACCCTCCTTCGTCTCGGCCTAGTCTCGTCTAAAACTCGCTAGGCGGGCGCATCATGTTGCGCCCCTACGGGTCCCGCCTCGGACAAAGAAAAATTTTTTCTTGTCCCGCGTTCGCATTTGATGTTCATTAATTTATTTTATTATACCACAATTCACCAAAAACAAAAAATGTGGTAAAATAAAGCCATATGGTTGACTATCAAATCCATGATTTATCAGAAAGGCAGCTAAAATTTGGCTACTGGCTGTTAAATTATAAAGACCGCTTAAAAAAGATTTTACTCGGTTTTATAATTGCTTTAGGAGCAATCTTTTGGGGGCTGGCTATTTACGGCTTAGTTGTCTATTTGTCTTTTGGCGCCTCGGATCAGCAAATTGTTTTAGGCATTGTTAATAACAATATTGATTGGCAGAGTTTTAGAGAACGCAATAAACCTTTGGATTTAGTTTTTTCGGCTCCCGAACTTATTTATACCGGCAAGGGCAATTACGATATTGTGGCCCAGGCCTACAACCCCAATACCAGGAGGGGAATGGCTAAGCTGACTTATCAATTTATTGCGGATAATTTTACTTCGGCCACCGGTACCATTGTTATTTTACCTCAACAAAAAGTTTATTTATTAAGTTTGGCCAATCAAACAACCGGCCGGCTGGAAGCTCCGCAATTAAGCGTGCTGGGTCTGGCTTGGCAAAGGATCGGCGAACAGCCACAGGATCCTAATCTTCAACCTATTGGGCTGGATCAGATTAATTTTACAGCCGGCGATCTTAAAGAGCGGTCAGCGGTTTTATTTTCCGCGCGCAATAATACGTTAAAGAATTTTTGGACAGTTGGTTTTGAAGCCGTTTTATTTAACAATAACCGGATAGTCGGAGCCAACATTATTTTTGTTAATGAATTTTTAAGCGAAGAAACCAGGAATTTGGAAATGAGCTGGTTTGAATCATTGCCTGCGGTTACGCGGGTAGAAATTGTTCCGTTGGTGGATATTTACGACCCAACTGCCGTTTATTCTGTACCCGGGAAAGTCAATAAGTAGAATTTATGTTAAAAAGGATTTTTGTTTGGCTAGAATACTACGATTGGTATTTAATCATCAATATAAGCTTATTGATGATTTTCGGTTTAGCTACTTTGTACAGTTTACAGCTTAATGTTGACGTGCCCAATTTTACGATTTTTAACCACCAGCTAACTTTGGCCCTGTTTGGCTTGGCGATATTTTTATTGGTCAGTTCAATTAACTTTAAGGTTTGGAGCGATTACTACAAAATTATTTACCTAATTGCTTTGGCCTTATTGATTTTGGTTTTAGCGGTCGGATCCCATATCCGGGGCACGACCGGCTGGCTGTATTTTTTTGGCCAGGGTTTTCAACCGGTGGAACTGGTTAAAATCGCTTTAATTATTTTTTTGGCCAGATTTTTTGCCTTGGGAAATTATCAAAATAATTTATTAAAGGGTTTGATTGTTTCGGGTTTTGGCGTTTTGCTTTTAATCGTTTTGGTTTTGCTGCAGCCGGATTTTGGTTCCAGCATGCTATTGTTTGCCACTTGGCTGGCCATGTATTTTTTACTTCCGGTTAAACGCAAAACCATTGTGGGCCTTTTTTTGATTTTACTGGTTTTAGCTTCGGCTTTTTGGCTGTTTTTTTTGCAGGATTACCAACAAAAGCGCTTGCTGACTTTTTTAAATCCTCAAGCGGATCCTTTAGGTTCTGGTTATAATGTAAGGCAAGCCATTGTGGCGGTGGGCTCGGGCAGTTTTATTGGCCGGGGATTGGGCCTGGGCTCGCAAAGTCAGCTTAATTTTTTACCCGAACAGCAAACAGATTTTATTTTTGCCGTGATTGCGGAGGAATTGGGCTTTATTGGTGCCGGCTTGGTGCTGGTTTTGTTTTTCAGTTTGCTTTACAGAATTTATGCCATTGCCAAATTGGCCAAGGATAATTTTGCCCATTTTTTTGCTTTGGGGTTGGTCATAACTCTGGCTATCCAAATTTTTGTCAATATTGGGATGAATTTGGGTATGGCCCCGGTAACGGGCGTGCCCTTGCCTTTAATCAGCTACGGGGGCAGTTCATTAATCTCTTTACTTATCGCTTTGGGCATAATCCACAATATCCATATTAGAAACAAGAGGTCTTTATTTGCCAGGTATTAAGTTGGCCACTCTTTTGCCCTTGACTTATTAGGCTTAATATATTAAGATAGTACCCAAGAAGATTAACCAGTAACCAATATTTTATGACGACCGAAGAAATCAAGTTAACAGCTAAAAAGAGGGTCTTGCCTTCCAGATCATTAAACCAAACCCGTTCTCGCGGTTTTGTACCTGCCGAACTGTACGGCGCCGGGCAAGAAAACCAACATTTGCTTTTAAACAAGCTGGAATTGGAAAGGGTTTATCATAAAGCCGGCTCCAGCAGCTTGGTAACTTTAGCGGTAGAAGAAGACCAACCAGTCCAAGTTATGTTCCATGGCATGCAATTTGATCCCATTACCGGTATTATCAGCCATGTTGATTTTTACAGGATTAATATGACCGAAGCTATTCATGTGGCCTTGCCTTTATTGTTTATTGGCGAACCTAAAGCGGTTAAGGAATTAGGCGGAACTTTAATTACCCCAATGGAAGAAGTGGAAATTTCCTGTTTGCCTAAAGATTTAATCCAGCATTTGGAAGTGGATTTAAGCGCTTTAGCTACTTTTGAAGATGTTATTAAAGTTAAGAATTTAAACATTCCTTCAACTATTAAAATCACCAATGATCCAGAAGCGGTCGTGGCCTCGGTGAGTTTGCAAAAAGTTGAAGCTGAGCCGGTTGCTCCTGTTGCTACCCCTGTTGAAGGCGAAGCTGTTACAGCTACTCCCGCCGCCGAAGGCGAAGCTGGTAAAGAAGCCGAAAAAAAGGAACGTAAATAATTTTAGTCGGTCACAATTTATTTTTTGGCCGGCTTTATCCTAACCAATGGATACAGAGAGGTTAAAAATTGTTGCCTCCAGATTGCTCGTGGTTTTTTTTGTTTGCGGTTTTTTAATTGCCGCTATTATTTACCTTAACAGCCGTTGGGAAAAAATAAGGGATATCAGAAGATTGGCCGATGCCAGCTCTATT
>JBAZSE010000005.1:65353-90375 GCA_041662565.1 Patescibacteria group bacterium
TTGGATTATTACAGTCTGCAATTTGGCGCTTATCCCCATAATACCGATGATGACGGCCAGGGCTGGGATAAAACCAACGATCCAACCGATCGGAAATTTTTAGAGCCGTTAATGAAGGTTGGCTTGTTGCCCAACCTTGTTTTTGACCCTAAAAACGACAGTAATTATTATTACCGTTACCAAAAATTTGCCGCCGGCGATTATGGCTGTGATCGGCCATACGTAATTTTTCAAGTTACCAGTTTTGAAGAAAAAGAACCGACTGGTAGCGGCCGCTGTCCGCAAATAAATTGGACTACGCTCGCGCCCAAGGGCTATACCTGGCAAAGCCGGGATTAAAAAATATGTCTGAAATTATCAATACTTATCTGCTGGATGATCCGGAAACCGTTATCCCCATGGATAGGGGCGAGTTTTACGCTGAACAAATAAAGGTTTTTAAAAAAACCGGCCAACCCAGCCATGCTAATGAAATAGTGGATATTTTTGTGTTTAATTCGTCAGGTGAATTTTTGGTTCAAAAGAGGTCTGATAATAAAGCTCATAATCCTGGTTTGCTGGATAAATCAGTAGGCGGTCATGTTGTTTTTGGCAATGAGCCGGATTTTACGGTTATGGTAGAAACAGTTCAGGAATTGCAAGCTCCGTCAATTGTCGTAAAAAATGACGTTGATTATAAAAAAACCATAAATCTTTTGGACGAATATTTGAAAGTAGTTGCAGTAATCAAGTATATTGGAACTAAAATCTACAAGATAGAAAAAATTATTAATGGACAAAAAATTATAATTGCTAATAAGATTCATGCTTACTTTGGTGTTTATGATGGGAGCATAAAGCCCGTTGATAAGGAGGCCAGGGGCATTTTATGGTATTCTTTGGCGGAGCTGGATAATGAAATGAAAAAATTTCCTGATACTTTTTCCGGTGATATGCATGCTTTGCTAAAAGAACTTCGTCCGGAAATTGAAGAATTTTTAGCTTTGCTGTCTAAAAAATAAAAAGGCCTTGCCACAAGCCGTCATTGCGAGCCCCGAAGGGGCGAGGCAATCCCGTTGTACTTGGTATCAACATCGGGATTGCTTCGTCGCTGTTGCTCCTCGCAATGACAATGCAGGCAAGGCCTTTTTTAGTTTCTTGACGGTTTTTTAAAACAGGGTTATAAATAATAGTGGCCCCGTAAATGAAGAAAATGTTTTTGCCTCAAGGAGACAAAATGAGAATTCCATCGACAATGGTTGAGGGCTTCAGCGAATTGATTCGGCAGACATTTGTTCCAGATTCTTTGCTGGCCAAAATGGTGACTGGATGTCAAGACGGGTGCGTAACAGAAGCAGAGCTAGCAGAGGAGTTAGCGTGTCATCCCGAGGTGATTCGCATCAACACATTGCTTTTGGCTCAAGTGGCCAACAAGCTGACCAAGGGTCAGCGGTTAGTTCATTAACCAAAGCAATCATAGCCTAGCTCCTGCCTACCATTTTTAATGGTTATTGCGGGAGCTATTTTTTATGATGAACGCCGTTTTTATCTTCGTAAATAACTATTGGTTGAGTGTGTAATTTTGCAACTTGTTTGAAGAATTCATCGTAATTTCCTATCAGAGCCACAACCGGCTCTTTTTTAATGGAGGGTTCCGTCAAATCTGTCGGATCTAAATAGGGGAGATTGGCTAGAATTAAATTTGGTTGAATGTTTTTGTACGGTTTAAGCAAACTGCCTTTTAAAAAAGTAATGAATTTATCAACTTGATAAATCTTGGCGTTTTTTTTGGCAACTTTTAAAGCCGATTGAGAAACATCAGAAGCGTAAAATTTAAATTTATCCAGATCGTAATTTTGTTTTTGAAGTTCTTTAATTAAGGAAATAATAATATTTCCAGATCCCGTTCCAATGTCGGTAATAGTTAAATTAACTTCAGTTTTCAATCTTTGATCCTTAATATAATTCAAAGCTTGATCAATTAATTCTTCAGTTAAAGGGCGGGGCACTAAAACATTTTTATTAACACAAAAATTCCGGCCGTAAAATTCTTTAACGCCCGTTAAGGTCGCGACTGGCCAATTTTTTGAACGTTTATTGATTAAATAAAAAAAACGGATTTTTTGAATCCAGTTCAATTTTGTTTCAGGATGAGTATAAAGATATTCTTTGGTTTTTTTTAAAACAAAAGATAAAAGAATTTCGGCATCAAGAATAGGCGAGTTAAGCCGGCTAAGTTTAGAGGCGCCTGTATTTAAAGCAATTTTAACTTGCATTGGCTTTTCTTAAGGCCTCAATAATCGGATCAATTTCGCCGTTTAAAATCGTGGCCAAGTTATGCAAAGTCAATTTAATGCGGTGGTCAGTCAGCCGATCTTGCGGGTAATTATAGGTTCTGATTTTTTCCGATCTATCACCCGTACCCATTTGGCCTTGCCGTTCGGCCGACATTTCCGCTCTTTTTTTGGCTTCGGCAGCATCTAACAATCGAGAACGCAAAACCGACATGGCTCTTTCTTTGTTTTGCAATTGGCTGCGTTCATCCTGGCATTGAACCATTAAACCGCTGGGCAAGTGGGTAATGCGGATAGCCGAATAGGTGGTGTTAACCGATTGCCCGCCGTTGCCCGAAGAAGTGGTGGCTTCAATTTTTAAATCCTTGGGATCAATTTTAAAATCAATTTCTTCGGCTTCGGGTAAAACAACTACCGTAGCGGCCGAAGTGTGAATGCGGCCGGCTTTTTCGGTTTCGGGAACGCGCTGGACTCGGTGCACGCCCGATTCGTATTTTAAATGCTTAAAAACATTTTGGCCGGCAATGGTAAAAATAACTTCTTTAAATCCGCCCAAGGTTGTTTGTGAAGCAGAAACCAATTTGGTTTTCCAACCTTTTTTTTCGGCATAACGCGAATACATTCTAAATAAATCGGCGGCAAACAAACCGGATTCGTCTCCGCCGGTGCCGGCCCTGATTTCCATGATAATATCTTTTTTATCCCTGGGGTCTGAAGGTGAAAAAATTTCTTGCAAATGCTCTTCCAGCTCTTGGGCCTCTAATGCCAATTTTTCAATTTCTTCTTTGGCGTATTTAACCAGTTCCGGTTCAGTTTCATTTTTAACGGATTGCTCCAGTTCGGTTCTTTGTCTGGTTATTTCTTCCAGTCGGCCGTAATGGCTTAAAATTTCCCGGGCTTCATTGTATTCTTTGGACAATTTAAAAAGCTTCTCGTTATCCGAGATTACCAGGGGATCTTGCAAATCCCTTTCCAGGGTGTCAAACTTTTCCCTGATTTGCTTGATTTTTTCTTCAATGTTTTCCATTATCATAATTATACAGTAAATTTAGGCTTGTGGGCTAGAGAACGTTTTTTAAAACAAAAAGTTCTTGAAAAATTTCAAGAACTTTTTTAAAAATTAAAATTGTTATTTTTTGTCTTCAGCAACCTTTTTGGCCTGTGATTTGGCTTTTTTAACCTTTTTGCCTTTGCGTTCAGCCGAGGCCTTAACTTGTTTAGCCACTTTGGAGCGGAACTTATCAACCATGCCGGCGGTATCAATCAATTTCTGTTTGCCGGTGTAAAATGGGTGGCAATTTGAGCAAATTTCAATATCCAGCTCTTTTAAGGTAGAGCCGGTTTTAAAACTGTTGCCACAGGCGCATTTAACAGCTGCTTGAGGGAAATATTCAGGATGGATAGATTTTTTCATAAGTGTGTATATTTGATGATATTTTAGAGCAGTTTGCGGATTTTGTCAAGGGCTTTTTAATAAGCCGATTTTAGGCTTTGTTTTTTATCAAAAACGTGCTATTATGCATTGTTAGGTTCTTTATGGTGTTTCAATATGAAAGAAAGGGATATGGAGAGAAATGCTGCTTTGCATTTGGTTGAAATCGGTGGTTTGAGCAATAATGAACTATTGCGATTAGGCAGCCAATCCGGCGATCAATACGTCTGGGCTGCGGTTGCAAACAAGTTAGACCTCAAGGGTTTAACTAACGATGAATTGTTGGAGCTGAAGGGTAAAACCTTCAATCAGCCGGTTTGGCGAGCAATTGCCAGGGCGCTAAAACAATGACATTTCATCTTAGGCTATCAGCTTGCTGGTAGCCCTATTTTTTTACCTGCTCTTGCCAAAAAATCAACTTTATGATATCATCGGGGCAGTAAATTATTAATTAATAAATCCCACATTCCTATTTTCTCCTCCCTAAAAAACAGGGCAGAACGGGAATGGCGGAAAATCGAGCTTAGCTCGATAAAAGGAGAATATTATGCCACAGTTACCAGAGTTATCGGTTTTGATGAAAGCCGGAGTTCACTTTGGCCATCAATCATCCAGAAGGTACCCTAAAATGGGCGCCTATATCCACACCACCCGTAATATGGTGGATGTGATTAATTTAGAGGAAACCGTTAAGGCCTTGCGCGGTGCCCTTAGTTTTATTACCAAGATCGTTGCCAGCGGCGGCACGGTTCTTTTTGTTTCCTCAAAAAGGCAGGCCAAAAGCATTATGGAAGAGCAAGCCATTGCTTGCGGTATGCCGTTTGTTACCTCCAGATGGCTGGGCGGAACATTTACCAATTTTACCAGCATTTCCGGCTTGGTTAAAACCTTAAAAGGCCTGGAAGAAAAGTTCAAATCCGGCGAAATGGAAAAATACACCAAAAAAGAACAGTTGGATTACGAAAGAGAAATGATCAAACTGACCGAATTGGTTGGGGGTTTAAAAGAAATGAGAAAGTTACCCGAAGCGGTTTTCATTATTGATATTAAAAAAGATAAAACAGCTATTGCCGAAGCCAATAAGAAAAAAATCCCGATTATCGCGCTGGTTGATACCAATACCAATCCTAGCGTAATTGAATATCCTATTCCTTCTAATGACGACGCTGTAAAAGCTATAGAACTAATGACCACCTTGATTGCCCAGGCGGTTTTGGAAGGTAAGAGTCAGTTGTTGGAAGGGAAGAAGTAAATTTTGAATGTTTTCTGTCATTTCGACTGGAGCGGAGCGGAACGGAGAAATCCCTCTTGTTGAGAGAGTAGAGATTTCTCCACTCGGCTTACGCCTCGGTCGAAATGACATGAGTGTTTAAATTTGTAATTCAACATTAAAAACATATGATTTCAGCAGAAATTATAAAAAAAGTCAGAGAATTAACCGGCGCCGGCATGAGCGATGTTAAAAAGGCCTTGGATGAGGCCGTTGGCGATGAAACAAAAGCCATAGAAATTTTGCGCAAGGCCGGCCAAAAAATTGCCGCTAAAAAAGCCGATCGCGCAACTTCGGAGGGCTTAGTTGGTTCTTATATTCATTTGGGCGGAAAAGTAGGCGTTTTGGTTTCGGTGGCCTGTGAAACGGATTTTGTGGCTCGCAATGAGGACTTTAAAAATTTTGTCCACGAAGTGGCTTTACAAATTGCCGCGGCTAACCCTTTGTACTTATCACCCGATCAAATACCAGCCGAAATAATTGCCAAAGAAAAAGAAATTTACGCCGAACAGCTTAAGGCCGAAGGCAAAAGCGCCGAGATGATGGAAAAAATTTTGGAAGGCAAAGTGCAAAAATATTATACCGAAGTTTGCCTGTTAAAACAGTTTTACATTAAGGATGACAAGCTGACCATAGAAAAAATGCTGGAGCAAATTATCGCCAAGTTAGGCGAGAATATCCAAATTAAGGAATTTTCCCGACTCTCATTATAAATTTAAAAAGACCTGCCGATTTGGTGGGTCTTTTTTATTTTGCTCAAATTATGATAAAATACGGGCATGGTTAAATACAAAAGGATTTTGGTAAAATTCAGCGGCGAGGCCTTTGGCCAAAAAGGCGGTAAAATTGACCCCAAGCGTGTTGGCCAAATTGTTTTGGAACTCCAAAAATTACGGCAAGCGGGCGTTAAAGTGGCTGTTGTTTCGGGTGGCGGAAATGTGGCTCGTTGGAAAGATGCTCAAAGCGGCGATCGGGTAGCCATTGATTATAAGGGTATGAATGGCACTTTAAAAAACGTTGTTGTTCTGCAATCGGCTTTAAGTAAGGTTAAGGTGCCCGTGGCCGTTTACACTAGTTTTTCCATTAATTCAAAATATCCCCATTATAATTATGCTAGCGCTAAAAAAGATTATGAAAGCGGAAAAATTGTGATTTTTGCCGGCGGCACCGGTTATCCGTTTTTTACAACCGATACGGCAGCGGTTTCCAAGGCCTTGGAAATGAGCGCTCAGATTTTTATCAAATCAACCAAGGTTAACGGTTTGTATAATGCCGATCCGGTTAAAAATCCCAAAGCCAAATTTTTGCCTAAAATTTCCTATAAAAAAATTATTGCCGAACAGTTAAAAGTTATAGACAGCGTGGCTGTGGCCTTGGCCTGGGAAAATAAATTAGCTATCAGAATTATTAAGTGGGAACAGGGGAATGTGGTTAAAGCAGTTAATGGGGAAAGTTTAGGCAGTTTGATTAATTAGTTCGGTCGGTTAAGTAAATTTTTCTCGCCTACAGTAACTCGTGCCTCGCTGCCGTCCCGCCTGCGGCGGGTCCGTAGCTCGGCTACTCAAACAGATCTTCGGCTTTGAAAAATTTCTTAACCTCCCTCGCAATTATATTATCACTTTCAATATTAAAACTAATTATTAAATAGATTTTTTATGAAAAAGATCAAAATCGCTATCAATGGTTTTGGCCGCATTGGCCGGGCTGCATTTAAAATTGCGCTTACTCATCCGGATCTGGAAGTGGTGGCGGTTAATGATCTTTCGGATACTTCAATTTTAGCCCATTTGTTGCGCCACGATAGCGTTTACGGCCATTTTAAACCAATGGTTGAAGTGGAAAAAGATGCTTTAATTGTTGACGGTAAAAAAGTAAAATTTTTTGCCATTAAAAATCCAGCTGATTCGCCTTGGAAAGATTTGGGCGTGGATGTTGTTTTGGAATGTACCGGTGTATTTAGAAGCAAAGATTCGGCCGGTGGCCATTTAACAGCCGGCGCTAAAAAAGTTATTTTATCCGCCCCGGCAAAGGATAAAGATATTAAGACCTTTGTGTTGGGAGTTAATGATCATGAATACAATGGCGAAACAATTATCAACAACGCCTCTTGTACCACCAATTGCGTTGCGCCGGTGATGGCAGTTTTAATGGAAAATTTTGGCGTTAAAAAGGCCCTGCTTTCGACTGTCCATTCCTATACGGCTGATCAAAATTTAATCGATGGTTCCCATAAAGATTTACGCCGGGCCAGGGGAGCGGCAATTAACATTGTGCCAACCTCCACCGGCGCCGCAACTGCCACAGCCGAAACTTTGCCCGAACTATTAGGCAAATTTGACGGTTTATCATTAAGAGTGCCAACGCCTGTTGTTTCCTTATCTGATTTTTCCGTTTTGCTTGCAAAAAACGCTACCAAAGAAGAAGTCAACGCTGCTTTAATTAAGGCCTCAAAGAGCCCCAAATTTAAAGGAATTTTAGACGTTACCGATGAACCGGTGGTTTCTTCGGATATGATTGCCAATCCGCATTCTTCCATTGTGGATTTATCTTTAACCCAGGTGGTCGATGGCGATTTGCTAAAAGTAATTTCTTGGTACGATAACGAATGGGGCTATGCCAACAGATTAGTAGAGATGGTAAAGATAGTTTCAGTATAGAAATTAATAAATAATTTATACGTGCCTCTCGGCTCGTCACTTCGTTCCTCATTCGAGGCACCATTCGACCCTTTCTATAATGAAAGGTCGAAGCCCCGAATGAAATGAGGAGCGGAGACCATGAGCGAGTTCCGCTAAAGGCGGAACGAGTCGAATGGTGGAGATGATAAAAGTTGTTAGCCAATAGTTTATTTGACAGATTGTTAATCAAGTTATAGGATAAGTTTAAATTTATTAAGGGTCACTAAATGGCGTAATTGCCGGAGTGGCCCTTTTTGTTTAATTAATTTGACAGTATATCGTATATGATATATAATATTTATGAGTGAATATAAGCTAAGATATTATCAAAATAGCAGTTCAGGTGAGATGCCGGTTTTGCTATATCTTAATAAGATTGGAGAAAAAGACAGATCAAAGGTTTATAAATACTTTGATTATCTTAGGGAGCAGGGCGGTTATTTAGATGAACCATACGCTAGGCATATTCTAAATAAAATCAGGGAATTAAGAATTGATTTTTTTCGAAATCGCCACAGAATTTTTTATTTTATCGCAATAAATAAGACCATTATTTTGTTACACGCTTTTCGTAAAAAATCAGAGAAAACTCCAACTAAAGAAATTCAAATAGCAATTAATAACTACCATGACGTTATAAATAATTGGCAATTATATGAAGAATAAATTTCCAACCAACGATTTTGATTACTATTTAAAGGAGGATTTAAAAAATCCTGAATTTAAAAAGTGGTTTGATTATTACGGCAAACAATTGGAAGTTTCTTTGGCAATTTTACGTCTTCGGAAAAAGAATCATATGACCCAGGCCGAGATGGCTAAAAAACTGGGTACCAGCCAAAGCAATGTGGCTCGGTTGGAAAAAGGCCAGCAAAATTTTACCGTGGAATTTTTGGATAAAATTGCTAATATTTTCCACAAAGAATTAAAAATATCTTTTAATTAAATGTCTTTAAAATTCCAAAAAAAAGTTGAAGATTTTATTTGTGCCAATTGTGGGGCGGAAGTTAAAGGCAATGGCTACACCAATCATTGCCCAATTTGCCTTTATAGCGCGCATGTGGATAATAATCCGGGTGATCGCGCTTCGATATGCGGCGGGTTGATGAAACCGATTGGCTTGGAATTGGAAAAGGATGTTTATAAAATAAAATTTTACTGTTTAAAATGCGAAGTTATCAGAAGAAACAAAACCGCTTCAGGTGATGATTTTACCAAGCTGATTGAGTTGAGTAAAATGAAAAAATAGGGTAGTTCGTTTAGTTGCCAAGTCAAGTTTGACAAATATCAGGATTAAGTTTAAGATATTTTCAATAATTAAAAAACAGGGTCAACTTCAAGTTTTTTCTTGATGCGCCCTGTTTTTATTTTATGTATTAATATGAATAAACAACTAAACAATTACGCATTTATAGACAGTCAAAATCTTAATTTAGGTATTAAGGAATTAGGTTGGGAATTAGATTTCAGGCGTTTTAGGGTTTATTTAAAAGAAAATTTTGCCGTTTGCCGAGCGTATATTTTTATCGGTTTTTTGCCTAAAAATCAAAATTTATACAACTCACTTTATCAAGCCGGCTATCATTTAATATTTAAGCCAATCATTAGGGATAAAGACGGAAAAATTAAAGGTAATATTGATGCCGAATTAGTTTTGCAAGCTATGATAGATTTTACAAGATACAATAGAGCGGTTATTGTGTCAGGCGATGGCGATTTTTATTGCTTGATTAGGCATTTATATAAGAAAGATAAATTATCGCGTTTAATAGTGCCTAATAAGTTTAGATATTCCAAACTCTTAAAAAGAGCTTTGCCTTATGTTAGGGATATAGTTTTTATGAATGATAAGAATAAGATTTTATCTTGTAAATAAAGCGCCACCGAGAAAACTCGATGGCGCTAGTCGGGGGGTCTACTTAAGGACTAACCCTCAAGTAATGCCTTTCCCGTGGTGATTATTTGAAGTATAGCAAAACGGTTTTTTTTGTCAAATCAGTTGATTGAGTTGGTTTTGAAGGTTGCTAAAGTGCATAAAAGAGGATTGACCAAAATAGCATAAATATGCTATTTTTTAGTTGCGCCGTCGCGTTATTGCGCGCCGTCGTTTAAATAATATATATGCCTTCCCAATTTCCCAATAAAAAAGTTTGTCTGCTGTTAGCAGGGGGCACGGCATTAGCCGAAAACGATTCAACCCCAATCCAAACAGAGGCAGATGTTGCCCCTTGGCTTAAAAAATTAACTGAATTGGCCATTATTGGCGAAATAACGCCTGTTTTTATCTGTGGGGAAGAAAATCGCCTTTTAGGCCAGGTTTTATGGCAAAAATTAAGCCAAACAATTTTTGAGCGGCTCAATGATTTTGACGGTTTTGTGGTTACCAGTATTTCTCCCGATTTGCTTTATAACGCTCTGGCTTTATCTTTTGCTTTGCAAAATTTAAACAAGCCGGTGGTGTTTATTGGCTCGCCCCTTTTGGCTGTTCATAAAAATTTAATTGAAGCCAAAAAAGTTTCTTTAAACGGCTTGGGCCTTAGGGCTAGCTTGATTAATGCCATTCAAATTGCCACTATGCCTTTTGGCGCGGTGGGCTTGGTTTTTGGCAAGTTTTGTTTGCGTGCTGTTAAAACTCCTCACATTGATTTATATTCTTTAAATATTTTTGGCGCGCCTGATGAATCTTATTTAGCCAAAATTGATTTTAGTTTTAGCTTATTTGAGCCCTTGGCTTTGCCAAGCGGAACAACAACCTTAAAAAATAATTTTGCCGCTAAAGTATTATCCGTTGATTATTATCCGGGCCTGGATTTTGAAGCGTTTAAAAAATCCATTCAAGGTGCGGCAGGAGTTATGCTTAAAGGCCTGTCATTTGCGCCTCTTGATGAAAGCTTTTTAGAAAAGCTGAAAAAGTTAAGTATACCGGTTTTGGTTTATAACCGTTTTTATGTTCCGCCTTTAAACGGCGATAATTTAATAGAGTGCTACAATTTAACCAAGCAGACGGCTTTGATAAAATTTATTTGGGCCTTAGGGCAAACATCCGATCTGGCCGAAATCAGGGGTTTGATGGCCAAGGAATTTTGCGGTGAATTTTTAAAAACCTAATTGTTTATCATGAAAATATATTTTTTTTCCAAAGAAAGCAATCAAGCGAACGCTAAAAAAATTCAACAGGATATTTTAACTTTTTTTAAAAACAACGGGCTGGTGGTTTTGTCCAATTTATTAAGCGTTAACGCGGCCGAAGAGCATTTGTCTTTTGAAAAAATGGACGGTTTGGTGATTGAAGGCGCTACCTCGGAATCCGAAGCCGGCTATTTAATTGCCTTGGCTTTGGCCCAAAGCAAGCCCATTTTGTATTTAATGCCCAAAGGGACGCTGTTGCCGGACCAGTTAAAATCCTTGCAAGAAAACAGCAAATTAAAAAAATTATTTCTGCTTCATTATTACAGCGAACGGACTTTAAGCAAATATCTTGTGGATTTTATCGATATTATTGAAACGGGGGAGTTAAGGCGCGAAGTGCCAACTGTAAAATTCACCCTGCGTTTTACCCCTCGGGCCGATAGGTATTTAACCTGGCTTAACCGCAGTAAAAAATATAAAAAAGCCGATTATTTGCGCAAATTGATTGATGAAAAAATTCAAGCTGATGAAGAATACCAGGCGCAATTAAGGCAAAGCGATGAATTGGATAAATAACTTTAACATAAACGCAATTTTTTATGGCCTTTAACGAGCCCACTAAAAAAAATTTGGAATTGCTTTCTTTAACTTCCCATCAGCTAAAAAACCCTTTGCAAGCAATTAAGCAACATCTTTTGGGCATTCTAGCTCAAAATCATGGTGAAATTTCGGGCGAAATCAGGGGCGCCCTTAACCAGGCCTGCCAGGCCTCGGATCGGTTGGAAAGGTTGATAAATGTTTTTTTAAATGTGGCCAAAATTGAAGAAGGCATTTTTGGCTTAAATTCAATGCCCAATGATTTAGTTGCCATAATTGCCGAAGTGGTTAAAGAACTTACCCCGGAAGCCGAGCAAAAAAAGTTGGAACTTATTTTTTACCTACCCCAGCAACCAGTTAAAGTTTTTAATTTTGATGCTTTAAAAATCAAAGACGCGCTTTTAAACATTGTTGATAACGCCATTAAGTACACACCTAAAGGCAAGGTTGAAATTATCTTGGAACAAACAGGCCAGGCCGTTCAAGTTAAGGTTAAGGATACCGGTTTGGGCTTGGCCAAAAATGAATATCCCAAACTTTTCAATAAATTTGCCAGGGGCAATGGCATGGCGCAGGTAAATCCCAATGGCAATGGTTTGGGTTTGTTTATTGCCAAACAAATTATTGAATCCCATGGTGGAAAAATTTGGGCCGAGTCAGTAGGCCCTAAAATGGGTTCAACTTTTATTTTTACCTTGCCTGTGCCTTAATTGTTATAACTAGCCCGGCTTATTCGCCAGAAGCAAGTTTACGCTTTAATTAATATTAGTTGAGTCAAGGTATGTCTAAGTCTATAAATTTTTTAAATAAATACTATGGAAAATCAGGGGATTATTTAAAGGACCATGATTTATTTTTACGTTGCGCGAATATTAAAAAAGATTTGTTTTTTTTAATTAAGTCCCTTGATTTTAAAAAGAATGAGGCTATTTTGGATATTGCTTGCGGTCAAGGCCGCCATGTGAATGCTTTGAGGGAAAAAGGGTACAAAGCGGATGGGGTTGATTTTTCGAGATATTTAATTAACAAGGCCAAGGCAGGAATAAAAAAGGATAAAATAAATCAACCTATTTATTTTGTGGCCGATATTCAAAAGTTACGGTTGCCTAAAAAATACGCCAAAGCGTATTGGTTTTTTTCCGATTTAGGCAATATTGATCTTGCTAAAACAGTGCTCTCAATAGCCGATAATATTAAAGCCGGCGGCAAGGTGCTTTTTGATACGGATAATATCTTCCGCCTGATTGGTTATTTGCAAAAAAATAACAGTACTCATTATCATTTTGACTTTAAAAAGTTGGAATTGGTTGATAAAAAAAATAACATTCGCGTTAAATACCCGATCTTTTTATTGTGGGAACGATGGTTTAAAGCGGCTGGTTTTTCCATTGAGCGTGTTATGGGCAATTATGATTTTAGTGAATATTCCATAAAAAGCCCTAGGTTGATTTTAGTGGCAAAAAAGACCGCCCGAGCTTCAACGAAGAAGCTGGGCGGGTAATGTGTTTATGCCGTTGCAGCATGAGTGTTTACTTTGCCGTAAAGGTCATCAACCTTTATTTTGAACAGATCCGGTTCTTCGGTAAGAATCCACATCAGTTCCAAAATAGAATCGTGAATTTCGGCGCACTTGAAATGCGGACCCTTTAGATTTTTCGTTGTCTGGAAATTTTCACCTCGGCAGTTGCCGGCGCATTGATATCGAACATCGCAGATGGCGCATTGATCATTCATCGTGTCAATGTCCAAGAAACGTAGTTCACGCAAAAGAGGTGAATTTTCCCAAATGTCCGCCAAGCTGTCGGTGCGTAAATTTCCTAAGCGGAATGTTGGCAGAGCCGTATCAGCGCAGGGATAAAGCGAGCCATCAGCTTTGACATAAATGGCTCGGTTTGTGCCGATTCCGCAACCATGACTTTTGACTCCTCCGGCAATACCCATAATTTGATTGGCAAACGTTGAATTCATCATCAACTTTTGTAACCGTTGATCGTGGCGAATCGCCTCAAATACTTTTCGATAGAATATGCCCAGGGGAACTCCGGCAAGGAGTTTTTTTGTGCGGCTACTGTTGCCGCGGCCGACATTCATCATGTTGAGGCAGTTGAAACCCGATGCACCAAGAGAATCGGCGAGTAGGATTGTTTCCCTGATTTCATCGACATTGCCGGCATGGACGAACATGTTGATAGCCACAGAAATGCCATTTTGGCACAAGGAACGAATGGTCTTAGTTGTTATTTCAAATGTTCCTGGGCCGCGAATCAGTTCGTGAGTTGCCTGTTGGCATCCATCCAGCGAGATGGACATCTTTAGTCGAGGAAATTCCGACAACACCTTAATTTGATCATCTGTAAGTAGCGTGGCGTTGGTGTTGACCTGGGCGAAAAAACCTTGATTGTGAACATACTCAATCAGTTCGATCGCGTCTGATCGTGTAAACAGCTCGCCGCCAGTTAACGCAACTCGTGAAATACCGTTTTGCCACGGCATTTCATTAAGTTGGTTGATGACGCCCTTTATTTGATCAGTTGTCATCTCATCTAATGTTCCTAGATTGGCCATAGCATAGCACATCGGGCAAGCCAAGTTGCATTTTTGAGTTGCCGCAATGACCAGAACGTTTTCAACGTCATTCACTTGAAAGTCGGGCGAGAATTCTTTTGCTTCGACAGTTTTACCATCCTTAGATAAAACACCTGATGAGTACAGGAGATCGACTATCTCGTAATAGATTTCTCCCGAATCTTGGATAGATAGTTGTAGAGAATCGGCGATTTTTTGGATTATCGCATTGGGTACCCCTAGATGCAAAGCATCCAAGATCACGCCAATTTCTGGCGTTGCTGAAAACCAGTAAGGTTTACTTGGGAAGATTACAACCGCTGCATCCTTCCTATAGTAAATCCATGGGGTTTCGATTAATGAAATGAACACGCTGTTTTCCTTGAAGGTGGTCAGAGGGGCGAGATGTACTCGCCCCTCTGCCGAATTGAGGGTTATTGCCCCCGATAGTACATCACGCCCTGTGATTCTTTAGTCAGGACGACGACGGCGCTATTGCCGCGATTCAGAATGCGGAATTTCATGCGCAACTCCTGTATGGATTGTTTTATGAGGCATGACTGATTGTCTACCCTCATCGGCTGATATATTAAGGTTATAATGTTAAAATGTCAAGGAGTTTATATGTTATTATTTTTCTAAAATGGGTTCAACTTTTATTTTTACCTTGCCTGTGCACATCACCCCTTGACTAAAACAGGAATGTCTGTTACGGTAAGTAATATGAATACAATCAACTTTGGCGAACACTTAACCATAGACGGTTACGAGGGCTCAATTAAGGCCTTAGATAGCAAAAAGCTGGTTTTACAAGCCCTTAGGGAATTGCCTACGTTATTAAGTATGAAAACGTTAGCAAAGCCCGAGGTTTATTTTGCCCCCAGCAATCACTTAAAAGATCCGGGCGGCTGGAGTGGTTTTGTGGTGGTGGCCGAATCTCACATTAGCATCCATACTTTTCCGGGTCGGCGTTTTTTAAGCGCTGATGTTTATACCTGCAAAAACGGCATGGATGTCGAATTCATTAAAAAGTATTTTACCAAGCAATTCGGTTTGGCGGATTTGGAAACGCATTTAATTAAGAGGGGAACAAGGTATCCAGCCAATAATCTGGTTTAAATAAAGTTTTTTAAAGTTAAATCATCGTTACAATTTAAAGGGTCAAATTATTCCAATAAAACACTTTGTTGGCATAATTTGTCCCTTTTATTTTTTTGAAGTATGAATAATTAAACCTTCTGTATAAGGGTCTTCCAAGATTTAAGAAAATAAGATAAAATTAACCTATGAGAAAAGCGATTTTATTTTTTACCATCTTTTCTTTGACAATTTTACCATTTGCCAATGTTTTGGCTTTTGGTACGGATAATCGTTTTACAGGTAAACCATTAGATCCCTCAACTAACCTTTATTATTACGGCCAAAGGTATTACGATCCTAATATCAGCCAGTTTACTCAGCCTGATCCTGTTTCTAGATACTTAGCTGATCCACAAAAGCTAAAGCAAGTCACAGGTCAGAATTTGCAAGAATTCTTAGAAGATCCGCAGAAATTAAATGAGTATAATTATACTTTAAACAATCCCATTAAGTATACGGATCCGACAGGCGAACAGGCAGTACCTGTGCAACAATTGGCCATTCCGTTAATTTCAAAGGCCGATGTTGTTATTGCAACGGGTGCGGTTGTTGTTACCACGGTTTTAGTTCCGGTTATTATAAAGGCAGCGGAGAAAGTCGGCGAAGGTATTGTCGCAATGACGGACTCAATAACAGCATTATTTTCCAGAAGTGACGGTGAGCTAATAGAAAAGATAGATTCCTTTAATAAGCCGATCGATGAACATATAGGTAAATTGAATAATACCGGTGATCCAAAAGAAAGGGATCCGCGTAATAGGAAAGATTGGAAGAAGCATATTGAAAAAGCTTTGAATAATATGAAAAAGGTGGCTGAAAAAATAAAAAATAAAGAAAAACGTGAAAAACAATTAGAAAAAATTCAAAAAACAAGGGATGATGTTGATAAAATTCCGGTAGTAGTTCCGCAGATAAGTAATGAGAAAAATTAAAATTAGGAGTAATTTAGCCAAAGGAACTGTGACATTAAAAGAAACCACTCAGTATGGAACAACATTTTCCGTCGATATGGTTATGCCAGGTGTTAATGGTAATACCGCTAATGTTAGAGTTTGTAAATAAAGATGGTAGTCAAAAGGCCCAATTGGTATTAAAACCAGAACAAATTGAAATCGTTTAATTAATGAGGCATGTTGTTAGATCTATATTACAATTTTATTATTAAAAAAAGCTGCTTTAAAAAATTAAAAAGCGGTATTATAAATTGTTCATGTTGTGGTTATTTATCTTTGTCCAGTAGGCATAATCATGAAATTTGTCCCGTATGTTTTTGGCAAGATGATTTTTTGGATGAAAATGAAATTTCTGGAGCAAATGGGATAAGTATATCAGAGGCAAGAGAAAATTATATCAAATTTGGAGCATGCACTAAAGGTATGTTAAAAAATGTTTTGTCCAAGAAAGTTGTAGACAAATATGGGAGAAAATAAATAAAATTATATAAAAAACAAACTCAAGTTAATATGAAAAATGACGCTATTAATCAATTCGCTTTGATTGCAAAGGAATATTGTAATTTTATAGAAAACCATAAGTTTAAAAAAAATAAATCAGTATATAAACTGATTGATATTTTGATCAAACTTTATAGCAGTGCTTTAAAATTGCCTAAAGTTAAGACAGGAAAAAATCATCATATTTTGGATCATGTTAATCAAAAAATGTATACAAAAATTACAAAAAAACTATTTAAAGAGTTTACCGATTTTAAATTTTATTGGCTCATCTTTAATCCCTTAATAGAAGATAAGAACATTGATGATGAAGTGGTTAAAGCCGGCGTTTACGATGATTTAGCTGATATATATCGTGATGTAAAAAATGGTTTGATAGAATATCAAGAAAATTCTTTAGAAAATATTACAGACGCTGTTTGGCATTGGCGCTTTCATTTTTACACCCATTGGGGGGATCACTTAGTTAGTTTACTGAAACCGTTAAATAGTATAATTGAAGACGATTTTGTAGAGAATGATTAACTAAGTACGGATAATAGGAATATATAAACACCTTCCAAGATTTAAGAAAATAAGGTAAAATTAACCTATGAGAAAATTTTTTAATAATGCCATTAAAAACCCGGTCAGCATCTCTGTTTTGGCTCTTTTTGTTACTTTACTTATTTGGTGGATCTGGTCATACTTTTTTATACCAAATTTTTCAACACTATCATTTGCACTAAATTTATGGTCAAATGTTTATCAGTTATTAGCTTTGTATGGAGCAATTTTGGGTTTGTTTACATCTCGGCGTTGGGGTGGAAATAAAAGTTATATTGGCCGTGCGATTATAGCTTTTTCAATTGGCTTGTTTTTACAATGTTTTGGTCAAACATTTTACACTTATTATGTTGATTATTTAAATATTCAGATCCCTTATCCATCTATTGGGGATATAGGATATTTTAGTAGTGTTTTATTTTATGTTTATGGCGCTTTAATGTTAGCTAAAATTTCCAAAGAAAAAATATCACTAAAATTAATTGTAAGTAAAGTATCTGTGATTTTTATTCCTTTAACCATACTTGTTCTTTCTTATTTTATTCTGTTAAGAGTGTACTCATTTGATTGGTCAAATTTAGTAAAGGTATTTTTAGATTTTGGTTACCCATTAACTGAATCAATAGCCATCTTTTTCGTTTTATTGGCTTTTTATCTTTCACGGCAAAAACTAGGTGGTGCGATTAATAAGCCCGTTATATTTATTTTTTTTGCTATGATTTTCCAATATTTATCTGATTTTGTATTTATATATCAAGCGAATAATGGTACTTGGTATGAAGGCGGAATTAATGATTTAATGTATGCTGTTTCTTATATTTTAATGGCGTTTAGTTTAATTTTACTTTCCATTTGGCCTTCAATTTTACCCGATTAGAATTATAAATTAGATTTTTAATAAATTGAGGAAATTATGAGAATAAACAACAAATCCAAAATATTCTTTGTAACATTTTTTTCATTAATTTTTGTCATTTTTGGCTATTCTTTTTATAAGTATTTAATTGCCAAAGATTATTTTATTTTAAGCGAAGTAGATTGCAATCCGGCTGTTAGCGCTTGCTTTGTAAGAATTTGTGACCCAGTGGAAGACGAAACTTGCCCGACTGATCCGACGGAGCAGATTTATTATTATAATTTAATTCATAAAAAGGCAAGTAATGTGCCTCAATGTGATACGTCTGTCCCAAACTGCGCTAATTTGGTTTGCGAGACAAATGAAGATTGCAAAGAAATTTATTGCGACAACATTAATGTTCCTGAAGGAGAAACTTGCAACGATCCCGCAATTTATGAACCAAACTTTTCTGAAAGTGAAAATAGTATTACCGGTGACGCATTAGGACCAGATGCTTTATCAAATGGAGAGGCAAGTAACTCTAATAATTTAATAGAAGATTTAAACCCCAATTTAGATCAAAATAATTAGTTAATTAATGGAAATATTTAACAGTTTATTACAATATTTAAATGAACATTGGCTCTTGGTGGCTTTTTTAGCTCCGGCCTGCTGGTCGGTGGCTAATTTGTTTGACGTTTATTTTGTTGGTCAAGTTTATCGGGATGAATTTGATGGAAGTATGATTTTTGGCTTATTTCAGGTCTTACCTCTAGTTGTTTTAATTTTGTATTTTGGCAAAACTTCCGATTGGAATTTTACTAATATTGATTTAGTTCCGGCATTATGGCTTGCCATAGGTGGTGGTTTTATATTTTTAAACGCTTTCTATTTTTACTTTAAGGCATTATTTGCACAAAATGATGCAGCCTTATTGCAAATACTTTGGAGTTTAACAATTGTTGTTGTTCCTATTCTTTCTTTTGTTTTTTTTAAGGAAATTTTATCGATCAGGCAATATGCGGGTATGGGTATTGTTTTATTGGGTTCTTTTTTACTTTCTATTAGTGGTGTTTTAAGGGCAAAACTATCTAAGCGGTACGTTTTAATAATGTTGGGGGCTGTAGTTTTATTATCACTAGCTATGGTTATGGAAGGGCAAGCTTATTTATTACTGGATCAGTCAATTGGTCAAGAGGGATTTAAATTAGGTTTTGCTGGATTTTGTTTGGGTGGATTTTTAGCTGGGTTAATGTTTGCAATTATAGGCAAAAGAAATCCTCTAATTTTAATTAAAAAATACGCTCATATTTTTTTAATAATTGAGGGTGTAACTTTTTTAGGAAACTTTTTTTCTCAAAAGGCCCTGTCTATCTCTCCGTCGGTTTCTTTTGTTGCCACGGCTGAAACTTTTGTGCCAGTTTTTATTTTGGTTTTTTCGCTCTTTCTTTTGTGGATTTTTTATTATATTCTTAAGAGAAATACGGATTTTTTGCGAAAACTTTATCAAGGTCAACTCGAAGGTTTGTGGTTTAAGGTTATGGCCACTTTAATTATGGCTTTTGGTGTATATATTATTAACTGATTTTTTATGAGAAAAGCGACATTATTTTTTATTATCTTTTCTTTGACAATTTTACCATTTGCCAATGTTTTAGCTTTTGGTACTGATAATCGTTTTACAGGCAAACCATTAGATCCTTCAACTAACCTTTATTATTACGGCCAAAGATATTACGATCCTAATATTAGCCAATTTACTCAACCCGATCCGGTTCTAAAATATTTAAACGACACTCAAAAATTAAGAGCCACAACCGGTAAAGATTTACAGCAATTTTTACAAAATCCTCAAGCGTTGAATGAATACAGCTATACTTTAAATAATCCGGTAAAGTATATTGACCCCACCGGCGAAACGGCAATTCAGGTTATTATGGGCAAGCAACCTCTATCTGCTTATCAAATTGAAATAGGTCAAGGAGCGGAAGTTCTTTACAATGAAGGAGGTCTCGGTAAAAGTATAATGGACCATCCGGTTATAACTGGAGCGGTTGTGGGTATTGGTACTGGTTTAGCGGCTACAGGTTTAGGTTTTTTAATTCAGAGGGGATTGATTGGTTTAGGTTTAATGGCTCAGCCTACAATTAGTAGTGGTTTTAATGTGGCTAAGGAGTTTGATAAGTTAAATCAATCCGCTCAGGGTGCATATGAAATTGCTAAAGCTGGTGGTAAAAATTTTGGACTTATTGATAACGCTAAAAAATTAGGACAAACAGCGGAACAATTACAGAAGGGCATAAATAGTTTAGAGGCAAGAGTTTTAGAGCATTTAAATTATATTAAAGATCCAAGTACTTATGGAAATTATAACCAATTCATTAAGCAACCGCTCGAAAAGCAATTGCAGGATAAAGCGTTTTGGTATAAAGAGGCAATTAGATATTCCAACGAAGCTAATGTTTTTAAAGGCATTTTAAATGAGTTAACTAAATAAAATTTTATGGAAAAAGAATATTTAAAAAGTCAACTTGATGAAGCGGCTCTACAATTATCAGAGATCATTGATAAATTAAAAAATCAACAAGACTATGATTATACGGAATTCCAAATTGATATACAGCATGTCATAGTTCATATTAATACAGCTTATAATATAGGAACTTGGTCAAAAGAAAAGCTAGATAAAGATTATAATGATAAGTTTGATGAATTAATTAGAATTCCTGATGATAAATATTTGATTGATCATAGCTAATTATGTTTCATAAAATTTTCCCCAAAATAAACAAATCAAAACTTCCCAAAAGTGCTCGTAGATGGTCCTTATCAGTTATTTTTGTTTACCCCACTTTTGTCATTGCCAACAAGCTTTGGATTTTTTTATACGTCTATTTGATAATTAATCTTTTTAACTTTATTTTGTTATTTTCAGGTTTGGAAAAGTACCTAATTAATTTAATTTCTGTTTTTACTTTAGCTATTTTTATGTTCTTTACTTTTTATCTGGTTCTTTATGGCCGTGCTTTGGCTTGGAATAAATCGGGCTATAGAGATATTGAGGAAGATGTGGTAAAATTTAAACTTAGACAAAGGATAATAATGTATGTTAATATTTTACTGATTGGGTTGGTAGTGATTTATTTGCTGGCTAATTTGGAATACGGCCAAATTTTAAGCAGTTAATAAGAAATACTATGCGCGTTTTATTTATTTCAGGTGAGTTGATAGCAGGCGATATTGCTTACAGGTTAAAGCAAGAGGGTTGTGACGTAAAATTATTTATTGAAGATAAATCCCGCAAGGATTGTTTTGATGGCATGGTAAAAAAGACAAATGATTGGCAGAAAGAGCTAAAATGGGTTGGTAAAAAAGGTCTTATTATTTTTGATGATGTTGGTTATGGTAAGATTCAAGATTATTTAAGGAAGGATGGTTATAAAGTTATGGGTGGTTGTGAAATTGGTGATAAGATGGAAAGAGATAGAGAATTTGGTCAAAAAATTTTTAAATCATTAGATATTAATACTCTTGAAACTTTTAATTTTCAAGATATTAATATAGCCATAAATTTTGTTAAGAAGCATAGATGTAAATGGGTTATTAAACAAAATGGTCATATAAGCGCTTTGAATTATATCGGTAAATCAGATGATGCAAATGATGTATTAAGCACCTTAAAAACATATGAAAAATATTTAAGCAAAAATGTTTCTATTAGTCTACAAAGAAAAGTTGAGGGCGTGGAAATCGGGATTGCTAGGTATTTTAATGGTTTTGATTGGATTGGGCCAATTGAATTTAATATTGAACACAAGGCCTTTATGAATCACGACATTGGGCCTTCAACTGCTGAAATGGGAACTGTAATGTGGTATAATAATGATAATAAAAATAAACTCTTTCAAGAAACTTTAGAAAAGTTTAAACCTTTATTACAAAAAATCAATTTTAGAGGTGATATTGATATAAATTTTATTATAAATGGTAATAAAGTTTACCCATTAGAGATTACTTCAAGATTAGGTTCGCCATCAACTCATTTACAGACCGAAATTCATTCATCTGGGTGGAAAGATTTTTTTTACGCTGTAGCCAATGGTGATAAGTATAATTTAAATTACAGAAGAGGTTATGGTGTAGTTGTGTCCATCGCTATTCCTCCCTTTCCTTATAAAGGAATTTCTTCCGAGTATTATTTAAAAGGCACAAATATTTTATTTAAAGATAAATTGACGTCAGGAGAGTGGAAAAAAATTCATTTTGAGGAGGTTTCTTTAAGTAAATCTAAAAATACAAGTAATTATTATATTTCAGGTGCTAATGGGTACATCTTATATGTTACTGGTTTTGGTAAAAGCATAACCTCAGCAAGAAACGATGCCTATAGTTTAGTTGATAAAATTATAATTCCCAAAATGATGTTTAGAACAGATATAGGATTAAAATTTATGGAAAGAGATAAGAAATTGTTAAAAAAATGGGGTTGGATATAGGATCAGTTTAAATTAATAATTTTATTAAATACTAATTTATATGTTTTGTTCAGATATACCACAACCTTTATTTTTTATTTTTTCTAGTTTTACTCCACAATTATTGTATTTCTCTCATTTGCCTGTAGCAATAATAGGATTAATATTAGGTATTTTTGTTTATTTAAAAAATAAAGAAAATGATCGATTAGTTAGCAGGTTATTATTATTTATTTCTGTGATCTTTTTTTTGTGGTCATTTTTGGATCTTATTATTTGGACAAATATAGATAGTGGCACTGTTGTATTTACCTGGTCTATAATCAATTTAGTAGAAATGTTAGCCACCTCGGGCACCTTGTATTTTGCATACGTTTTTCTTGAAAAAAAGGATGTTGCTTTGAAATTTAAAATGATAATTGGATTTTTATTGTCGGTGTTTGTTGTTTTGATTCCTACAAGATTAAATATTCCGGGTTTTGATATTATTAATTGTGAAGCAGAACAGGGGCAGTTGATCTATTATTTTTATTTTCTAGAGATTTTATTTTTTACTACTTTAGCAATTTATTTGATAAAAAAAATCATACAAGCTAAAAAGGAAGAACGTGGCATGGTTATTTATTTTGCAGTTGGCGCGCTTTGTTTTTTGGCATCTTTTTCAGGCGCCAACATCATTGGTAGCCTAACCGAACGTTGGGAAATTTTACAATATGGTTTATTCGGCATGCCTGTTTTTATGGCACTGTTGGTTTATCTAATTGTTCATTATAAGGCTTTTAACATTAAACTTTTAACTGCGCAAGCCTTGGTTTTTTCCATTGGTATTTTGATTTTTTCAGAATTCTTTTTTATCAGAACAACTATAAATAGAATTATAACATCAATTATTTTAGCCTTGGTTCTTGGTTTTGGATGGTGGCTTGTGAGGTCGGTTAAATCAGAAGTTCTTACCAGGGAAGCGTTAGCTGTTTCTAATTCCTCTCTCCAGTTAGCTAATGAACGCCTTAAAAAATTAGATGAATCAAAATCGGAATTTTTGTCTATTGCCTCCCATCAATTGCGTACGCCATTAACCGGCATTAAAGGATATTTATCAATGATTTTGGAGGGGGACTATGGCGCGGTAACCCCAAAGGTTAAACCGGTCATTGAAAATGTTTTTCAGGAATCTGATCGCATGACCCGTTTGGTTAACATTTTTCTTAATGTTTCTAGAATTGAATCAGGTAAGTTTATTATTACCCGCAAAGATACTAATTTTGTGGAATTGGTTAAAGAAGTTTTAAAAACCCTAAAATTAGGGATTGAACAGAAAAAGTTGGAGCTTGTTTTTAATGAGCCCAAACAGCTTTTGCCTTTATTAAAAATAGACGGCGATAAAATAAAAGACGTTATGTCTAATTTGATCGATAACGCCATAAAATATACGCCAAAAGGTAAAATAGAAATTTTTATCGAACAAATCGGCCAAGCCATTAAAGTAATGGTTAAAGATACTGGCATTGGCATACCCAAGGGTGAAGATAAAGAGCTGTTTAAAAAATTCGTTAGGGGCGAAGGTGTGGCGCAAATCAATACCGGCGGTTCGGGCTTAGGATTGTTTATTGTTAAAAAAATCGTGGAAGCGCATGGTGGCAAGGTTTGGGTGGAATCGGCAGGTAAGGGTTTGGGTTCCAGTTTTATTTTTTCTTTGCCAATGGCTTAAAATGTTATTCTGGAGCCCGCGCGATATAACAAATTTGACGGTTTTAAGGTTTTGAATTAGAATATAAATATAACTTAATATCAGGGTCAAAATGCCTATAGTATAGGCCGTTTTGACCCTTTTCTTTTTCCCTTTACCACCTTATGAATCAAACGGAAATAATCAATTTTTTGAATTTTTTTATAGCTAAACAAGATAGAACAATTGTTATTATTGATTATGGGAATGTTGAAAAATGGAAGCGTAGTATTAATTGGTTTATTGGTATAAAAGAGTTAGGACAGCTAGTAAAAAGTTTTTCCAAAGGCCATAAGGAGTTGCGCAGATTTTATTATGGTTCTGATTATGGAGCAAAAGAATCATCAGAAAAGTTAATTGAATTTTCCAGAGTTATTTTAGAAAAAGCCGAGATGAATCGTTTTGAAGTGGTGACCAAAAAAGTTAAATATATTCATGATAGGTCGAGTAAAGACGGTTTTGCAAAAAAGTGCGATTTTGACGTGGAAATGGCGGTTGATTTAATTAAGTTAAGAAATTTTTATGATAATATAATTTTGTTTTCGGGAGATGGTGATTTAATGTACGCAATTAAATATTTGCGTGATGAATATGGTAAAAATTGTTTTGTTTTTGGAGTTAGGAATCATATTGGCCGAGAAGTTTTTGACGCTCAAAATAATGGTTATGTTAAGAATATTTTATTTACTGAGGATTTTGAATATAGATTAAACAGGGCTAGGTTTTTTAGATAAAATCAAAAACCCGCCAAAATTGGCGGATTTTGAACAAAATCGGGCAAGTCCCTAAAACAGGGATCTTACGTCAATAAGCTTATCAAATAGCTTAGTGTAAGTCAATAACTGTATTTATCCACAACACTATTAATAATTATTAAATTTAGATTAGCTTGTAACTTT
>JBAZSE010000005.1:90385-96499 GCA_041662565.1 Patescibacteria group bacterium
ATCTATAATTATATATGCGTGCACATAAGATAATAATTTTAGTCCTTTTAGTTTTTTTCATAATAACTCCATTAGCCAATGTTTTGGCCTATGGCACCAATAACCGTTTTACCGGCCAACTGTTTGATCCTACCGCAAATCTGTATGATTACGGTGCTAGAAGTTATCAGGCCGATATCGGTAGGTTTATTCAGCCGGATCCTGTTTCTAGGTATTTAACCGATCCTCAAAAGCTTAAACAATCAACGGGCCAGAATTTACAGCAGTTTTTAACTAACCCGCAGGCCTTGAACGAATACAGTTATACCCAAAATAATCCGGTAAAGTATGTTGATCCGGATGGGGAGTTTATTATTCCCGCAGCTTTAGCGATAGCCGGCATTGTTTTTTCTGGGATATTTTTAGATAGTATTAAAGTAGTTCAGGCTCCGACGGCAAATTCAACGCCACAGGTTATTGCTGATAAAAGTTCTGGTGATCTAATGCCTGGAGTGAAAAATTTAGATAAGTCAACTCGATGGTTTGCTATGATGGGGTTAAATCTAGCGTTTAGTAAAGTTAGCGCCGGGAAGCAAGTGGTGAATGAAATAGTTAATAAATTCGGAACTGGTTCGACTAAAAATTTACTAAAAATGTACCATGGAAGCGCAAATCAATTTGCTGAAATTATCGAAAACGGTTTTCAGAAAACAGGAAAAATATGGTTAACAGATAGCGCCGCCGCCGCAAACGCTTATCAATATAAATATGGTTTAACAGATAATTTTGGGCTCAAAATATTAGAGCTTTCAAAAAAATTATTTGCTGATTTAATTGATAAAGGTCACGTTGTTATTAAAGATGTTGCCGACGAACGATTTCCCTTTGCAAGAGAGTATGGTTTTGATGATTATGCGCGGAAAATAATCAATAAAATAATTAAAAAAGAATAAAATTATGTCTATTGAAATGCAATTTATAAGTGTCATTATTCCTTTGGAAAATTTTAAAAAATGCAAGGAATACAATACTTTAAAAAAGGTCATAAGTCGTTACAATCCCAAGGTTATTGGTAAAATTATTTTACATGACAATTATTTATTTAGAGATGGGGCAATGAATTGGTATGATATTGATTTTGAGCTTAAGTTTTGGAAGAAACAGGGTTTAAAATTGACCAAAGTAAAAAACCATCGTTTATATTGGTGCGACCTCTGTGTGGTTGATATGAGTGACGGGCCTACAAAGCCATGTGAATGGCTTAAGTTTGTCAAGGGTGGTCAGGGCAAGAGACCTTATGTATATCATAAGAATAAACCCAAAGGCAGACTTATTAAAATTGTAATTTGAATCGAAAGGTTTATTAGAGATGATCACACTTAAATGGATTAAATTAATTGGTATATAAATAATTATTATATAATGTCAGAAGAAAAGTTTATGTCGGGTCTTTTCAGATTCGAGAAAAGGGAGTAAAATTATAGTATGAAGAAATTTTTTAATAATGCCATTAAAAACCCGGTCAGCATTTCGGTGATTGCTCTTTTTATGGCCTATTTAATTTGGTGGATTTGGTCGTATTTTTTTGTGCCAAATGTTTCATCAATGCCATTATTTTTGAATGTATCGTTCGATATAGTGTTTCAGTTAGTGTCTTTATTTGGCGGGATATTTGGTTTAATAGCATCAAAACGTTGGGGCGGAACTAAAAGTTTTATTGGCCGGTCCATAATTGCCTTTTCTATTGGTCTATTATTGCAGTGTTTTGGTAATTCAGTTTACAGTTATAATATTCGTTTTTTAAATATTCAGATCCCTTATCCCTCAATAGGTGATTTAGGATATGTTACTGCTTCTTTATTTTACATTTACGGGGCTTTGATGCTGGCTAAGGTATCCAAAACAACGTTATCGTTAAAACTCATCGGGAATAAAATTTGGACGCTTTTTGTTCCTTTAATAATGCTTATTGCATCTTACGCCATATTTTTGCAGGGTTATATTTTTGATTGGTCAAATCCTGTTAAAATATTTTTGGACTTTATTATTCCGTTTATCGACGCAATACCAATTATGTTTGTTTTATTGGCATTTTTACTTTCAAAGGAAAAATTGGGCGGAGCTATCAAAAAACCTTTAATATTTTTTATTTTAGCTCTGGTTTTTCAATATCTTTCTGATTTTATCTTCTTATATCAAGCCAATAACGGAATTTATTTCACAGACGGTTTTAGCGATTTAATGTACGCCATTTCGTATATTTTAATGACACTCAGTTTGATTTTACTTTCCATCTGGCCTTCAATTCTGCCTGATTAAATATTAACAATGTTGCGGAAGAATGGGGTTGATTTGATGCTTATTTGCTGCATGGCGAATAAGCGTTTTTTAATTGCTCAAAACCTTGTTTTTTAGTATAATTAAGTTATATATTATAACTTTTTTACCTATGTTGATAATTTGGTCTTTGGTTTTTATCTTAACTTTGATTATCTTAATCAAGGCGGCGGATTATTTTACCGAAGCGGCGGAAAAAATCGGTTTATCCTTAAAAATCCCGGTTTTTGTGGTTGGTGCCACCATAGTAACTTTTGGTACCACTTTGCCGGAATTTGGCACGGCGATTATGGCTTTATTAAAAGGCCAAACTCAGCTAATTGCTGCCAACGCCATTGGTTCCAACATTGCCAATATTTTGCTCGTGATAGGTATTACCGCTATTGTGGCAGGGTTGTTAAAAGTTAAAAAAAGGATTATTGATGTTGATTTCCCGCTGCTGGCCGCTTCCACAGCTTTAATTATCGCTATGCTGTGGGATAAAAAAGTTACCTTTGGCGAGGGCTTAGTGGCCTTGCTTGCTTATGCTGTTTACTTGGCATATTTAATTCATACCGAAAGACACGCCCATTTGCATCCGGAAGGCACTTTGCCCGGAGAGGATTTGCCCTTAACACGGGCCAAACGCCACAAGTACCAACAAAAAGAAAGGCGTTTGATTTTAGGCCTGGTGCCAACCTTGTTAGTTAGCTTGGTTTTTGTTTATTTTAGCGCCGATTGGCTGGTTAGATCAATTATGAATTTAGCCGATTTGCTAAATGTTTCTTCGGCTTTGGTGGCAACTCTTGGTTTGGCTATTGGCACATCTTTGCCCGAATTGGTTATTGCTATTACGGCGGTTAAAAAAGGCCAATACGAAATTGCTTTGGGCAATGTGTTCGGTGCCAACATTTTTAATTCCTTGGTGGTTATCGGCCTGCCCGCTTTGTTTACAGATTTACAAATTGATAACTTAACTTTTACCGTGGGCATTCCTTTTTTGGTCGGTGCCACTTTTTTGTATATTTTTTCGGCCATTTCCAAAAAAATTCATCGCTGGGACGGCATTATTTATCTGTTGATTTACGCATTTTTTGTGGCGAAAATGATCGGATGGCTTTAATTTAATTTATGCCGATTTTGTATCAAGAAAAACAGCCGACTTATTTTATCTTGATTGTTGTTTACATTATTATTGCTTTGCTTTTAACCGGCCTAATTTTATTTCCTACAATTTTTAGCCAAGATGGTTTAAGTAAGGGTCTTAAAATTGCGGTTTTATGTTTGATAATTATAAACTTGTGGCTGTTTTGGTCTTTTTCACACTTAACCATTAAGTTAACAAAAGATTATCTGCAAATAGGTTTTGGGATTTTTAAAAAAAAGTTTAAGCTAAAGCAAATCAAAGATTGTTTAATCGAGGATTTTCAAAAATCAAAGTATTCGGGTTATGGCATTAGATTTGGAGTTGATAAATCTATCGGTTATATAGCTCGTGATGGACAGGGGATTAGAATTAAGCTTGCTATGGGTAGGGATTATTTTTTTACCACCAACCAACCTGGACAATTATTGCAGTTAATTAGGCAAGAACTTATTGTTTAATTTAAAAGTTTTTCAAACATTATATGAAAACCAGAAAAATAGTTAAGACCATGCCACAAAACGCAAAAAAAGTTTTTCAGGGAGTAATTTTTGATATTTATCAATGGAAGCAAAAATTGTTTGACGGCAGTCAGACGATTTTTGAAAGAGCTGATCGGCCAAATACTGTGGAGATTATCGGCGTAACGCCGGAGAAAAAAATTATTGTTATAGAGCAAAAACAGCCCGATAGCGCTTGGTTTTGGGATTTGCCAGGTGGCCGGATAGATTCGGGAGAGTCCTTTAAACATGGCGCAGCCCGAGAATTATTGGAAGAAACCGGTTATATTTCCGATAAAATAAAATTATGGCGCGAGCGTGAAGTGACTAGTAAATTGGATTGGATTATTTATGAATGCATCGCTTACGGTTGCAAGAAAAAATTTGGTAAAAATTTAGAAGCGGGCGAGAAGATTAAGGTACATCTATTAAGTTTTGAAGAATTTCTTATGTTGCCTTGGAAGAAAAATTTTTATTGTACTCATTTATCTTTAGAGCTTTTAAAGATGCAAATCAAGCCCAAGTTAAAGCAGGATTTTTATAATTTGCTATTTAAGAAAAATATATGAAGTTAAAAATTTTAGCGGATTATAAAAAATTTAAAGGCCAAACTGCTTTGTTAAGGGTTGATTTTAACGTGCCTTTAAAAAATGGTAAAATTGCCGACGATACCAGGATTAAGGCGGCTTTGCCGACTATTAATTATCTTTTAGCTAAAGGCACTAAGATTGTTTTAATGACTCATTTGGGTAGGCCTGATGGCAAGGTGGTGTCCGAGCTTTCCACCAAAGTAATTGCTGTTCATTTATCCAAATTACTTAAACAGCCGGTTGTCCATTTTCCCGATATTCCCGTTCCCGATATGCTAAAAAGAATTTTTAACAATGGCAAAATTAATTTGGTTATGCTGGAAAATTTAAGATTTCGCGATTTTGAAGATAAAAATGATCCTGGTTTTGCCAGGCAGTTATCCCGCCTTGGCGGAGTGTATGTTAACGATGCCTTTGCTTTTTGTCATCGCCCAACTGCTTCTATGGTAGCTATTACCAGATTTCTACCGTCTTTTGCTGGATTGCAATTGCAAACTGAAGTAGAAAATTTAAACAAGGTTTTGGAAAGCAAGCTTAAGCCCAGTTTGGCCATTATCGGCGGAGTTAAGCTGGAAACCAAAGTAAAAGTGATTAAAAATTTAATCAAAAAAATGGATTTTATTTTGGTTGGCGGGGCTATTGCCAATAATTTTATTTCCTCTCAAGGCAATCAAGTGGGCTTGTCTAAAATAGACGCTAAAGAATTGCCAACGGCCAAGTTTTTATTAAATAAAAAATTGATTGTACCGTGTGATGTTGTGTTAGCACCAAGTTTGGAGGCTTCGGCCAAATCACTAATTAAAGATTCGGATAAAATAGGCAAACAGGAAATGATTTTGGATCTTGGGCCTAAAACAGTAGAACAATTTATTGATTTAGTCAAAAATGCCAAGCTTATTGTTTGGAACGGCCCGTTGGGATATTTTGAAGTTAAAAAGTATCAAAGTGCCAGTCGGGCAATAGCCAAGGCCATCAGCCGAAGCAAAGCCTACTCGGTTGTTGGTGGGGGAGAAACCGGTCAGTTATTGGAAGAATTAAAGTTGGTTAAAAAATTCAGTTTTGTTTCTACGGCCGGAGGCGCCATGTTGGAATTTTTGGAAGGCAAGGTTTTGCCAGGAATTAAACCATTGATTAAATAGATGTCATTTCGACCGACTCCGACTTTCCGAAGGAAACGTCGGGGGAGTGGAGAAATCTCTCAATATTCAACGACAGGGATTTCTCCGTTTCGCCCCGACGTTTGCTAAAGCAAAGTCGGTGCTACAGTCGAAATGACAGGATAAAAATAATATGTCTCACAAAATCACCAATATTTATGCCCGAGAGGTTTTGGATTCCAGGGGTGATCCGACTTTGGAAGTTACGGTTGAGGCAAATGGTTTGCTGGCTAAAGCCAAAGTGCCTTCGGGCGCTTCTACGGGCATTCATGAGGCCTTGGAACTAAGGGATAATGATAAAGCCCGCTATGGCGGTAAGGGCGTTTTGAAAGCCATTGAACATGTTAATTTGGAAATAAAACAGGCCTGTTTGGGTTTTTCCGTTGACCAATTGCCATTAATCGATCAAAGGATGATTGATTTGGACG
>JBAZSE010000006.1:0-18318 GCA_041662565.1 Patescibacteria group bacterium
ATATAATGTTAGTAAAGTGCGCGGGTGTAGTTCAGTTGGCTAGAACGTTTCCTTGACAAGGAAAAGGTCGCCGGTTCGAATCCGGTCACCCGCTCCACAAAGCTTGTGGTATATCTACTTGAAAGTTTCTAACCCCGCCCCTATCGGGTCGGGGTTTTAAATAAGCCGCGATGGTGGAATTGGTAGACACGTTGGACTTAAAATCCAATGGCAGCAATGCCGTGAGAGTTCGATTCTCTCCCGCGGCACCATCAAACTATTCCTATTTTAAGAGCGGACTTTTATTAGTATCAGTTGGCTCCGAAGGGAATCAAACAAAACGCCAAAGTTTAATAATCTTTGGCGCAAAAACAAAAAAACACTCGTCGACTCGACGGGCTGTTTTTTGTTAAGTTTACTATTTACTATCCTCTTTTATGAAAGAGTTATTTCAATTATTTTATGGCTTATCGTGTGGCCGCATAAAATTTCTACCTTGGATTTGGGAAGATTATAATGCTCGGCCAGTAAACCAATCAACTGCTGATTGGCTTTATTTTTTTCTCTGATGGCGGTTAAGCGGACCTTTAAACTGCCATCCAGGCATTGTTCAATTTTATTCTGTTTAGCTCCCGCAATGACTTTAACTAAAATTTTCATGCTTTATGATTTTAGAGTAATTCTAAAAGCTTCAATTCCAAATTTTTTGTATTGGTATCCAAAACCGCAAAAGTGGCTTTGTTAAACATACCGGCTAATGTGCCAGGGTTAACCAATTTGGTTTGTCCGATTGTTTCTTCCCACGGCTTATGATTATGGCCGTAAAAAATATAATCGTAGTTTGCTTCGCGGGCAACACGCTCGGCTACATCGGGGTAATGCGTGAGGTAGATTTTTAAATCAACACCCGTAATTTTTGGCGAACCTTCTTCACCTAAATAATGTACCTTTGGAAAAGTTTCCGACAAGGCCGACATTTTGGCAATCTCGCCATGAACATTGCCTTCAATCCACCAAATTTCGCCTGCAAAATTTTCTGCCAAATATTTAATAACCGAAGGCGCGCAAACATCTCCGCAATGCAACATGACTTTTATTTTTTCTTTGCTACAATATTCCAGCATTTTATCAATGTTGGGAATATTATCGTGTGAATCGGAAATAATACAGATTTTCATAATTTTTTAAAAAATTCCTTAATAAACTTATAGCCCGGTTCGGCCAGTTTACGCCCGTTTTCGGTTAAAATCAAGTTATAGACCTTAAATAAAGTATCACGGGTTTTAATTAAACCTTCTTGATAATTTTCATAAATATCCGCACCAAAATTAATAGCATGCTTAATAATACCGAATTCCGAAAGCTGTTGAATCATATCGGCATCGCATAAAACTTTGGCTTCAGGCGTGGTTACTAAATTGCTTTTATTTTCCCACGGCGCCATATGCACCATAACGCAATAAACTACTTCTTCAATAAATCGCTGTTCAAAATTTTCTTTCTCAAGATATTTACGAGCCATTTCTCCGCTACGTTTTTCGTGGTCTTTGTTTTCACCGGTGTGTTTTCCCAAATCATGGAATAAAACAGCCACATCAACAATTTGTTTATCCGCTTTTTCTAATCTTGCCAACTTTTGGGCAATCGGCCTAATTAATTGAGTGTGCTGCCAATTTAAAGAATCCAGGTGCGAACAAACATAAAATTCAATTTTTTCAATTTGTTCCTTGGTTAATTCCATATTGACAATTAATAAGTTTTATACTATGCTAAGGCGAAATTGTCCTTTCGTTCATTTTACACAAGGTCGCTTTATGTTGGTTTCCAATATAACCAGGCAAGTCCAAGTATTTTGCCTGGGCTGTGCCTTCGCCGGCTTGTTTACTTTTTGCCTAAAAGTTCTTGGCAAACACCATGAACCGCTGTGGCAAAATTGCCTAATGATCGTTGCCGCCTTCCTTCTGGTTTGGCTGGTTAGCTTAATGTGGCTGATAAGCCATTATGATAATAAGCAGGCCAACAAACTCTCCGTGATTCTTCATTCATTACCCGATAATGGCAACTATTAATCAATAGCGGTTACAACAACTGTTTATTGATGAACAATCCTAGTGGTTGTTCTTTTTTTTGTCCAAATAATTCTAGCTATAATAATGATAAGGAACAATAAAATATTAACCGCAATTAAACCGATTACTAAGGATAAAACTTTGGCCAAGCTTTCACTGTGAATGAAAAAAGATAATAAAACCAAAGGCCAAATATTTTTTAAATCTTCTATGGAGGGTCCAAGCATCACGCCTACATTTAACAACAATGCCAGCATAATCCAGGCCTGCCATCTTAACGGATTTAAAGACGATAAAACATTAACAAAATTTTGTAAAATATCTGCCGAAGTAATTGATAAAGAGGTTTTAAGCCAAAAATGATCCAACAAACCAATAACCACCAAGCCCAGCATCATTGGGGCAATGGCTGTTGCCATGGGGCCGATGATGGGAACAGTAGGGCGATAGTGGGTAATATAGCCCTCGCGGGAAGTTACCCTAAAACCGGTAACTTTGCCGCCGGAAAGCAGACAAAATAAAGCATGCGAACATTCGTGGATAAAAATACCCAACCAAGTTAAGGGCATCATCCACGGGGCATTTAACCAACGTTCGCGCAGATAAACACTAATATAGCCCAGAACCAAAATAATTAAAATGTAAATTCCTATGGTCATAGATTTAACCCCTCAATTTTTTTAATATTTTTAAATCATTCTCTTGATTGCCGCGCTCATCTTCCGGCGTTTCTAAAATAAAATTTACTTTTTTTAATTTGGGATGATTAACCAAGACCTTAAAACCGGCTAAACCTATTTTGCCCATGCCGATGTGTTCATGCCTATCAACATGCACGCTAAATTCCGTTTTAGAATCATTGCAATGGATCAAGCGTAAATATTTTAAGCCGATAATTTTATCAAATTTGCCGATCGTTTGATTAACCATAGCCGAAGTTTTTAAATCATAACCGCTGGCAAAGGCATGGCAGGTATCCAAACAGACGCCTATTTTTTTTCGATCTGTGGCCGATAAACTTTTGATCATAACGGCTAATTCTTCAAACTTATCACCAACCACGTTACCACTGCCGGCAGAATTTTCCAACAGCAACAAAGCGCTTCCTTTATAACCGGCTAAAATTTTAACAATACCTTGGCTAACCTTTTTAATGGCTTCTTTTCTGGGCGTATCCTTGGCACTGCCTAAATGAGTCATAATATATTTTACGCCCAAAGTTGATGCCCGCTCTAGTTCCTCACGAATTATTTTAATAGATGATTGATAAATGTTGCTTTTAACCGAAGCCAGATTAATGTAATAAGGCGTATGAATATAGGCCTCAGCTTGATTATTTAATTTCATGGCAGATGTAAAATCCGCAACAATTGTTTTGGTTAAGCTTGGCGCCGGGCCGCCCATGGGAGAACGCGAAAACAGCTGAAAAACTTCACAGCCGATTTTTGCAGCATTGGTTGGGGCTTTAAAAATCCCACCGGCAATTGAGACATGCGCACCAAATAACATACAATCATTATATCAAAAAAAGGCCTTGCTTAACATGTCATTGCGAGGAGCAACGCGACGAAGCAATCCCGATGTGCATACCAAATACAACGGGATTGCCACGCCCCTTCGGGGCTCGCAATGACGGCTTAGGGCAAGGCCTTTTATCTTCTATTTAATAATCTCTTTTTTTAACATTTCAATCACTTTCCTATTTCTAATAACCGTAGTTAAATAATGCTGATAGCCCTCACCTGTAATATTTTCCTCGGCCTCCGGATTGCCCTTAACTTGAGTTAATATCTTTTCGGTTTCTTTAAGCATTTCGGCATTGGTTACTTCAATTTTTTCGCTATCGGCAATTTCTTTAATAACTAACGAGGTTTTAACCCTTTCCAGGGCTTTGGGCTTAAAATCGGCCTGTAAATCCTTTTCCGCTTTTTTAATATTTTCCAAATAAGCGTTAAATTCTAGGCCCTGTTGGGCAATGGAATCGGCAAATTCATGAACCATGCGTCCGGCCTCTGATTCAATTAAAATTTCTGGAATTTCCGAAAATTCGGTTTGTTCCACAATCTTGGTTAACATTGCCATTTCCAATTTTTGTTCCTCATGGAACTCTTCTTCCTGTTGTAAATTGGCCTTAATTTTTGTTTTTAGATCAACGGCGCTTTCGGCACCCAAGGTTTTGGACCAAGCATCATCCGCTTCAGGCAATTCCAATTCAAAAACCGACAACATTTTAACTTTAAAATCGCAATGCTTGCCCGCCACCATTTTATTTTGGTAATTTTCCGGAAATTTGAGCTGGAAGTTTTTTTCTTCATTCGCTTTTAAACCTGCCAACTGTTCTTCAAAACCGGGAATCATAGAGCCCTCACCTAACACCAAGGGGTATTTTTTGCCCTGACCGCCCTCAATTACCACTTTATCAAGCGAAACTTCAAAATCAACTTCTACCCGATCACCCATTTTAGCTTCACGATTTACCAAAGTTTCTTTGGCCCGCATTTTTCTTAAATCATTAATAACTTTTTCAACTTGTTTTTCTTCAATCTTAACTTCTTTTTTACTTAACTTAATGGATTTGTAATCTCCTAGCTTTACCGTTGGCATTAAGGCCACAGTAGCTTTAAAAATAATCGGATTGCCCGGAGCTAATTTTTCCAACTCAATTTTGGGTTGGGCAATGGTATTTAATTTCTCCTGCATCACGGCATGATAAAAAAAATGCGAAACAATTTCATCCAAGGCCTCTTGGTAAATAGCCATTTCACCAAAACGCTGTTTAACCAAAGCAAAAGGCGCCTTGCCTGGCCTAAAGCCCTCAATCTTGCTGGATTGCGACATTTTAATAGCGGCTTTTTCCAAATAGGGCTGATATTCTGCTTGGGAAATTTCAATCTTTAATTCAATTTCGGAGGATTTTGGTTGAGTTTTTTTGATATCCATAAAAATTAGGATAGTTCTAAAAGTTTCTTTATTTTACTTGAATTTGACGTTTTGTCAACCAATTTAACTTATTTTAGAACAATACTTGACAAAAAAGTCAGTATATGCTATTATAATAAGTTCTGAACCTACGCAAATAACGCAAGGTGGCACAAACCACACTTGCTTCAACCACCCACCCAATTATAGGGAAAAATCGTGAGAAAACTTGCTGTTTCGATCCTCGTAGTATTGGCGATAGTCGCCACGGGCATGGCCTCTCTTTCTGTGTGGCAACGCACCCAGAGGGAGGAAATACTTACTTCCACCATGGAGAACGCTTACTTCCATGAAGGAGGCGATCGGAAAATTTTCCGAAATCCAGGCGATGTTGTCGCTTGGCGAGCCGTCTGGTCATGGAAAGACACAACCCAGGGGTTGTCTGTGACATTAGACGCGTGGGACCGACAGAAATACGGCTACCGTCTATTCGATCTGACGGTCGTAACCACTCAAGATACCCTTGAGTGGAGGAGAGAGGATGAGAGCTGGTATGGTACAGAGATGTTCAAGGCATGGAAACTCACGAGAGGATCCAGGAAATCCGAGAAAGTTGCTCTGGCCAAACTTAAAGCCCAGCTATAATTTTCTCTCATGTTTCCGATCACGGGAACCAATCAGCCGTCCTTTAACCCTCATAGGTTACTGGACGGCTCTTTTTTCTGGACAAAAATAATTTTTAATGTATACTTGTCATAGTTTGTACCATCATTTGTCAAGGAAAGTAGAATGCCAAACTTACCAATCGAAGCCAAAACAGTGGGTCATTGCGATTATTGCCAGCAAGCAATTATCCATTATACCTCGGGGGAAAATGAAAAGCATCAAGACCCCAAAGAAAGAATGCACATCTCAAAGCAACCCGGCCTTAAAGGCACTTATCACTTTGGCTGTTTTATGACAAAGTGCCGTGCTAGCCGGTCAACAGGTTGCGCAATGCCCTCCGATTGGAGAACGGTAACTCCCGGATACTACTATGTAACTTCGGATTTCTAGGGACCAATCCCTCGCCGACAATTTATTTGTCGGTTTTTTTATTATTGACAAAAATCCTACATAATGTTATTATATTATGTTCTGAACATAAATAGTGCGAAACGCCATTAAAAAGTGTATTCGCTTCAACCCCAATCGAATTGAGGAAGTCATGAAAATCGTGACGATCGTTGTTCTGGCCATCTTCTTGGCCACTGCTGTCATTGTAGCCAGCCCTCTCGCAGAGTTGACTGCAGACATATTTTTCAGCCGATCACTGATCTACCATGCTGTGGCCGACTACTCCCGCTCCTTGGAATGGGAACAGTCCGATTACGGCAGCACCGGCCAAGGGTTCTACGACAGGTTCTTCGGCCAAGCCACATACCGCGTGGCTAAAACTCTGCCCTCGAAAGAAGAAGGCGACTTGAGCGTTCGCCGCCAATCGGTGATCGACAAGGCCAAAGCGATCTTTTACAAAAAGTCGCTAATGATCGCCATGTTCAAGAGCACGTTGATGCCCGTCATCATCGAAGCGGTAGTTAACTTTGATATCGTTGACAGCTGCCTCGTTGACCTCGCACTCTTTCGCAAAAATGTGGAGGGTTCGGCCTTCTCGGACAATACCGAATTCGGTAGAAACCTGACCCTGATGCGAAGTGAATTAGGGGAGATTCGCAAAATCCCCTGGGAACAACAAAGCAATGAACAGAGCGAAAGAATGTACGCCGTGCAGGACAGCATCCGTGAGCTTTGTAGAGCCAACCGCTACAACGAAAGCGACTACAAGATCGCCAAAAAATATCCAGAGCTTCGAAGGGCTACTCTGGAATGCATTGATGATCTTATTGCGGCGCTCAAAGAACGTCGGTAACCCTCACGATTGTTTCCAATCACCGGAACCTTTTGCAGTCGAACTAAACCCTCGGCTGCCTTTTTTATCTAAAAAGCCGTCGAGCGAAAGCATCGACGGCTTTATAAAAAAAATTTTCTTTTTAAATCAACAAGGCCACCAACAACAATGCCACCACATTCAAAATCTTAATCATCGGATTAATGGCCGGACCGGCAGTATCTTTATAAGGATCGCCAACCGTATCACCGGTAACGGCTGCCTTATGGGCATCACTGCCTTTGCCGCCAAAATTGCCGGCTTCAATATATTTTTTAGCATTATCCCAAGCGCCGCCACCCGAGGTCATAGAAATGGCGATAAACAAACCGGTAATTATGGAACCAACCAATAAACCACCCAAAGCAACAGGCCCTAATATAAAGCCAACCAAAATTGGGGCAACCACCGGAATTAAAGCCGGCACAATCATTTGTTTAAGCGCGGCCTTGGTAACCAAATCAACTGTTCTGGAATAATCCGGCTTGCTTGTTCCAAGCATGATGCCGGGATTATTTTTAAATTGTTCTCTAACTTCTTCCACCACGCTGCCGGCGGTTTTACCAACGGCCTCCATACTCATGGCGCCAAAAATATAAGGCAACACACCGCCGATAAATAAGCCAACCAGCACCAAAGGATCATTTAAAGGAAAGGCGAGCAACACACCTCGACTGGCAAATTCTTGAACATAAGCCGAAAACAAAACCAAAGCGGCAAGCCCTGCCGAAGCAATGGCATAACCTTTGGTAACGGCTTTAGTGGTATTGCCAACGGCATCCAATTCATCGGTAACTTTTCTAACTTCTTCATCCAAACCGGCCATCTCGGCAATGCCGCCGGCGTTATCGGTAATTGGGCCGTAAGCATCAATGGTAACAATAATACCGCACAATGAAAGCATGCTCATGGCGGCAATAGCCACGCCGTAAAGCCCGGCCAAATAATAGCTGGCTAAAATAGCGCCTACAATAACCAAAATCGGCCAACCGGTTGATTTCATAGAAACAGCCAAACCGCGAATAACATTAGTACCGTGTCCGGTAACGGATGACTCGGCGATAGATTTAACGGGAGAGTATTTGGTAGAAGTATAGTATTCGGTAATCACCACCATTAAAGCTGCTACCACTAAACCAACCAATGAAGCCAAGTACAATCTAACGGAATTATAAGGCACAACATCGGCCATTAACCATTGAGTGATCGGATAAAATAAAATGGCGGCCAAAACTCCGGCAGCAATTAAACCTTTGTACAACGAACCCATAATATTCTTGTTCTTGCCCAAACGAATAAACCAACTGCCGATAATCGAACAAATAATCGCGGCCGCACCAAGCATTAAAGGATAAATTATGGCGTTTTCATTGTTGCCAAAAACCAAGGCGCCAAGCAACATAGCAGCCACGCTGGTCACGGCATAAGTTTCAAATAAATCGGCGGCCATACCCGAACAATCACCAACGTTATCACCAACGTTATCGGCAATCACGGCTGGGTTGCGAGGATCATCTTCGGGAATTCCCGCTTCAACTTTACCAACCAAATCAGCGCCCACATCAGCGGCTTTGGTAAAAATACCTCCGCCCAAGCGGGCAAAGATGGAAATTAAACTGCCGCCAAAAGATAAACCAATTAAGGCCTGCACACTACCGCCCAAGGCGTAAAATCCAGCCACACCCAGCAAGCCCAAACCAACTACAAAAAAGCCGGTAACCGCGCCACCCTTAACAGCCACACCTAAAGCAGCGGCCAAACCATTCTTGGCGGCTTCGGCTGTTCTTACATTGGCTCTAATAGAAACATTCATGCCGATATAACCGGCAATGGCCGAAAGAATTGCTCCAACCAAAAATCCCAAAGCAATTTGGACATTTAAAACCAACCATAAAATAACAAATAAAACCAAAGCAATTACCGCAATGGTTTTATACTGCCTGTTTAAATAGGCCTTGGCGCCCTCTTGGATAGCGGCGGCAATTTCTTGCATCTTAGCCGAGCCGGTACCTTGCTTTAAAACCAACTTGATTAATATTCCTCCGTAAATGATAGCGGCTAAAGCGGCCGCCAAAGGTAAGATTAAAGTTAATGACATAAATTTTTGATTATGAATTAGGAATTTTAAAATTAATTTTCTTGGCTTGCTTCGTCCTTTTTAATTTCCTCAATTGTTTCTTCTACAACCGACTCTTCTGGGTTATTATTTTCCGCGCCCTCTTCTGTTGGCGGTAAAATTTCTTCGGCGCCTTCTATATCAATTCTGTATTCCGTTAACTTGGCAGCCAACCTAACGTTTTGGCCATCGCGGCCAATAGCCAAGGAAAGCTGATCTTCTTTAACTTTAACTAAAGCTGTTTTTCTTTCCTCATCAACTTTAATGCCTTCAACCTTGGCTGGCGATAAAGCGTGAGAAATAAATTTTTCAATATTTTTTGACCATTCAATGATATCGATTTTTTCTCCGCCCAATTCCGAAATAACCGTTTGCACTCTAGTGCCGCGTTGGCCCACGCAAGAACCAACCGGATCAATATTATCTTCGTGCGAAACCACAGCCACCTTGGACCGGCCGCCTGCCTCGCGGGCAATGGCTTTTATTTCCACGGCGCCGGATTCAATTTCCGGCACTTCGGTTTTAAATAATTCCCTAACAATATCCGGGTGGGTGCGGGAAATTCTGATTTCCGGACCCTTGGGGGTTTTTTCTACCGCGACGATTAAAAACTTTAAGCGCTGGCCCATGGTATAATTTTCCGAATAAATCTGTTCATCGGGAGGCATAACAGCCACTGCTCGACCGATATCCACCATAACCAAACGGCCTTCACGGCGTTGCACAATACCGCTAACCAAAGCGCCTTCGCGTTCCTTAAATTCTTCAAAAATAACATCGCGCTCTGCTTCACGCAAACGCTGGATAATTACCTGCTTGGCGGTTTGAGCCGCCATCCGGCCAAATTCCGAAGGCACTTCCAACTTGGTGCTAATTTCTTCACCGATTTTGGCTTTGGCTTTTAGTTCCTTGGCTTCGGAAAGCATGATTTCGGTTTTGGGATTAAATTTGCGCAGCGACTCTTCATCCACTTCTTCGCCGGCTTCTTTTTTTTCTATAAATTCCATGCGTTCTTTTTCCAATTCTTCCAAATCCATATCTTCTACTACCGTTTTAACGTCAAAAACTTCCATTTTATTGGTATCCAAATCAAAGGTAACTTTAATATTTTGGTTTTTTTGGCCAAAGTCCTTGCGATAAGCGGCCGCTAAAGCCGCTTCAATGGTTTCCAAAACGGAACCCACGGAAATATTTTTTTCTTCGCAAATCAACTGAATGGCATCTTGTATTTCGGACATTGTTTTGTTGGCTAATCAGCTGGTTGGCATTTTAGCCGGTTAATTTTGAATAAATTAAAAGCCAGTGTATTTAACACTAGCTTGTCATTATCTTAACAGGGTTTAAGCTATTTGTCAAATTCCTTATTTTTCTCTTTTAAGGAATCCAATTCAAACTCATCATTTAAAGAATAGGGCGTGTAGGGAGTAGGGCCAGGCACCCAATAATCAACATGCTCGGCTCTGGCAATGGCCTCACTTTTTAGCTGGTCCAAACCAGTGGCGGGCGCTTCAACAGAAACTGCTTCCTGTGGCTGTTGCCCAGTTGCTAAAGTTGAAGGTGCAATAACAGCTGACTCAAATTGACCGGCATGAGAAACGCTTTTTTTGCCAACCAATCTGCTGATTAAAAATCCTAAAACCAAAACTGCTAAAACAACCAAGCCAATCAGGCGATTGCGTTTGGCAGTGGCCTTAACCTGTTCGGCTAAAAACTCATTTTCCAAATATGCGCTTAAATCGTCAACCTGGCCAGCATTTTGCAAGTCCGTTAAATTACTGGCAGAGGGCCCTTGGCTAGGTAAAGTTTGCTGAACCGCTTGATCTTGGTCTTTGCTACCTGAATCATTTGACGCATCGGCAACTTGACCCGGCTCTTCGGCTTCCACAAAAACCCCGCCTTCAATTTGCCCCTGATTAACTTCTACCGTAGTTAAACTGGTGCTAGCTAAAACATTCAAACCATTATCAATAGATGGTTCTGCCACTTGGCTTAAATCCGATTCAACCGGCAAATCATTAATTACTGCTATTGGCTGTGGCTTGGGAACTGGAACGGTAAAATAAATATAAGCAGATTCTTTGCTTTGATCAAACCAACCTGGTTTTTCCGAATGAGCAATGGTATATAAATAATGCTTGCCGGGCTTAAGGTGAACATTGGCGGTTAAATAAAAACCGGCAAAATAATCTTCATGATCATACTGTTTAACACCAATTAATTCTTGGCCATCCAAATAAACCTTAACAACCGTTCTTTTCCAAGTTAAGCCAACCAAATTAATTTGGCCGGATGAATTAATGGAATTAATTTTTGGCAACAAAATCGTGGGAGAGGGTACTAAACAATTTTCCAAATGGCATTCACCTTGGGCGGCATGCGCGGCGGGCAAGTTAAAAGAAAAAATAAAAACGGCCAACAATGCCGGTAAAAAAAATATTGATAATTTGATAAAAATCTTTTTCATCATACGGAAATTGTATTTTCAACCAAAAAACCATTTGACGCAAGGGGATTAGATGGGAATAATATGTTAATAATCGAATCAACATGGCAATACAACGTAGGGCCAATTCATGAATTGGCCCTACAGGCACTACGCTACATCCATTATTATTTACAATTCCACATTTTGAAAATGCCTAATTTTAGCCGTTTTTATTTTTACATCCAATTCAACAACCACCAAATCAACTTGCCAGGATTTAGATCCTTTTTGCTGAGATAGATAGGTAAAAACAGCTCTTTTAATTCGTTGCCGTTTGCGCCAATTAAAACTTTCTTCCGCAAAGCCATAGTTTAAATTGGTTCTGGTTTTAACTTCAATAAAATACAATTTACGTCCTTTTTTACAAATTATATCAATTTCTCCGCCTTGGATATGAAAATTTCTGCAGATAATCAAAAAACCCTTTAAAATAAGAAGTTTTTGGGCGATTTCTTCTCCTAATTTACCTACCTGGCTTTGTTTGGACATATTTAATGGCTAATGTTAGCCAAAATTTAATCTTTTAGGTCTTAAAACACTTGACAACATTTAATTACTATGCTATACTACTATATTAGTGAATTTTGTGACCACGATTCTGCTTGTCGGCCTTTGACCTAACCTTTAGAGAAGTAGGGTTTTGTAGAGGCAGGGTAACCCTGCCTCTACAAAACCCTACTTCAAAACTGGCAGGCCTTAGGAATATGTTAAGTAAATGAGGGTTTTGTGCCCAAAATCATTTACAAAACAAGCAGAATTGTGGCCGCAATCCGATTTTTCGGCCAACGGCCGCATGCGGGCGAAAACCGCTTTTTGGCGATTATTCGCCCACTTCCCCTAGCTTGTTAAATACTAAATCACAATAAAGCTTACGTATTATCAGTCGATTCTTGTCAAAGATTAGTATAGTTAGTTAAGACATTTAACAAGTTAAGGGAAGGAATCTGTCCTTTACAATTCACAACGCCAGTATTTCTGGCAACACGCTTACCCGAGGCATGATATCGGGAATTGGGGAATGAAATGCGTTCAGTAATAATTATTCTGGCCGTTGCCATAATCGCAGCTACGGTTGATTGCGCGAATAATGGTGGGTTTTTAAAGACCCCCGACTCATTTGCCTTACAACAGCGATTAATCGCTGCAGACTCGGCGATGACACCTGTAATATTTACAGGGCATGGCACGCTTCGCAATAAGGGTGACGAATGGTTCACCGACGAAGAAAAAAGCAAAACCTCGGGAATGTATCTGGGAGTTCTTACGCCCAGTACCATCAACCTGAGAACAGGGAAACCTCTCTCGGCCGACTATTTAAAGTCGCTGGTTGGAAAACCACTGTTTCTCTCAGGCTATCTGAGAAAAACAAATCCAGACGCCCTCGTTCAACTGGGGCAAAAGTTGGAACTCGGCGCCATCTCGGTCCGAGAATCTATCGAAGACTAAAGTCTTTAAGGCGAATTGTTCTCAACACAGTTGAAACAATTCGCCTCTACCCTTAGCTTACTACTTAAACTTAATAAGCTAAGGGAAGGTAGTTGCACACTGACAATTCGTCAATCGGACCACGAATGGTCCAAAAATTCTGAGGAAGAAATGAATCGTCTGTTTACTTTCGTGGCGATCTTGATCGCCGTATTCGCCACTGTCAACCCGTCGCTTGCGGCCGGGTTCGGCAATTACGTTGTCACCGACTCCAAAGGTGAAATTATCGGGAAGGGCCGCGACTGGCCAAATACCACCGTTAATCTACCTGCGGGTTCGACTTTTACCTACACTGGCGCTATGGGCGACCGTGGCGGGAACAAGTCCGATTCCTGCTCAGTTCTCCTGGCTCTGCCCGATGGTGACTGGGAAAACATCTCTGTCACGGTTGATAAATGGGCCTGCAGACTCCAACAGAAATGGAGTTATGGCCAGGCCATTGAACCATGGCCCGGGGCCAATGCTGTTTATCCTCTGGATCGATTAATCGATCTTGGCGGAATAGACGAACTGCTACATCGTAATGGCTTCGGAGGTAGTATGATGTACCGCATACTTGCGGACAATCCAACGGCACAATGGTCGTGCCTTAATCCCGGTTTCCAAAACTGGGACCACAAAATTGACCATATAGTCAAAGTCACGGCGAAGAAAAACACCCGGATTCAAATTCCGGGGATCGGCGCCCGATTCTGGCTGGGATACTAAATCATATCTATAAGGTAATGGGAGCAGTACCTTCACCAAGCCTGCTCCACTCCCCTTAGCTTACTACTAAGATGTATTAATCTAAGGGAAGGAATGTATAATTAATCCGCTATCCAGCGGATTTTTTATTTTAATTTTCAAATTACAAATTATTGCGGTCATTTTTCCAATTAACCGGATTGTTTTTTATATATTGGCGAATACGGTTTAATGAATTTTCATCACGGATGATATGTTCATAATAATTACGTTGCCATATTTTTTTATCAATTGAATTGTTAAATACATGATTAATCCGTTTGGTTGTTTGATATTTATAATATCCAACAATTTGTCCCAACGTTGGTTTTGATAACGCCCGTAGGGGCGGGGTTATCCCGCCCAATTCGTTCATCCCGCCCTGTTTGTTATTATAATCATTATTTAATAAAACAATGTCATTGGGCGGGATAACCCCGCCCCTACGACAATCAATTATAATGATAAAATGAACGTGATTTGGCATAATAACCGATGCGTCAATTTTTACGTTTTCAAAATGTTGTTCAATTATTAATATATATTTTTCAATAATAATCCCTGTTGGTGATAATTTCATTTCATCGTTTTTAATTTCACCAAAAATTAATTCGCGTTTATAAGAACAAATCGTCACAAAATAATACCCCGTTCCGGAATAATCATATGCTGGCAATCTAATTGATTGACGATTGTAAATTGTTGGATTATATTTCATAAAATAAAAACAGGATCAAAAATATTTTGACCCTGTTTTATATTAATTTAAATTTCTATAATCTACGGAATATACTTCAGCAATTCATCCTTATATTTTTTTTCAGCTTTTAATTTTGGCAAATCAACTAATAAATATTTTAAAATAAAGCCCAGCCAGACCAAACACACCAACAACCATAAGCCCAAAAAAAATCTCATACCCAAATACGGCAAACGCTGTTGTTTGAAAAATAATAAAATTAAGCCAACAATGCCAAAGCTTAAACCAAAATTTCCTAATTTTGACCAAACCTTGATAACCAACTTGTTGCCTAATTTTTGAGAACGCACCAGGGCAAAAATACCAAAAACCAAACAAGCAATAAACAAGCCGCCAAAAAGCCAGTAAGCCACCTGGTAAAAAGGCAGGGGATAAACATCAAACCAAAAGGATAATTGTAGCAATCTAGTCATGCTGGATATTTTAGCTAATTTTAAAAAAAATGCAAGGGGGTAAAATAATAAACCATAATCTATAATCCATTTTCGGGCAGGCTACATGAATTATTATTTATGAATCATGAATCATTAATTATTTTTGAAACACCAAACCATAATGGTTTGCACCGGCTTCAAATTCTTTTATTTTGGTAAAGCCGGCTTCGGTTGCCAAGCGTTCGGCATCGGCTTGAGAAATCCGCAAATTAACAGCCGGCCCGATTGGCCCGCCGGTTGGCTTCCATTCTACCATTAATAATTTGCCCTCGGGTTTAAGCAATCGGCTGGCTTCTTGCAAAATTTCCACGTGCTTTTGTGATTGAAATAAAATATTAATCAGCAAAGCGTAATCCACCGGTTCATCAATTTTAGCCGCGCCAACAATTTCCAAATTAGTCCAAATGGTTTTGATGTTTAACAACCCTTCTTGCCTGGCCTTGCCTTCTACCGCCGATAAAACATCTTTTAAAATATCGCAAGCATACACCCGACCCTTATCACCAACCAGCTTGGCCGCTTGCAGAGCAAAAAAGGCCATAGAGCCCACGCCCAAATCGGCCACGCGCGAGCCATAAGCAATTTCCAAAACATCCTTTAAAATGTATTGGGCGTCTAACAATTCTGTTCCGCCCGGGTAACGTTGGTTGTCCATAGCCGTATTATATCATAATCGGCTATTTAAAAAAACAAAACGTTCCACATGGAACGTTATTGGCTCTTGGGTTCTTTTTATTTGGTTATTTTTGATTCATGGCCTTAACAATTCTTTCTATCCCCAAAATATAAGCAGCCGTACGAGGCGTAACCCGGTGCTTTTTAATGATGCGACACATATCGTTAAAACTGGCTACCATGATTTTTTTTAATTTTACAAAAACTTCCTTTTCCGTCCAGTGCTGGTTTTTTTTATTTTGCAGCCATTCAAAATAGGAAACCGTAACTCCGCCGGCATTAGCTAAAACATCCGGCAAAATCATTACCTTGTTTTTTTCCAAAATTTCATCCACATCCGGATTTAAACCGCCATTGGCCAGCTCTAAAATAATTTTGGCCTTTATTTTTTTAACGTTGCTTTTATTAACTTGATTTTCTAAAGCAGCTAAAACCAAAATATCAGCGGGCAACTCCAATAATTCTTGGTTAGAAATATGCTTGTAGTTTTGGCAATCGCAAACCGAGCCGGTGCAGTAGCAAGAATGGATTTTGCCGTGCTCTCTTTTGGAAAGCATCACATTTTCGGGATTCATACCCAAACCCCTTAAATCAACAATTCCGCCTTGTGAATCCGATAAGCCAATAATTTTGTAACCGGCTTTATACATAAGCTGAGCCACATGATAACCGGCATTGCCAAAACCCTGAATAACAACGGTTGATTTTTTAGGTTGCAATTTAATTTTTTTAGCCAACTCGCTTAAAATATAAAATCCGCCTTGAGCGGTAGCTGTTTCGCGCCCGGCCGAACCGCCATTACCAAGCGACTTACCGGTAATCATGGCTAAACTTTTTTTACCGACAAGCTTGGAATATTCATCAACCATCCAATCCATAATCTGCGGAGTGGTATAAACATCCGGCGCGGGCACATCCAAATCCGGTCCTAAATTATTTTTAAACGCACCCACCCAGGCGCGCGATAATCTTTCCACCTCTGCCACGCTTAACTTTTTTGGATCAATTTTAGCTCCGCCCTTACCACCGCCCATGGGAATATTTACCACGGCGCATTTAATGGCCATGAGTAAAGCCAAAGTTTTTACTTCGGCAATGTTGGCATTAGGATGAAACCTAATCCCGCCCTTAAAAGGACCGCGCGCGTTATTAAATTGCACCCGATAAACTTCCACTAATTTCTTTTTACCGTTATCCAAAGACAAAACAATTTTTTTGTTTAAAATCCTTTGCGGGGTAGAAAGTTTTTTTACCGTTGTTGGCTTCAATTTTAAAATTTTTGAAGCAATTTGAACTTGCGCAATGGTCTGTTTAAAAATATTGGCCATAAAGTTTAAAGCAAGCTGTTTAATTTTTCCATCAACAGATCCTTGGATTGCAAACCCATTAACCGTTCCACCGGCTTGCCGCCTTTAAAAATAATTAAAGTGGGAATGCTCATTACCTGATATTCGCCGGCTGTGGCCCGCGAAGCATCAACATCCAAAGCCAACACCTTGGCTTTGCCTTCATACTCTTTGGCTAATTCTTCAATAATCGGCGCTTGCATCCTGCAGGGCCCACACCATTCGGCAAAAAAATCCACCAGTACTGGCTGGTCGCTTTGCAAAACTTCTTTTTGAAAATTCTGGTCTGTAAGTTCCATATAGTTAATTGCTAATGGTTAATGATTAATAAACTGATAAGTGATAAAGATAATTAACCCGCCAAGTTTTTTTTCAAACTCGACGGGCTAATACATTATAGTCCATAAAAATTAAGAAGTAAAATTTTCCTTCAAACATTGACATTTTCCCTATTTTATGCTAATATTAAAAGTTAAAAATAGGCCTAAATCAGGCCTAAAATTGCCCTTTGTCAATTGATGTAGAAACAGTGCCTTTGGTAGGGCCTATTTGCTTTTTAAGAATAGAAGTCAGACAGGCCTTACCAAATAATGCTTCTTGGAACAATTCTAGAAGAGAGATCGAAACACAATCCCAATTTCGGGAGTTAGGATGTCTGACAATCACGCGACTGACTTGGAAAAACTTTCCCAGCAGTCAATCTGGCGATGCTTTATGGAGCTTTCCGCTATTCCGCGGAATTCCCATGAGGAAGATAGAGTCATCGACTTTATCAAAAAGAAGGCAACGGATCTGGACCTCTCATGGCAAAACGACGCTCACAACAACCTAATGGTTTGGGTTCCTGCTTCGGCCGGATACGAAACCTCGCCAACAACCTGTCTTCAGGCGCACGTGGACATGGTCTGCGTCGCCACCAAGGGAGTGGAACACGACTTCACCAATGATCCCATCGATGTTATCCGTGAGGGCAATCTGCTCAAAGCGAATGGCACGACTCTCGGCGCTGACAACGGCTTTGGAATCGCCATGATGCTCGCCATCATGGAAGGAGAGGATGAACATGGTCCACTGGAGTTGGTCTTTACGACTGACGAAGAAGACGAATTGTCCGGAGCCAATAATCTCGGATTTGAACTAACGGCGACTTACCTCATCAACCTCGACGCCGAGGAAGACGACTCTATTACCGTTGGTTGCGCCAGCGCTACCACAATCAAAGCCGAGTTGTCTTTAGCATGGCAACCGGTCGAACAAGGCGATGGCGTGTTTCAAATCAAAGTGTCAGGATTGCCATCTGGCCATTCCGGCCTGGTCATCCATGAAAATCGGTCAAACGCTATCAAAGTACTAACCGACCTGCTCATACACTTTGTACCGAGCATCGGACTGATCGA